>NZ_SSOH01000074.1:0-63333 GCF_029873155.1 Pseudomonas sp. BN515 | reverse complement strand
CCGCCGCCATAACGCGCCTCCTGGCGCTCGCGGAAGAATTCCTCGTAACTCATCACCGGCTTGTCCGGATGCTTGCGCTGCATGTGCTCGACGTAATTGTCGTAGTCGGGCATGCCCACGAGCATGCGTGCGGCCTGCCCGAGGTACTTACCCATGCGGCTGAGGTCATTGAACATGGTGCCCTCCTCAGGCTTCCGGGATCGGCTGGAACGGCGATTCCTTGTCGGTGCGCTCCGGTTTCATCCAGGCATTGCGGCCCACCTTGATGGCGTAGAACAGCACACTCAGCACCACGAAGAGGAACAGCGCGGTCAGGGTCGCATTGGTGTAGGCGTTGAAGATCACGTTCTGCATCTGGCCGATGTCCTTGGCCGGCGCCAGCACCTGCCCCGCAGCCAGGGCGTCGCTGTATTTCTTGGCCAGGGCCAGGAAGCCGACGGCGGGGTTCGGATCGATGAGTTTGATCACTCCGGCGGTGGTGGTGCAGATCAGCAGCCAGGTGGCCGGGATCAGGGTCACCCACACATAGCGTTGGCGCTTCATCTTGATCAGCACCACGCAACCCAGCATCAGGGCGATACCGGCCAGCATCTGGTTGGAGATGCCGAACAGCGGCCACAGCGTGTTGATGCCACCCAGCGGGTCGATCACGCCCTGGTACAGCAGCCAGCCCCACAGGGCCACGCAACCGGCGGTGGCGATGACGTTGGCGGTCCAGGACTCGGTCTTCTTCAGGGCCGGGACGAAGTTGCCCAAGAGGTCCTGCAGCATGAAGCGACCGGCGCGGGTACCGGCATCCACGGCAGTGAGGATGAACAGCGCCTCGAAAAGGATCGCGAAGTGGTACCAGAAGGCCATGGTGTTCTCACCCGGCAGCACCTGGTGGAGGATCTGCGCGATACCCACGGCCAGGGTCGGCGCACCGCCGGCACGGGCCAGGATGGTGTGTTCGCCAATGTCCCTGGCGGTCGCCTCCAGTTGCTCGGGGGTGATGGCGAAGCCCCAGTTGCTCACCGCTGCCGCCACACTGGCGACATCCGCGCCGACCACGGCCGGCGGGCTGTTCATGGCGAAGTACACGCCCGGCTCGATCACCGAGGCGGCGACCATGGCCATGATGGCGACGAAGGACTCCATCAGCATGCCGCCGTAGCCGATGTAGCGGGCGTGGGACTCACTGGCCAGCATCTTGGGCGTGGTGCCCGAGGAAATCAGCGCATGAAAGCCCGATACCGCACCGCAAGCGATGGTGATGAACAGGAAGGGGAACAGCGGGCCTTTCCATACCGGACCGGTGCCGTCGACGAACTGGGTCAGCGCCGGCATTTTCAGCTCCGGCATGGTGATCAGGATGCCGATGGCCAGAGCGATGATGGTGCCGATCTTGAGGAATGTGGACAGGTAGTCACGCGGGGCGAGGATCAGCCACACCGGCAGCACGGCGGCGACGAAGCCATAACCGATCAGCATCCAGGTGATCTGCACGCCGGTGAAGGTGAACGCCGGCCCCCAGACCGGGTCGGCGGCGACCTGGCCACCGAGCCAGATGGAAGTCAGCAGCAGGACCACGCCCACCACCGAAATCTCGCCGATGCGGCCCGGGCGGATATAGCGCATGTAGATCCCCATCAGCATCGCAATGGGGATGGTCGCCATCACCGTGAACATACCCCACGGGCTTTCGGCCAGGGCCTTCACCACGATCAGCGAGAGCACCGCGAGGATGATGATCATGATCAGGAACGCGCCGAACAGCGCGATGGTGCCTGCCACCTGGCCCATTTCCTCCCGTACCAGGTCGCCCAGGGAACGGCCATCGCGGCGGCTGGAAATGAACAGCACCATGAAGTCCTGCACTGCACCGGCCAGTACCACACCGGCAATCAGCCAGAGGGTGCCGGGCAGGTAGCCCATCTGCGCGGCGAGTACGGGGCCCACCAGCGGGCCGGCGCCAGCGATGGCAGCGAAGTGGTGCCCGAAGAGCACGTGTTTGTTGGTTGGAACGAAATCCAGGCCGTCATTGTGGAGGACGGCCGGCGTGGCGCGAGCTGGATCGAGCTGCATCACTCTGGTGGCGATGAACAGGCTGTAGTAGCGATAGGCGACCAGGTAGAGGGCAACGGCAGCTACCACTATCCACAGTGCGTTGATCGCCTCGCCGCGCCGCAACGCGACAACGCCCAGGGCGCAGGCCCCGGCCACAGCCAGCACTGCCCAGGGCAGGTGGCGCAGGACGCTGTTGTTATTGTTCATAGGGAACTCCGAATGAATGAACAGACAGGCTGCCGCACAAGCTTAGTCCCTCTGGAAGCAGCCGGTGACCGAACCGGGTCTGGAATGGCCCTTTCAGCGACAGGGGGCTAGAAAAAAGCCGGGCAAGGCCCGGCTTTCTTATGCGCTGCTGGACTTAGCTCGGCTGCTTGGCATAGCGGGCCAGCTGCTGGTCGCGGCTCATGACGTCGACAGTGGCGGCGAGCACCTGGTCCCCGGTCACGTCTGGCGAGGAGAAGATGGTGGAGAAATTGGCCTGGGTGACCTGGGCGAAGTGGGCGCGATCGGACTGTTCGATGCCCAGCAGGGTCGCATAGGCATCCAGCGCCTCGCCTTTGCCCTGGGCCATGTCTTCGGCAATGTTGTCGAGCATGCCGTTCATGGCCAGCATGGAGCGGCCGCCATAGCCCAGGCGCACGCTGGAATCGCAACCGTTGGTACCCGAGGTCAAGCCAAAGGTGGCGTTACCGGAAGTTCCGTTAGTGGTGGTGGCCAGCAGGTGCGGGACCAGCCCGCGCTGACCTTCGAACAGCATGTTGCCCCAACCGCAACCACCGCCCCCCGCCTGGTCAGCCTGCGCCGCCACGCTGGCGGCGCTGAGCAGCCCCACGATCAAACCCTTTTTCAGAAGTCGCTTATCCATTATTTGCGCTCCGCACGAATTTATAGAAAAACCGCATAAGCAGCTTTGGCGACGTATCGGGAACTGTCAAACCAGCCCCGGCATACCTTGTCGGCCACCGGGATTACGGATGTAATTCGCCGCAGTCAGGCTCAATTACCCAAGGAGCCCGCTCCAGAGCGCGCCGATTCCATGCCTTCTTCACACCTTCGCGCAGCCTTCATCCTTTTGCTGCTCTTGCTCTCTGGCTGCGAGCAGGAAACCCGCGCGCCGCTCGACCAGCAACTCTATATATGGCAGCGGCAATGGCGCCCGGCCCACGCGGAAGCCCTGGCCGCCAGCCGAGCCGACTTCTCCACCCTGCGGGTGCTCGCCGCCCAGGCCCATCCGGGTGCGGGCTGGTCGCACATTCAGGTGGACCGTGAACTGCTCGCCGCCGACGGCCGCCCACTGGTCGCAGTGGTCCGCCTGGACGGCCAACTGCTGGACCTGGACCTGCAACGCACCCGCGCCGACATCCTCGCCCTGGTGGACCACTGGCGCGCCCAGGGTGTTGTCATGCAGGGTCTGGAGATCGATCACGATTGCGCCAGCGCGCGCCTGCCGGGGTACCGGGACTTTCTCCGCGACCTTCGCCAGGCGCTTCCGGCGGATCTCAAGCTCAGCATCACCGCCCTGCCCGCCTGGCTCGACAGCCCGGTTCTGGCCGATCTGCTTCGGCAAGTGGATGGCAGCGTGTTGCAGGTCCATGCGGTGAGCGCCCCGGAGAATGGTTTGTTCGACCCCACACGGGCACAGGCCTGGGCAAAGCGCTGGAACGATGTCAGCGACCGCCCCTTCCTGCTCGCCCTGCCCGCCTACGGCATCGCCCTGGTGAATGGCCGGGTCGAGAGCGAAAGCCCGCTGGCCATCGCCGGACCACGCCGCGAACTCCAGGCCGACCCGCAGCAACTGGCTGAACTGCTGGCCAACCTGCGCCGCGACCGCCCCGAGCACCTGACCGGCGTCATCTGGTTCCGCCTGCCCCTGGCCGGCGATCGCCGTGCCTGGCGGCTGGCGACCCTGCAGGCCGTGGCGCGTGGCGAAGCCCTGCACACCGACATCCGGCCTGAGATCCAGCAGTCGGGCCCCCTGCACGAGCTAGCCCTCACCAACCTGGGCAACCTCGACGGCCCCCTGCCGGAACGCATCGAACTGCCGGCCCAGTCCTGCGAAGCGGCCGACGCCCTGGCCGGCTTTCGCCTGGAGCGCGCAACCGACCGCCTGGTCTTCACCCGTCTCAACGAAGGCCGGCTCGCCGCCGGCCAACAGCGCGCCCTGGGTTGGGCCCGCTGCGAACATCTCGATCAAGGAGGATCCCGTGTCTACCCCTGAACGCCGCACTCGCCTTGCCCTCGCCATCGCGCTCTGCCTGCCGGTATTGAGCGCGCAGGCGTGCGGGCCGGACTTTCCCCTGAGCCTGCTGGACGACCGCGCCCAGACCCTGGCCGAGCTGCCCGAAGGCAACTTCGCCTTCGAGGTCGCGCGACTGGGCAAACCGGTCCCCGGCCTCGGCCAGTCAGGTGATGCCACCCTGGTGGGTTACTGGGACGACGGCGGGGAACGTTACCTCCAGCAGCGCGATGAAGTGGAACAGAAGGAACTGGGCGAGCCCCTCTACCAGCAGGTCCGGCACCTGCGAACCCTGACCGACGCCCATCAGGTGGAGGACCAGGGCCTGGACCTGCCCGCCGAGCTGCGCCTCTACAGCGCTGGTGCGGTCGCCTTCGCCCAGCAGGATTACCAACTGGCCGCCGACTACTTCCAGAGGGTCCTGCAACTGCCGCCCGAACAACGTCGCCTGCGCAGCACCTGGGCCGCCTATTCCCTGGGCCGGGCACAGGCCAGCCTAGGAAATCCCGAGGGCGTACCTGCAGAAGAAACCCAACGCAGCGAAGAAGACCAGCGGCTATTCATGCGACAAGCCACCGAGGTCGCGCGCGATGCTTTCAGTCAGACCCGCCAGCTCACCGCCCAGGGTTACTCCGACCCGCTGGAACTGGGCATCGCCAGCCTCGGCGAAGAGGCCCGCCTGGCCTATCTGGCTGGCGACTGGGCCGGCGCCATCCGCCTCTACGCCAGCCAGACCGCCCACCATTCCGCCACCGGCTACAGCTCGCTGCGCCAGCTTTCGGCCGAACTCATCCGCTTGCCCGATGAACAATTGATGCCGTTGCTGGCCATTCCCGAGGTCCAGCAATTGCTGACCGCGCGCCTGCTCAGCCGCCTCGATGGCGAGCCGAATGGGGATGATCGCCTCGGCTCCTTGCTGGTCGAGAACACTGCAAGCGATCTGGACAATGCCGATCGCCTGGCCGCCCTGAGCTACCAGCTCGGTCGCTACGACGATGCCCAGCGCTTCCTCGCCAAAGCCGGCGACAGCGGTCTGGCCTGGTGGCTGCGAGCCAAGCTGGCCCTGCGCGACGGTGATGCCACCCGTGCCGCCGAAGCCTACGCCAAGGCCGCGCGCGCCTTCCCCGAAGATGAAGACTGGGGCACCCGGCGCACGGCCAATTGGGATTACGAGAACGTGAAACCGCGCTGCCGGGTGGACGGCGAAAACGCCATCCTCTCTTTGCAGCGCGGCGATTACCTGGACGCCTTCGACCTGCTCTACCGCAGCGGCGACCTCTACTGGTGGGATGCCGCCGCCGTCGCCGAGCGGGTGCTCACGCTGGAAGAACTCAAGGGCTATGTCGACGCCAAGGTAGCGGCAGCCAAACCGCAGACAGCCGAAGAGCGCGAGAGCTACCAGCCACGCCCCGTAGCGGCCCAACTGCGTGATCTGCTGGCACGACGCCTCCTGCGTGAAGGCCATTTCGCCGAGGCGCTGCCCTATTTCGACAGCGACGAACTGCGCGAAACCGCCCGCCGCTATGGCCACGCCCGGGAAGAAGCGGAGAACCGCTGGACCGCCACCGGCCGTGCCGAAGCCCTGTATGAAGCGGCAGTGATCGCCCGTGAACAGGGCATGGAACTGTTGGGCTACGAGATGTCGCCAGACTTCCATAGCCTCGGCGGTTCCTTCGCCCTGCTCCAGGTCGACCGCCAGAAAGCAAGCGGGCTGCTGAGCGCCGACGAGGCCGAGCGGCAGAACACCAATCTGGCCCAGCCCAATACCCGCTACCACTATCGCTGGGTCGCCGCGCAGCTCGCTGACCGCGCCGCCGACCAACTGCCCCGGAGCAGCCAGGCCTTCGCCGCGGTGCTGTGCAAGGCCACCGGCTGGCTGCTCTACCGCGACCTGGAAGGCGCACGTGTCCATTACCGGCGCTACGTGCAGCAGGGACCGTACGTGCCCTGGGCCGTCAACTTCGGCCAGAACTGCGAGGAGCCGGACTTCGATGCCGCCGGCAAGCGCGTCTGGGAAGAGCGCGGGCAGTGGTTGCGCAGCAGCCTGCGCCCGTGGAAGTACCTGCTGGCCGGAACCGGCGTGCTGGCAATTGCGGCAATGATTTTGTGGATCAGGCGGCGCCGGGGCGAATGAAGGCGCGAAGAGCCTTGTCTATAGTGGTTGAAATCTCGCAGGAGCATGAACATGAGTGAAATCGCCAGCGAACGTCGGCGCTTCCACCGCATCAACTTCGATGCCGCCACCACCATCGCGCAGGGCGACAAGCGCTGGGCTGCGGAGCTGCACGACATTTCCCTCAAGGGCCTGCTGGTGATTCGCCCGTCGGAGTGGGATGGCGACCCGGCCATGCCCTTCGATGTCCGCATCGACCTGGGGGCCGACATACAGGTCGCGATGGAAGTGGAACTGACCCGCGCCCAGGGCGACCAGCTCGGTTTCATCTGCCGTCATATCGACCTGGACTCCATCAGCCACCTGCGCCGCCTGGTGGAGCTCAACCTCGGTAGCGAAGAGCTGCTGGAGCGCGAGTTGACCGCGCTGGGCGAGGAATAGCCCCTCGGCAGCCGCTTCTTGTAGGGGCGAATTCATTCGCCAAGCAGACCGCAGGTCTGCCAAAAGCCCCTCACCCCAACCCTCTCCCGCAAGCGGGAGAGGGAGCCGTCCGTGCAGGCTAAATGCTGCTCGCTTTTCCTGTGGGGGCGAATTCAATCGCCAAGCAGACCGCAGGTCTGCCAAAAGCCCCTCACCCCAACCCTCTCCCGCAAGCGGGAGAGGGAGCTGTCCGTGCAGGCTAAATGCTGCTCGCTTTTCCTGTGGGGGCGATTTCAATCGCGAAGGGAAGAATTCCCGCTACTCGAACAGCGCATCCAGCGCCTGTTCCAGGCGGGTCACCGCGACCACGGTCAGGCCGGGCGGGTCTTCCTTGGGCGCGTTGCCCTTGGGCACGATCGCGCGCTTGAAGCCGTGCTTGGCGGCTTCCTTCAGGCGCTCCTGGCCGCTGGGCACCGGACGTACCTCGCCGGAAAGCCCTACCTCGCCGAACACCAGCACGTCATGGGCCAGCGGACGATTGCGCAGGCTGGAGATGATGGCGGCGATCAGCGCCAGGTCGGAGGCGGTTTCCAGCACCTTCACACCGCCCACCACGTTGAGGAACACATCCTGGTCATAGGTCGGGATGCCACCGTGGCGGTGCAGCACCGCCAGCAGCATGGCCAGGCGGTTCTGGTCCAGGCCCAGGGTCACTCGACGGGGGTTGGCCAGGTGGCTGGTGTCCACCAGCGCCTGGACCTCGACCAGCATGGGCCGCGATCCCTCCCAGGTGGCCATCACCACGCTGCCGGGCACGGATTCCTGGGCGCGCGTGAGGAAGATCGCCGAGGGGTTGGAAACCTCCTTCAGGCCCTTGTCGGTCATGCCGAATACGCCTAGCTCGTTGACCGCGCCGAAACGGTTCTTCACCGCCCGCAGCAGGCGCAGGCGGCCGTCGGACTCGCCCTCGAAATAGAGCACCGTGTCCACCATGTGCTCCAACACGCGAGGACCGGCCAGGGCACCTTCCTTGGTTACGTGGCCGACCAGGAATATCGCCGTGCCGCTCTGCTTGGCGAAACGCACCAGCAGCGCTGCGCTCTCGCGCACCTGGGCCACACCGCCGGGGGCAGACTGCAATTGCTCGGTGAAGATGGTCTGGATGGAGTCGATCACCATCACCTTGGGCTGTTCCACCCGTGCGGTGGCGATGATGGCTTCGATGCAGGTCTCGGTCATGACCTTGAGCTTGTCTTCCGGCAGGCCCAGGCGGCGGGCGCGCATGGCCACCTGCTGCTGGGACTCCTCACCGGTGACATAGAGCGCGGGGAAACGCGCTGCGATGTTGCAGAGGGTCTGCAGCAGGATGGTGGACTTGCCGATGCCCGGATCACCGCCGATCAGCACGACCGAACCGTCTACCAGGCCGCCGCCGAGAACCCGGTCCAGCTCGGTGGACGCGGTGGAAAAGCGCGGCATTTCCTCGACGCTGACCTCGGCCAGGGTCTTGATCTGCGCCTGCTGGCCAGCCCAGCCGCCGCGACCGCCCGAGGAAGACGCCGCGGCGCCCTCCAGCACGGTTTCAACCAAGGTGTTCCAGGCCCCGCAATCGGCGCACTGGCCGGCCCATTTGGGGAAGGTGGCGCCGCACTCGGTGCAGCCATACATGCGCTTGGCCTTGGCCATCAGCGGACTCCGTCAGAAACACGAAAGCCCGCATGATAGCGGATCAACCTCGGCAACCGCCGCCGCAGTTGCAGCACTGGCCGCTGGCGCGTCGACGCTGGCGTTCGAGGTCCTCGAGCAGACCATCCAGGCGCATCTGCAGCATGGTCAGGCTGGAGCCGTCATCCGGCTCGCTGCCCTCTTCCACGCGGCGGATGCGGAGTTGCAACAGGTCGAGCTGGCTTTGCAGGCGGCCCAGACGTTCGATGGCTTCCAGGCGCTCAGGGGAAATGGACGACGCAGGCATCATGCCCACGCCGGACACCAGGATGGCAGCGGTCATGGCAAAGGCTCCGGGAAGAAAAGATGGTGCCCAGCCTATGCCCCTGCTCGTCCAGCCCTGTTGACCCCGATCAAATCAAGGCGTCAGCCCTTGGCGCTCCTGAGCATTCGGGCGATTTCATCTTTCAAGGCGACCCTTTGCACCTTCAAACCGTGCAGGGCGCTGTCATCGAGGGCCTTGTTGCCGTCCTCGACTTCGTAGATTTGCGAATCCAGATCCTGGTACTCCCCCGCCAACCGGGCAAAGTGCGCATCGCTTTGCAGCAGTGCGCGCATGGTGTCCTTGAACTCCGGGAATTCACGGTTGAGCGGGTGATGTTCTAGTGGCATGGCAGCGACCCTCCTCTTGCAGCCTCACTCTCAGGCTAGACCAGTGTCCAGCGGCGGAAAGCGCCGCCTGACGGAAACACACCGCAGGCTTGGCACTGGCCATGCCGGGCCCTAGCATGTGTGCCCGCACAAGGAGGTGACCGCCACTGGCAGCCTCGACCCGCTGAATTACACTTCAGCCTTAAAACCAGAACCTCAGGGAGTGAACATGAGCCTGCTCAACGAATTCAAAGCCTTCGCCGTCAAGGGCAACGTGGTCGACATGGCCGTGGGCATCATCATTGGTGCCGCCTTCGGCAAGATCGTCTCGTCCTTCGTGGGCGATGTGATCATGCCGCCCATTGGCCTGCTGATCGGCGGGGTGGACTTCTCCGACCTGGCCATCACCCTCAAGGCCGCCGAGGGCGACATTCCGGCCGTGGTGCTGGCCTATGGCAAGTTCATCCAGACGATTCTGGACTTCGTGATCGTGGCCTTCGCGATCTTCATGGGGGTCAAGGCGATCAACAAGCTCAAGCGTGAAGAGGCCGCCGCCCCGGAAGCACCGCCGGCACCCACCAAGGACCAGGAACTGCTGACCGAGATCCGCGACCTGCTGAAATCGCAGCAGGACAGGCAGCCCTGACGGGCATCGCAAAAATTACAACGGCGCCTCATCGGCGCCGTTTTTGCCTTTACCTGTAGGGGCGAATTCATTCGCCATGGGCCGCGCAGCGGCCACCGGACATGCAGGGCGGACCTGCGGTCCGCTTGGCGAATGAATTCGCCCCTACAAGGCCTTCCCGACCTACGCCATCGGCTTCAGGAACAGGCGATTGACCCGCCTTTCCTTCACTTCGATCACCTCCAGCTGCCAGCCCTCCACTTCCAGGGCATCGCCCCTCACCGGCAAGCGGTCCAGCAGGCTCATGGCCAGGCCGGCGAGGGTCTGATAGTCCTCGCCGGGCTTGGCGGAAAAGCCCAGGCGCTCGCCCAGAAGACTCAGGTTCACAGCACCGCTGACCTTCCAGCCACCGTCGCACGGCTCGATATCCAGCCCATCCACCTCGCTGGCGTCGGGCAGTTCACCGGCGATGGACTCGAGTATGTCGGTCATGGTCAGCAGACCCTCGAAACCGCCGAACTCGTTGACCACGAAGGCCACGTGGGTGGAGGCCTTGCGCATTTCCTCCAGGGCGCCCAGCACCGACGCGCTATCCGGCAGATTCGGAGGAACCCGCAGCACCTGCTCGAAATCCGGGTCCTGGCCCTGCAGCAGCTCGCGCAGCAGCTCCTTCTTGTGCACGTAGCCCAGCGGCTCGTCCACGTTGCCACCACGGATCACCAGCAGTCGCGAGTGAGGCGAGCGCAGCAGGGCGTCGCAGATGACCTCGCGGGGTTCGTCGAGGTCGACGCGCTCCACCTCACTGCGATTGGTCATCAGGGTGCGGATCGGGCGTTCCGCCAGCCCCAACACACCACTGATCATGATCCGTTCGCGGCGGTCGAAGGGCACCTTGCCAGCATCGTCAGCGCCCACCAGGTCGGCGATTTCCTCGCCCACCTCTTCGGCCTCCACACCACGGCCGCCCAGCAGGCGCAGCACCGCGTGGGCAGTGCGCTCACGCACGCTGCGGTCGCCCTGGAGCTGGCGCTTGCGGCGCCAGCGCACCAGTTGGTTGGCGGCCTCGATCAGCAACGAGAAGCCGATCGCGGCGTACAGGTAGCCTTTCGGGATGTGGAAGCCCAGGCCTTCGGCGGTCAGGCTGAAACCGATCATCATCAGGAAGCCCAGACACAGCATGATCACCGTCGGGTGAGCGTTGACGAAGGCGGTCAGCGGCTTGCTGGCGATGATCATCAGGCCGATGGACACGACCACGGCGATCATCATCACTTCCAGATGCTCCACCATGCCCACGGCGGTAATCACCGCGTCCAGGGAGAACACCGCGTCCAGCACCACGATCTGCGCCACCACCGGCCAGAACAGGGCATAGGTGCGGCTGCCACCCTGGCTGTGAACCCGGCCTTCCAGGCGCTCATGCAATTCCATGGTGGCCTTGAACAACAGGAACACACCACCGAACAGCATGATCAGGTCACGGCCGGAGAAGCTCTTGTCGAACACTTCGAACAGCGGCGTGGTGAGGGTGACCAGCCAGGAAATGCTCGCCAGCAGGCCCAGGCGCATGATCAGCGCCAGCGACAGGCCGATCAGACGCGCGCGGTCCCGCTGATGGGGCGGCAGCTTGTCGGCCAGGATGGCGATGAACACCAGGTTGTCGATGCCGAGGACGATCTCCAGGACGATAAGGGTCAGCAGGCCAAGCCAGGCCGTGGGATCAAGTATCCATTCCATAGGGATCAAGCTCTCGGGAGAAGTTCACGGGCAGGCACAAACCACGCCTGCTGGCGTTGCATCGACATGCACGAAGCGTAGGCAGCAGGAAGCTGCAATTCGATCTGGCGTGCGGGAACGCCGGTGGGGAGGGAGGCCGCTCCCAGGGTCGCAGGGGGCGGCTTACAACTACTGTCGCTGTCCATTGGTTTCCAGTTCGGATAAACGAACTGCGAATGCTAGGTCAGAAAATCCCGCGCATTAAGCGAGGAATTTTTACCGTTCATGTACGAAATCTCTCAGCGCCTACGAAACAGGGGCCTTGGCTCTATTGCCGAACGCCCATAGAGCACGCTCAAACCCATCAATCCTTTCAACGCATCCTCGGCGGATTTGTCCTCGCGCACGGCAAAGGCATCGAAGCCGCACTGGCGCATGTGGCTGAGTTGGTCCCGCAGCACATCCCCCACCGCACGCAGCTCGCCACCCCAGCCCAGTCGGGTGCGCAACAGGTAGGCCTGGCTATAGCCGCGACCATCGCGGAAGCTCGGAAAGTCCACCGCAATAAGCGGCAGATCGTCGGCCAACGGCGCCAGCGGTTCCACTTCATCATCCGGTTGCAGCAACAGGCCATCGCGTCCATCGCGCTCGCGCCAGAGCGCCAGCGGCAAGATCAGTCGTCCATCTGGCAGGGATTCGCCCGTCTCGCGTACGAGAGTCCAGGGGTCATCCACCAAGTGAGCTTCACCGTCCACTAGCTTGATCAGGTTATTCATGCCGGCACCTCCGCCTTGGCGTAGACCCGCTCCTTGAAGGGCTCCAGACCGATACGGCGCACCGTGTCGACGAAGCGCTCCTCCGGCTCGCGGTAGTCGCGGAAGGTCGCCACCACCTTTTCGATCACATCCGGGACTTCGTCGGCACTGAACGACGGGCCGATCACCTTGCCCAGCTCGCTCTGCATGCCCTGGGCGCCACCGAGGGTGATCTGGTACCACTCACTGCCACCCTTATCCACGCCGAGGATGCCGATATTGCCGATGTGGTGGTGGCCGCAGGCGTTCATGCAGCCGGAGATATTCAGGCTAAGCTCGCCCAGGTCCTGGAGCGCCGCCGGATCGGGGAAGCGAGCCTGGATGGCCTGGGCGATGGGGATGGACTTGGCGTTGGCCAGGGAGCAGTAGTCGCCCCCAGGGCAGGCGATGATGTCGGTGAGCAGGCCGATGTTGGCGGTCGCCAGGCCCTGTTCGCGGGCTAGCAGCCAGAGCGCGTGCAGATCGGCCTTGCGTACGTCGGGCAGCACCAGGTTCTGTTCGTGGGCGATGCGGATTTCACCGAAGCCGAAGCGCTCGGCCCAGTCGGCCACCGCGTCCATCTGCGCGGCGGTGACGTCACCGGGCGGCGCGTCCGGCCCCGGCTTGGTGGACAGCACCACAGCGGCGTAGCCCGGCACCTTGTGCGGCTGCAGGTTCCGCGCGCACCAGCGAGCGAAGGCCGGGTCCCGCGCCAGGTGAGTGCCGAAGCCGAGATCGGCGTCATCGAGATGGGCATAGGACGGCGCATCGAAGCTGACGGCGACCCGCTGGTACTCGTCCTCGGTCAATTCGGCGGGACCATCCTTCAGGTGCTGCCACTCGGCTTCCACCTCGCGGGCGAACGCGTCGATGCCGAGCGCCTTCACCAGAATCTTGATCCGCGCCTTGTACTTGTTATCGCGCCGCCCGTGGCGGTTGTAGACCCGCAGGATGGCCTCGACATAGGACAGCAGGTGGCGCCAGTGCAGGCCGTCGCGGATCTGTTGGCTGAGGATCGGCGTGCGCCCAAGCCCACCGCCCACCATCACCCGCAGGCGCATTTCGCCAGCGTCGTCGCGGTACAGGTAAAGGCCGATGTCGTGCATCTGCACGGCGGCACGGTCTTCCTCGGCGGCGCAGAGGGCGATCTTGAATTTGCGCGGCAGGAAGAGGAATTCCGGGTTGATGGTGGACCACTGGCGAAGGATTTCCGCCAGCGGGCGCGGGTCCAGCAGTTCGTCGGCAGCCACCCCGGCAAAGGCCTCGGTGGTGATGTTGCGTACGCAGTTGCCGGAGGTCTGGATGGCGTGCATCTCCACCTCGGCCAGCTGCTGCAGGATGTCCGGGACTTCAGCGAGTTCGATCCAGTTGAACTGGATGTTCTGCCGCGTGGTGAAGTGACCGTAGCCGCGGTCGTGCGCGCGGGCGATGTGCGCCAGGCAACGCAGCTGGTTCGACGACAGGGTGCCGTAGGGAATGGCGACCCGCAGCATGTAGGCGTGCTTCTGCATGTAGAGGCCGTTCTGCAGGCGCAGCGGCAGGAACTCTTCCTCGCTCAGCTCGCCGCTGATGCGCCGCGCCACCTGGTCGCGGAATTGCGCCACGCGCTCCTGCACCAGGGCGCGGTCGTAGTCGTCGTAGTGGTACATGCAAGCGGGCTCCAGCAAGGCGGGCGGGGGCCTTCACTATGGCTACGCTCTGCAGCAGGAAACAGCGCCAGATTTATCCGCAAAAACCATATCAGATGAACCTGGGACTCAACCTCCGTAGGAGCGAGCTCTGCTCGCGAACCGGCCCTTCGCGAGCAGAGCTCGCTCCTACAGGGATAGCAGCGGTTCGCTTGGAAGGACACTCTCAATCTGAGCTCTAAAAAGCGGGTTTATCTGAGTCTGTTTCCCCGTCGTCGGGATTTCCAGAATGGCGCCGCTCAGTCTTCCCAACCGAAAGGCCCGCACATGAACACCGCAATCCCGGAACCGACCTACGACTACAAGGTGGTTCGCCAGTTCGCCCTGATGACGCTCGTCTGGGGCATCGTCGGCATGGGCATGGGGGTGTTCATCGCCGCCCAGCTCGTCTGGCCGGCGCTGAACCTCGACCTGCCCTGGACCAGCTTCGGCCGCCTGCGCCCGCTGCACACCAACCTGGTGATCTTCGCCTTCGGCGGCAGCGCGCTGTTCGCCACCAGCTACTACACGGTGCAACGCACCTGCCAGGCACGGCTGTTCGGTGGCGGGCTTGCCGCCTTCACCTTCTGGGGCTGGCAGGCACTGGTGGTGATCCTGCTGGTGACCCTGCCCCAGGGCCTGACCACCACCAAGGAATATGCCGAGGTGGAGTTCACCGGCGCGGTGTGGATGGGCATCGTCTGGATCGCCTACGCGGTGGTGTTCTTCGGCACGGTGATGAAGCGCAAGACCAAACACATCTATGTGGGCAACTGGTTCTTCGGCGCCTTCATCGTGGTCACTGCGATGCTGCACATCGTCAACCACATGGCCATTCCGGTGAGCTGGTTCAAGTCGTACTCGGTCTATTCCGGCGCCACCGACGCGATGGTGCAGTGGTGGTACGGCCACAACGCCGTGGGCTTCTTCCTGACCACCGGCTTCCTCGGGATGATGTACTACTTCATCCCCAAGCAGGCCGGGCGCCCGGTGTACTCCTACCGGCTGTCCATCGTGCACTTCTGGGCGCTGATCACCCTGTACATCTGGGCCGGTCCGCATCACCTGCACTACACCGCCCTGCCCGACTGGGCCCAGTCCCTCGGCATGGTGATGTCGATCATCCTGCTGGCGCCATCCTGGGGCGGCATGATCAACGGCATGATGACCCTCTCCGGGGCCTGGCATAAGCTGCGCGACGACCCGATCCTGCGCTTCCTCGTGGTGTCCCTGGCCTTCTACGGCATGAGCACCTTCGAAGGCCCGATGATGGCCATCAAGACCGTCAACGCGCTGTCCCACTACACCGACTGGACCATCGGCCACGTGCACGCCGGGGCGCTCGGCTGGGTGGCGATGATCACCATCGGCTCGCTCTACCACCTGATCCCGCGCCTCTATGGCCGCGCCCAGATGCACAGCATCGGCCTGATCAATGCGCACTTCTGGCTGGCCACCATCGGCACCGTGCTCTACATCGCCTCCATGTGGGTCAACGGCATCACCCAGGGCCTGATGTGGCGCGCGGTCAACGAGGACGGCACCCTCACCTACTCCTTCGTCGAAGCCCTGGAAGCCAGCCATCCCGGCTTCGTGGTGCGCATGGTGGGCGGCATCTTCTTCGTCACTGGCATGCTGCTGATGGCCTGGAACACCTGGCGCACGATTCGCGTTGGCGATGCCCGTACCACCGAAGCAGTACCGCAGGCGGTGGCCCATGGATAACGAGAGCGCCTACGCCCTGCTCAGCCTGGCCGCGCTGACCTTCTTCTACCTCGCCACCCAGGCCTGCCTGGGTGGCAGGAGCCAGCGTCAGATCGAAGAAGCCACCATGCTGCCCTTCGCCGACGACGAACCCGTGGCCCGACGCATGGAGCGCGCCACTGGGCGCAGCAGCACGGGGTGCGGCTGTCCGGGGCGGTGTGATGGGGGGTGTGCGAGTCGCGTGGATATCGAGGCTTGAATCGGGCTGCTAAGCAGTCCTTTCGCGAATGAATTCGCTCCCACACTGAAAGGCAATCGGTGCCCTGTGGGAGCGAATTCATTCGCGATGCTTTTCTACCAGTAGTTCTCCACCGCCACCTGCCCCGGCCGGCGGGTCAGGCTGAGGTTCATGTCGCGCTTCTTCAGCACGGCACGGGTGTCGTCGATCATCTGCGGGTTGCCGCAGAGCATCACACGGCTATGTTCCGGGAGCAGTTCAAGGCCGGCGGCGCGTTCCAGCTCACCATTCTCGATCAGCGTGGTGATGCGCCCATGCAGCGCGCCGGGCACTTCCTCGCGGGTCACCACGGGGATGTACAGCAGCTTGTCGGCCACGCCTTCCAGGTAGTCGCGGTTCTTCAGGTCATCGATCAGCGGTTGATAGGCCAGTTCGGCGGCCTGGCGCACGCTGTAGACCAGGATGATGCGTTCGAAACGCTGCCAGACTTCCAGGTCCTGGAGGATCGACAGGAAGGGCGCCAGGCCGGTGCCGGTGGCCAGCAGCCAGAGGTCGCGGCCATCGACGAAGCGGTCGAGGGTGAGGAAGCCAAAGGACGTCTTGTCCACCATCAGGGTGTCGCCGACCGCGAGGCGTGACAGCTCACTGGTGAATTCGCCCCCCGGCACGACGATGGAAAAGAACTCCAGATACTCGTCATGGGGCGCCGACACCATGGAATAGGCGCGCCAGACGGTGCTGCCGTCGGGCTTGGTCACCCCCAGGCGGGCGAACTGGCCAGCGCGGAAGCGGTAGCCCGCGTCGCGGGTGGTGCGCAGGGTGAACAGGCTGGGCGTCAGGGTCTCTACTTCCAGCAGGGTCTGACGGGTGAACTTCTCTTCGCTGGCGGTCATACTCCGCTCCCACTCATTTCCGATTCGTTCGAAGACCGCCCCAGTGTCTCGCAAAGCGGCCTTCAGAAACACCGCCGGTTCTTATGCCTATATTTGCTACGCCTTTCGCCCAGCTCGACCTCGTTCGCCAGCCCGAGCAGCAGGATGACCCGCTGCAGGCCTTCGATGCCGCCGACGAATACCTGCTCAATCACCTCCATGAGCAAGGCATCACGGCCGATACACGCATCCTGGTACTGAACGACAGCTTCGGCGCGCTGGCGGCCAGCCTCGCGCCCCACGCCCAGGTCACCAGCAGCGGCGATTCCCACCTCGGTCATATCGCCCTGCAACGCAATCTGGCGCGCAATGAACTGGATGTCGGTGGCGTACGTTTCGTTCCTGCCAGTGAAGCGGCCATTGGTCCGTTCGACCGGGTACTGATCCGCGTGCCCAAGACCCTGGCACTGCTGGAGGAACAACTGATCCGCCTGCACGGCCAACTGGCTCCAGGCGCTACTGTGGTCGCCGCTGGCATGGTCAAGCACCTGCCCCACGCTGCCGGTGACCTGCTGGCCAAGTACGTCGGCCCGATGCAGCCCTCCCTGGCGGTGAAGAAAGCCCGCCTGCTGATCGCCACCCCCGAACAGAAGCCGGCCATCGCCTCGCCCTACCCCACGCGCTACCAGCTGGATCAACCGCGCCTGACGCTGGTGAATCACGCCAACGTGTTCTGCCGCGACGGGCTGGACATCGGCACCCGCGCCTTTCTCTCGCACCTGCCGCGCAGCCTGGCGGATGTCCGCGCGGCGGACCTGGGCTGCGGCAATGGCGTGCTCGGCATCGTCTACGCCCTGGCCAACCCGCAGTCGCAGATGACATTGGTGGATGAGTCCTACATGGCGGTGCAATCGGCGCAGGAAAACTGGCGCGCAGCCCTGGGCGAACGCCCGGCGGATATCCGTGCCGGCGACGGCCTGGCCGAACAGCCAGCGGATTCGCTGGACCTGGTGCTATGCAACCCGCCCTTCCACCAACAGCAGGTGGTGGGCGACTTCCTCGCCTGGCGCATGTTCGTGCAGGCGCGCAATGCGCTGGTGAAGGGGGGCGAGCTGTGGATCGTGGGCAACCGTCACCTGGGCTACCACGCCAAGCTCAAGCGCCTGTTCCGGGGCGTGGAGCAGGTGGCGGCGACGCCGAAGTTCGTGGTGCTCAAAGCGAGCAAATGACTCCGCGCGGGGCCTGACTACCCTCACCCCAGCCCTCTCCCAGAGGGAGAGGGAGCCATCCGTGCAGAGGGTTGTCAGGGTGCGTCACCCCTCTCCCTTCGGGAGAGGGGCCGGGGCGGGCCGCGTTCGGATGAGGGCAGTTGAACGCCGCTCGGACTCCCCTCAGTGCGTACTCAACCCCGCCGCCGCCATGAACATCCGCAGCAGGTAGGCCATCGCGCCCAGGGCCAGCACGCTGAGGGCCCAGATGCCCACCAGCCAGCCCAGGCGCTGCCACAGGGGCTTCTTCTCGGATTCGCCCATCGCCGTGCTCCTAGTGGTAGCCATCTTCCACACGCACCTTGCCGCGGAACACGTAGTAGCTCCACGCGGTGTACATCAGGATGAAGGGAATGATGAACAGCGCGCCCACCAGCATGAAGCCCTGGCTCTGCGGCGGGGCCGCGGCGTCCCAGATGGAAATGGACGGCGGGATCACGTTGGGCCAGATGCTGATGCCTAAGCCGCTGTAGCCGAGGAAGATCAGCACCAGGGTCAACACGAACGGCGCATGGTGGGCGTTGTTGGCCACCGCGCGCAGCAGCGCCCAGGTGCAGATCAGCACCAGGATCGGTACCGGCATGAACCAGAACAGGTTGGGCAGGCTGAACCAGCGCGTGGCGATTTCCTCATGGGCCAGCGGGGTCCAGATGCTGACGATACCGGTGATGCCCAGCAGCACCAGCACCAGCGGACGCGCCAGGTCGTGCATCTGCTGCTGCAAGCGGCCTTCGGTCTTCATGATCAGCCAGGTGCAGCCCAGCAGCGCGTAGGCGGCGATCAGGCCCAGGCCGCAGAACAGCGGGAACGGCGCCAGCCAGTCCAGCGAACCACCCGCAAAGGTGCGGTCCACCACCGGAATACCTTCGATGAAGGCGCCCAGGGCCACGCCCTGGAAGAAGGTCGCGGCGATGGAACCGCCAATGAAGGCCTTGTCCCACAGGTGGCGCTTGGCCGGACGGGCCTTGAAGCGGAACTCGAAGGCCACACCCCGGAAGATCAGCCCCAGCAGCATCAGGATCAGCGGCAGGTAGAGCGCGGAAAGCACCACCGAGTAAGCCAGTGGGAAGGCACCGAACAGGCCGGCCCCTCCGAGGATCAGCCAGGTTTCGTTGCCGTCCCAGACCGGCGCGACGGTGTTCATCATCACGTCGCGCTCCTGGTCATCCTTGACGAAGGGGAAGAGGATGCCGATTCCGAGGTCGAAACCGTCCATCACCACATACATCATCACGCCGAAGATGATGATGATGGCCCAGATCAGAGAAAGGTCGACGCCCATGTTCAGGTCCTCGGCAGGGTTGCAGCGTTGTCGTCATCGTCCATGCCCTCTTCGGTCGCCGAGAGCGGGCGTGCAGGGGTGCGGTGCTGGCCAGGGCCGCCAGCCAGTTCCTTGCCTTCATGGGTGACCGGGCCCTTGCGCACCAGGCGCATCATGTAGCCGATCCCCGTGCCGAAGAGCACGAAATACACCACCACGAAGCTCACCAGGGTCAGGCTCATCTGCGCCACGCTGTGGTTGGATACCGCGTCAGCCGTGCGCATCAGGCCATAGACCACCCAGGGTTGGCGGCCCATTTCAGTGGTGAACCAGCCGGCCAGGATGGCGATCAATCCGGACGGCCCCATCCACAGGCACAGGTAGAGGAACGGCCGCGAGCGGAACAGCCCGCCGCGCCAGCGCAGCCAGAGGCTCCAGACGCCTACCAGGATCATCAGCATCCCCAGGGCGACCATGATGCGGAACGACCAGAACACCACCGTGGAATTGGGGCGGTCTTCCTTGGGGAAGTCCTTCAGCGCCGGCACCTGCTTGTCCAGGCTGTGGGTCAGGATGATGCTGCCGAGGTAGGGAATCTCCACCTTGAAGCGGGTTTCCTCGCGCTCCATGTCCGGCCAGCCGAAGAGGATCAGCGGGGTGGCTTCGCCACTGCTGTTGTCCCAGTGGCCTTCCATCGCGGCGATCTTCACCGGCTGGTGCTTGAGGGTGTTCAGGCCGTGCAGGTCGCCGATGAAGGCCTGTACCGGGGCCACCAGCAGCGCCATCCACATGGCCATGGAGAGCATCTTGCGGATCGCCGGGTTGTCACGGCCGCGCAGCAGGTGCCAGGCCGCCGAGGCGCCAACGAAGAAGGCGGTGGCGAGGAAGGCGGCGGTGGCCATGTGCAGCAGGCGGTAAGGGAAGGACGGGTTGAAGATCACCGCCAGCCAGTCCACCGGCACCACACGGCCATCGATGATCTCGAAGCCTTGCGGGGTCTGCATCCAGCTGTTGGAGGCGAGGATCCAGAAGGTGGAGATGATGGTGCCGATGGCCACCATCACCGTGGCGAAGAAGTGCAGACCAGGGCCGACGCGGCTCCAGCCGAACAGCATCACGCCGAGGAAGCCGGCTTCGAGGAAGAAGGCGGTGAGCACCTCGTAGGTGAGCAGCGGCCCGGTGACGGAGCCGGCGAAGTCGGAGAAGGCGCTCCAGTTGGTGCCGAACTGGTAGGCCATGACCAGGCCGGATACCACGCCCATGCCGAAGTTCACGGCGAAAATCTTCGACCAGAAGTGGTAGAGGTCGCGATAGACCCCCTGTCCCGTCTTCAGCCACAGGCCTTCCAGCACAGCGAGGTAGCTCGCCAGGCCAATGGTGATGGCCGGAAAGATGATGTGGAAGGACACGGTGAAGGCGAACTGCATTCGGGCGAGATCGAGAGCCTCCAATCCGAACATGGCGAATCCTCTAATCAGGTTGATACAGGCAAAGACCCCGCGCGACTCCTTTGGGTACTGGAGCCAGGCCGAGCCGAATTGTTCTTGTGGAGGCTGGTGCGACTGGATGTGGGCCAGGTCGGCCCTTCACAAACCCGCGTCTGGGGTTTTGACGCGGATCAAGCAATGCATAGAGATTAGCCGGTCAAGGCATTTTGGAAGCTGTGGTTCGTTGCCGCGCGACAGGTTGCCGCGCGGCTGCGCGCCGCATGAGGTGGGCAGGGGTTGTGTAGGTTGGCGCTGAGCGAAGCGAAGCCCAACATGCGGACTCACCGGGAATCGTTGGGCTTCGCTGCGCTCTGCCGCAACCTACGGTTGGATTGCCTCGGGGCTGTCCACATCGCGCAGAACGCCCGGATCGTCGACGCCCACCGCAACCCAGGCGGAAGCGTGGGCGCGCAGGACACGGCGCGCGCCTTCGTCGCCGGTAAGCGTCTGCAATTCGGACCAGAAGTCCCGTCCGAACAGCACCGGATGGCCACGCTCATCGTGATGGACGGGGAAGACGATGCGGCTCGGCGCCGCCTTGGCAATCAGGGCGCGCAGGCTGGACTCGGCGATCCAGGGCATGTCGCCCAGCAGCACGGCGATGGCCTCCCCTTCCCCCACGGCCAGTGCCCGCGCTCCGGCCGCCAGGCTATGGCCCATGCCCTGGCCGGCGTCTTCGCAGAGGATGATGTTGCAGCCTTCCGGCAGCCCCAATGCAGCCGGGTCGTCCTCCGGGCGCAGCACCAGATGCACCTCGTCGAACACCGCCTGGGCCCGCGCAAGGCTGGCTGCCAGCAGGGTGCGGCCATCAGCCAGGGTGGCGCGGCGCTTGTCGCTGCCGAAGCGGGAGCCGAAGCCGGCGGCGAGGATCAGGGCGGGGACGGTGGGCATCCTTCATCTCCAAGTGGCGATCACGGCCCCCCTGTAGGAGCGAATTCATTCGCGAAGCAGGCCGCAGGCCTGCCGATTCCGAACGATCGGGACTGCTGCGCAGCCCATTCGCGAATGAATTCGCTCCCACAAAGGGAAGGCAATCTAATCAAACCCTTTCCCGCGCAATCCCATTGCGCACCCGCAGGATATCCGCGAGAACCGCCAGGGCGATTTCGGACGGGGTCTTGCTGCCCAGGTTGAGGCCGATGGGGGCGATGATGCGGGCGATTTCCGCCTCGTTCAGGCCACCCACCCGACGCAGGCGTTCCATGCGCTTGGTGCTGGTTGCCATGGAGCCCATCACGCCGATGTAGAAGGCTTCAGTACGCACTGCTTCGATCATCGCCAGGTCGTCGATCTTCGGATCGTGGGTCAGGGCGACCACGGCAGTGTCTGCATGGCAGCCGCCCAGGCGGATGAACTCCGAGGGCAGTTCGCGGCGGATTTCCACACCTGGCAGCTCGACGCCTTGCAGGGCTTCGTCACGCGGGTCGCAGAGCACCACCTCGAAACCCAGGCTCTGGCCGAACTCGGCGCACACCTGGGCGACAGTGGAATACCCCGCCAACAGCAGCCGCTGGGCAGCGCCGACGCGCAGGCGCAGCAGCCTGTCCTCGCGCTCGACCCGGGGGCCGTGATCGCGGTCGGGCAGCAGACGCCGGGCGCCGTCGGGCACGGACACCTCGCGGATCAGCCGGCGCTGGCCCGCCAGGGCGCTTTCCAGTTCGCGCAAGTGGGCCTGGACATCGCAATCGGAGGGCAGGTTTTCCACCAGCACATCGAGGATGCCGCCGCAGGGCAGGCGAATCGACGAATGGGTGTCGCTGCCATCGCCGTAACGCACCAATTGCACCGGTTCGGGGAAAGCGCCGGCGGCCAGACGTTCTAGGAAGTCATCCTCCACGCAACCGCCGGACAGCGAGCCTATCCAGTGCCCATCAGCGGTAGCCGCCAGCAGCGAGCCCGGCGCGCGGGGCGCCGAGCCGTACGTGGCAAGGACGGTACAGAGCCACACGCGCTGGCCGGAAGCGGACCACTCCAGGGCCTTGCGCACCACCAGCAGGTCGAGGTGTTGCATCGAGGGATACCGTTATCAGTGGGACGGGGCTTCGCTGCGCAATTCCGCTACCCGCTCGGGGCCCACCTCACCGTCGAGACCACCCCAGGTCTGACGCAGGTAGTTGAGCAGGTCGCGCAGCTGGCCGTCGTCGAGTTTATCCCTGAAGCCCGGCATTGGCTGCATCCGTTCGAAACCGGTGAACTGCTGCGCGCGGATGCCGTCGTCGATCACCCGCAGCAGGTTGCGGGAGTCGGCCAGGCGCAGTGTGGTGTTGCCGTTCATGGCGACCGCCACGTGGGGCACGCCCTCGCCTTCCACGCCATGACAGCCGGCGCAGACGTTGAGGTACTGCTGGCGGCCACGGGCTGCGCTTTCGCCCAGCTGGGTCTCGGCCACGGCAACGATCTTGCGCGGTTCCGGCGCCTGCTCACCCAACAGGTAGGTGGCCATGGCGCGATGGTCGTCCTGGGGCAGGTACTGAGTGCTGTGGTGCAGCACCGGGTACATCTCGTTGAACACCGAGCCCTGGTCGCTGATGCCGTGCTTGAGGAAGGTCGACAGGTCGTCAGTGGTCCAGCCGCGCTCGGCCAGGTCCTTGGCCAACAGGCTGGGTGCCTCGTAGCCGAGGATCACCCCACCGGTCATGCGCAGGTCCTGCTGCAGGGCGCCGACGGCGTTGCGCGGGGTGTGGCACTCGCCGCAGTGGCCGAGCACTTCCACCAGGTACTGGCCACGCTGCCATTCCTCGCCCTTGCCATCGGCCGCTTCGAGCTGCACGCGGTTCTTGTACAGCATGTTCCAGAACGTCATGCCGAAGCGCACGTTGAACGGGAAGGCCAGGTCGGTCTTCGGGCTCGGCTTGGCGATGGGCTCCAGGCTCATCAGGTAGGCGTAGATGGCGTCGGAGTCTTCGCGCTTGAGCAGGTGGTAGGAGGTGTAGGGCATGGCCGGGTACAGCTTGCCGCCGTCCCTGCGCTCACCCTGGGTCACCGCCTTGAAGAACTCATCGGCGCTGTAGTGGCCGATGCCGTGCTCCTTGTCCGGGGTGATGTTGGTGCCATAGATGGTGCCGAACGGCGACACCAGCGGCAGGCCGCCGGCGTACTCGGCGCCGCCTTCGATGCTGTGACAGGCCACGCAGTCGGCGGCGCGGGCCAGGTACTTGCCGCGCTCGATCAGCGCCTTGTCCGCCGGTTGTTCAGCGGCCTGAACGGCCAGGGGCAGCAGCAGTGCCGCGAGGATAAGCGAGCGCATCCTCAACCCTCCTTGACCAGACCGAGGCCTTCCACCACTTCGCGCGCGGCGTTGTAGTAGCGGACATAGCCGGTGCAGCGGCAGATATGGTTGCCCAGGGCGTGCTCGATCTCCCCTTCCAGTTCGCTGCGCTTGACCGGCTGGCGCTGGAGCTTTTCCACCAGCACGGTGGCGGCGTTGACGTAGCCGGGGGTGCAGTAGCTGCACTGGAAGGCGAACTGGTCGATGAATTTCTGCTGGATCGGGTTCAGCCCGGTCACTTCGCCCTTTTCATCGCGCTTGGCGTGGCCTTCGACGGTACGCACCTTCTTGCCGTCGAAGAAGTGCGCGCCGGTGATGCAGGTGCGGATTTCCTCGCTGGTGCCGTCCGGCTTGTCGAGGATCGCCACGCAGGCATGGCAGACGCCCTGGCCGCAGCCCAGGCGCGAACCGGTGAGGTTCAGGTATTCGTGGAGGAACTCGATCATCATCAGGTCGTCGTCCACGGTGATGGGACCGACGGCCTGGCCGTTGAGGGTCATGCTGAGGGCGCGCTTAGCCATGGAGGGCCTCCTTGATGCGGGCCGGGGTCAGGGGAAGGTCGCGCAGGCGCTTGCCGGTGGCGTGGGCCACGGCGTTCACGATGGCGCCGACCACGGGGATCATCACCACTTCGGCAATGCCCTTGGCTGGGTCGCTGGGCGACAACGGCGGGAGGATTTCAGCGGTCTGTGTCCAGACTGCGCAGTCCTTGGCGCGGGGCAGCTGGTAACGGTTGAAGTTCCAGGTGCCTTCGCCGGGACCGCCCTCGTACAGCGGCATTTCTTCCATCAATGCGTGGCCAATGCCCATGGCGATACCGCCTTCGAGCTGGCCGCGAACCAGTTCCGGCACGATGACCCGGCCGCACTCCAGCCAGGAATGGTGGTTGATCACCCGCGCCTCGCCGCTGCCCTTGTTCACCTTCACCTCGACCAGGGTGGCGACCGGGCTGTAGTAGGTGACCATGGCGTTGTTCAGCTGGGTCGGCGGGTAGCTGATGGCAGTGCGATCCAGCAGGTGGAAGCCGTGGCTGGTCATCTTCGCCCTCTTCTCCTTGGGCGCGCCGTCGCCGTACTTCACGGCTACCGCATCCAGCGGGAAGGTGTCGCGCTTGCCGTCGATCTCGAACTCGCCCTCGGCCCAGGCCCAGCGGTTGAAACCGTGGACGCTGACGCCAGTGACCAGGCCCAGTTCATGGGCCTTGTGCGCCAGCAGTTCGAAGGGGATCGGCGGCAGGCCGTTGGCGGTGAGTTTGCCTTCGACCCAGTTGGCGTCTTCGCGGCGCACCACATAAGGGTTGGCCAGGCCGCCGAACTCGCCGCGGCCCCAGATGGCCAGCGCCGCCGGCCACAGGCCGTGGTTGAAGAGGATGCGCGCGGCTTCGCGGGTGCCGTGGCCGGAGTAGTAGGCCGAGTTGGTCGCCGAGGACGGCGAGGCCAACTTGCCGACCCAGCGCGGGTTCTTCAGCGCGGCGTCCTGCTCGGACTGGCTGATCAGGTAGGGGTTGCCGCTGGTGGTCAGGGCCAGTTCGGACCATTCGGTGACGCCGGTGCGGATCTCATGCGCCGGGCGGCCCAGGTAGTCGGCCACCAGCAGGGCCTGGGAAGTGGCCATGCCGGTGCCCATGTCGATGGCGATCTGGCGCAGCGTCACACGTCCGTCGGCAGTGAACTCCACGCTCGCCATGGGCGCTTCGGAGCCGGTGCCGAAGTCCTTCTGGCAGATGGCGAAGCCGACGCCGTAGTAGTTATCCGGATCCTTCGCTTCTTCCTCGCGCTTGCGCGCGTCGCGGTTTTTCCAGACGTCGTGCTGGGCGGCCTTGTCGAGGATTTCCTCCAGGCGCAGGGCACCGGCGGGAATGGCGCCCTGGGTGTTCTTCATGCCGGACTTGAAGACGTTCTTGCGGCGCAGCTCGATGGGGTCGACGCCCAGGCGCTGGGCCACTTCGTCCACCATCATCTCGGTGGCGGCCATGGTCTGCAGGGTGCCGTAGCCACGCATGGAGCCGGCTTCGACGCCACGGGAGTGGTAGGCGGTGGCGGCCAGGTCACTCTGCGGCAGGTAGTAGATGGACTGCGCGGCGGTGGCGCCCACGGCGGCGACCGAGGGGCTGTAGTTGATGCGTCCGCCGCCGTCGACATCCATGTGGGCGCGGAAGATCTGGAACGACAGGTCGTCCTTCTTCACCGCCAACTGGTAGTGCATGTCGAAGGGGTGACGCTTGATGCCGCTCTGGAACTGCTCGTAGCGGTCATTGGCCAGGCGCACCGGCACGCCGTCGCCGTAGATGGCGGCCAGGGCGGCGTAGAACACGAAGATGTTGTTGTCCTTGGAGCCGTAACCCACGGTGTAGCCGGGGTGCATGTTCAGCTTCGTCACCTTGAAGCGGGACGGCGCCAGCATGTGCGCGGTCTGCTCGGCCACTTCGAAGGGGCACTGGGTAGCCACGACGAAATGCAGGGTGCCAGTGGCCGGGTCGTACCAGCCGTTACCGTTGTCCGCTTCCAGGGCGGCGGGCTCGATGGACTGAGTCTTGAAGCGCTCATCGAAGACCATCCAGCCTTCCGGCGGATTGGCCAGTTTCGATTGCATCTGCTCGGCGTGGTAAATGCCCTGGGCGGTCAGGTCGCCCGCCGGGTTGCCGGCGCCCCAGGTGGGTTTGCGCTCGCGGATCAGCGGGAACAGCATGCTGTCCTTCAGGCTGGAGAAGGTGTCCGGCTCGAACGGCGTGGCGCCGCCAACGCGCACGAAGCGGAAGCTACCGTAGGGGTCACGCTGGAACAGCGGGGCCTGGGCACCGTAGCGCACCACTTTCTCGTTGAACTTGAGGATGTTCTTCGCCCGGCGATAGCGGTCGAAATCCTTCCAGATCAGCAGCGCCACCGGGTGGCCGATGAACATGGGCACCTGGCCTTCCGGCAGGAAGGGGTCCGGGCTATGGCCTTCGGGGAAGGCGATGCCGTCCCGCGCCAGGTCCGCGGCGGTCACCACGCGGTCGGGCTTCAGCTCATCCCCCAGCATCGACAGGTCGATGCCCTGGTACAGGTGATCGGCGCGGGTGGCCTTGATCAGCAGCGCGTGGCCCTGCTGTTGCGGCCAACCGGGCATGTCCTTGGCGCGGATGTCGCGGGCGAACACCTTGCCGCCGCAGACCTTGCTGACGCCGTCGATCCGCCCACGGGCCTGGCCACCAGCGGTGTGCCAGGGCTCGGGGCCACGGGTGACCTGTTCTTCGAACAGCGCGGCGAAGGCCTTGCTGCCGAGCGGCGCGAGAGTGATGCCGATACCGGCGACGACGCTGCCTTGCAGGAAGGCGCGGCGGGATAGTTCAGGAGTGGACATGCCCGTTCCTCATCGACCGGCGTTTGCCGGCCCTTTTCTTTGTGCAAAACACGGTTGTCGACCCATCCGGGAGAAGGGATCGCAATAATGAAGAGTAGTCGGTGGGATTAATCTGACTTGAGAGTCAAATTCTAACGAAATCATTGACAGAGACAAAGGGCAAATCTGTCTCTTTGGTCAGAAATTTCAGAGGAACAGTCGTTGATCGAACGCTCTGTTCGGTAAATGCAACCGTATGTTTCAGCGACCGTGCTAGGCTGCGCTACCGATAGCAACCTAAGCATTTTCGGACATGTCCCAGGCACTTCTCCTACGTCATCACCGCCCCTTCCTGGCCTTCTGGTTCGCGCGCGTCTGTACGGCAAGCGGCTTCCAGATGATCACCGTCGCCATCGGCTGGCACATCTACGAGCTCACCGGCAACGTGCTCGACCTCGGTTTGGTGGGGCTGGTGGAGTTCCTGCCGCGCGTCCTGTTCATGCTGCACACCGGACATGTGGCCGACCGCTTCGACCGCCGCCGCGTCGCCGCCATCTGCCAGGTGCTACAGGCCCTGGTGGCCGGGGTATTGGTATTTGCCAGCGCCACCGACAGCGCCAGCCGCGAACTGATTTTCCTCATGGCCTTCGTCCTCGGCGCCGCGCGCGCCTTCGAGATGCCGGCCACCCAGGCGCTGCTGCCCAACGTCGTGCCCAAGGAGCTGTTCCCTCGCGCGGTGGCTGCCTCGGCCTCGGCCATGCAGGCGGCCACCATCGTCGCGCCGGCGCTTGGTGGTCTGCTCTACGCCTTCGGCAGCCTGTGGGTGTACGGACCGACGGCCATCCTCTATATCGCCGCCTGTGTCCTGATGCTGGGCCTCTCCAGCAACCAGCAGCAGGCCAACAAGGCCCCGGCCAACCTGGAGAACCTGCTGGCGGGCATCCGCTTCATCCGCAGCCGCCCGGACATCCTCGGCGCCATCTCGCTGGATCTCTTCGCCGTACTGCTGGGCGGCGCCACCGCCCTGCTCCCGGTGTTCGCCAAGGACATCCTGCTCACCGGTCCCTGGGGCCTGGGCCTGCTGCGCTCGGCCCCGGCGGTCGGCGCCTTGCTGATGTCCTTCTGGCTGGCGCGCTTCCCCATCGAACGCAATGTCGGGCGGATCATGTTCACCTCGGTGGGCATATTCGGCGTGGCGACCATCGCCTTCGGCCTGTCCACATCCTTCTGGTTCTCCCTGGCGGTTCTGGCAGTGCTCGGCGCGGCCGACATGATCAGCATGGTGATCCGTGGTGCCTTCGTGCAGCTGCACACCCCGGACGAGATGCGCGGCCGGGTCAGCGCGGTGAACGGCCTGTTCATCGGCGCTTCCAACCAGCTGGGCGAGTTCGAGTCCGGCGTCACCGCGGCCTGGTTCGGCACGGTTCCGGCAGTGGTCATGGGCGGCGTCGGCACGCTGATCGTGACCGGGTTGTGGATGAAGCTGTTCCCGAGCCTGGCCAAGCGGGACAAGTTGCACTGACGGGCAGGTGATCGTTGGGCTTCGCTGCGCTAAGCATCACCCTACGGGGCAGCTGCGCCGCCCTTGGCGAATGAATTCGCCCCTACAAAAATGACAGGCAGAAACCTTGTGGGGGCGAATTCATTCGCTGTAGGGGCGATTTCAATCGCCAAGCAGGCCGAAGGTCTGCCCTGTGAGGTGAAAGGGGCAGCTGCGCCGCCCTTGGCGAATGAATTCGCCCCTACAGGAAAAGCGCCTGCGGGTCCTCCATCAAGACACCAACATCGCCTTGGCGATTTCATTGCGTTTGCCCTTGCCGCACAGCTGCTCCACCAGGGTCAGGGCGAAGGCCAGTGCGTTGCCCGGCCCCTGGGCCGTGATGCAATTGCCGTCCACTACCACCGGCTGGTCGACGAAGGTGCAGCCGGAAAGGCGGTCGCTGAAGGTCGGGTAGCAGGTCATGCGCCGCTGGCGCAGCACGCCGAAGGGCTGCAGGGCCATGGCCGGGGATGCGCAGATGGCGGCGAAGAAGCGGCCGGCCTTGGCCTGTTCGCGGACCTTTTCGCCCAGCGGTTCATGTTCGCCCAGGCGCTGTGCACCGGGCATGCCGCCGGGTAGCACGATCAGGTCGTAGTCCTGGGCCAGCACGTCCAGCAGCATGGTGTCAGCAGTCAGGCGGGTGCCACGGGCCAGGGTGATCATGCGGCGGGTTTCGATGCTGGCCACCACCGTCTTGATGTCGGCGCGCCGCAGCACGTCGATGAGCGTCACGGTCTCCAGGTCCTCCACGCCTTCAGCAACGGCGATCAGGGCCTGGAGTTGGGGTTGGGTTTGCATGGCGTTCTCCTGTTCCTGGAAACCGAAGCTGTCCGTCCGGTCACAAATTCACCGCTCCCGGGTGAGCTGGTATGATGCGCGCCTTTTTCCAGACTGGCAGAGAAAAGTCCATGGCGCCCGCGCGCGCCGTGCATTTGTGCTTTTATTTTCGCCAGCTGAATGACAACGACGCACTGCGTCACGGGGAGCTCACACATGCTGGAAAAGCTATTCCAACTCAAGGCGCACGACACCAATGTGCGTACCGAGATCCTGGCGGGTCTGACGACCTTCCTGACGATGGCCTACATCCTCTTCGTCAACCCGGCCATCCTCGGTGAAACCGGCATGGACAAGGGCGCGGTGTTCGTCGCCACCTGCCTGGCTGCTGCCATCGGTTCGACCGTCATGGCGCTGATCGCCAACTACCCCATCGCCCTGGCTCCGGGCATGGGCCTGAACGCCTTCTTCACCTACACCGTGGTGCTGCAGATGGGGCACACCTGGCAGGTGGCCCTGGGCGCGGTGTTCCTCTCCGCCTGCATGTTCTTCCTGTTGTCGATCTTCAAGATCCGCGAGTGGATCATCAACAGCATCCCACTGGAGCTGCGCTCGGCCATCGCCGCCGGCATCGGCCTGTTCCTCGGACTGATCGCCCTGCAGAAAGCCGGCATCGTCGCCGCCCACCCGGTCACCATGGTGACGGTCGGTGACCTGACCAAGCCGGAGCCGATCCTCGCCGTGCTCGGCTTCTTCCTGATCGTCGCCCTCGAAGCGCGCAAGGTGACCGGCGCCGTGCTGATCGGCATCCTCGCCGTGACCATCGCCGGCATCGCACTGGGCGTTTCCCAGTTCGGCGGCATCTTCTCCATGCCGCCGTCGCTGGCGCCGACCTTCCTCCAGCTGGACATCGCCGGCGCACTGGAAATCGGCCTGGTGAGCGTGATCTTCGCCTTCCTCTTCGTCGACCTGTTCGACAACTCCGGCACCCTCATCGCCGTGGCCAAGAAGGCCGGCCTGATGCGCGCCGACGGCTACATGCCGAAGATGGGCCGCGCCCTGATCGCCGACTCCACCGCGGCCATGGGCGGTTCCCTGCTGGGCACCTCCACCACCACCAGCTACATCGAGTCCGCTGCGGGCGTCAGCGCCGGCGGCCGTACCGGCCTCACCGCCCTGGTGGTTGCCGTGCTGTTCCTGCTGGCCCTGTTCCTCTCGCCGCTGGCCGGTAGCGTGCCAGCCTTCGCCACCGCGCCGGCGCTGTTCTTCGTCGCCGTCCTGATGGCCTCGGGCCTCGCCGAGATCGACTGGCACGACCTGACCACCGCCGCACCTGTACTGATCACCGCCCTGGCCATGCCGTTCACCTATTCCATCGCCGACGGCATCGCCTTCGGCTTCATCGCCTGGGCCGCGATCAAGACCCTGGCTGGCCGCTACAAGGAGCTCAGCCCGGCGCTGGTGATCCTGGCCGTGCTCTTCGTTATCAAGATGGGTTTCTTCCACTGATGAGTCGTCCCCAGTTCGATCCGGCGGCCTATGCCGCCCAGCTCACCGAGAAGACGCAGCGCCTCAAGGCGCTGCTGGCGCCCTTCGACGCCCCGGAACCGGAAGTCTTCGAGTCCCCCCGCGAGCATTACCGCCTTCGCGCCGAGTTCCGCCTGTGGCGCGAGACTGGCAATGAGAACCGCCACTACGCGATGTTCGAGGCCGGCGACAAGTTCACGCCGATCCTGATCGAGGACTTCCCCATCGCCAGCCGCCGCATCAACGAACTGATGCCGCGCCTCAAGGCGGGTTGGCAGGCAAGCCAGGCGCTGTCGTTCAAGCTGTTCCAGGTGGAGTTCCTCACCACCCTGGCCGGCGATGCGCTGATCACCCTCTGCTACCACCGCCCGCTGGACGAGGCCTGGCAGGCCGAAGCCGCAAAGCTCGCCGCAGACCTTGGCGTGAGCCTGGTGGGCCGTTCCAAGGGCAAGCGCATCGTCATCGGCCGCGACTATGTCGAGGAAGAACTGACCGTCGCTGGCCGCGTGTTCCGCTATCGCCAGCCGGAGGGTGCCTTCACCCAGCCCAACGGCGAGGTGAACCAGAAGATGCTGGGCTGGGCCTTCGATGTACTGGGCGAGCGCCAGGACGACCTGCTGGAGCTGTACTGCGGCAACGGCAACTTCACCCTGCCCCTGGCCACCCGCGTGCGCAAGGTGTTGGCCACCGAGATCAGCAAGACCTCGGTAAACGCCGCCCTGGCCAACCTGGCCGACAACGCTGTGGATAACGTCACCCTGGTGCGCCTGTCCGCCGAGGAGCTGACCGAGGCGCTGAACGAGGTCCGCCCGTTCCGCCGCCTGGCCGGCATCGACCTCAAGGGCTACGAGTTCGGCAACGTCTTCGTCGATCCGCCCCGCGCCGGCATGGACCCGGACACCTGCGAACTGACCCGCCGCTTCGACCGCATCCTCTACATCTCCTGCAACCCGGAGACGCTGGCGGCGAACATCCAGCAGCTGAGCGACACCCACAAAGTGGTGCGCTGCGCGCTGTTCGACCAGTTCCCCTATACGCACCACATGGAGTCGGGTGTGTTGTTGGAGCGGCGCTGAGTTCCTGCTCTGCCCGGAGCTCCCTCACCCCCGGCCCCTCTCCCGGGGGGAGAGGGGTGACTCTCAGCTCAGCCCCGGCACGGCCTGCTCCCTCTCCCTCTGGGAGAGGGTTGGGGTGAGGGTAGCCAAGCCTCGCTCGGTGTTTCCGGCATCGTTGGGCTTCGCTTCGCTCTGCACCAACCTACAAAAGCGTTTGCCTACGAGAAGGCACGCGCCAGATCGATCACCAGCGCCCGATAGCCCACGCTACCCGGCTGGCGGCTGCTCACCTTGAGCTCCACCTGTACCTCCTGGGTCCCGTACTTCACTTCGTTGAGCACGGTGGTCGTGAGTTTTTCCGGGGTGAGGAAGCCCACCGAAGCCGAGTAGATGAACTGGGTGTCCTTGTCGGCGCGGTATTCGACGACCGAAGTCACCGGGCTGTACCACTCGTCCCCGCGTTCCTTGCCGTATTCCCAGACCTGCTCGACGGTGCCCTTCGCCTCGTCGATGCGGTACTCCACCGCGCGGCTGTAGTTGCCGGCCAGCTTGGTCGGCGCGAAGTTGCGGCCCCAGCCGTTGTCGAACACGCTCAGCGTGCCTTTGCCGGTGAGCCAGGCGGTGTGCTGGGTCCAGGACCAGTCGAAGCCTTCGGCGTAGAGGCCGCCCTCCTCTTTCAGCGCCTCGCCCTTGGCATTCACCGGAGTCAGCACCTTGGACTTGAGGCGCTCCGGCCAGCCCTGGGGCGAGGCGAGAATCCATTTCACTTCCTTGTTGCGCCCGATCTTCACCACGCCCTGGTGGCGGGCGGAAATGATGATGCTGTCGTCGCTCGCGTCGTAGTCGATGGCGTTGACGTGGGCCCAGTTGCGGCCAGTGCCGACGCCGGGGGTGTCGCCGAACGGCAGGTCGCCTTCCAGCAGCTCGTTTGCGGCGGTGCTGTCCTGTTTCTGCACGCCCTCCGGTAGCTGAAGCGCGGCCTTGCCGAGGGTTTCCAAGAGCTCGCCGCGATAGGGGTCGAGAATCTGGTTCAGGTCCCAGAAGTCCAGCACGTCGCCGGCTTCGTTTACCTCGATGATGTGGTCGCGGATGGAGCGAACGCGCTTGCCGTCGGGGCGGCGGTAGTCGCTGGTGCCGACCCGCAGCAGGTAAGTGCCGTTGGGGGTCTCGCGGATCTCGTGGGAGAAGTCGGCGAACTTGTCCGGCAGGTTGCGCTGCCACACGCGGCGACCCAGCAGGTCGTACTTGGAATAGGTCTGGCCCTGGCCCCAGATCAGCTTGCCGTCGCGGGTTTGCTGGAAGCCCATGGTGCCGCCCAGGCCGTCGCGGCGACCGGAATCGTGGATCTGCTCGATATCCAGGTACCAGCGCACATCACCGTTGCTGTCGGAGATCCAGTTGTTGCCCACCTGGTCCCACTCCGCGGCACCGCCCAGGGCGTTCCATTTGAAGGCGCGACCGCCGGGAATCTCGCCCAGCAGGTGATTGAACAGGTACAGGCGGTGCTCGAAGCCGGGCGCCACCTTGATCGGCTCCACCAGCGGCAGCGCGGCGGTCTGGTTGGCCACAACCGGCAGGCGCACCGCCGGGGCGTAGACCTGATAGCGCTCGCGAATGCGCTCGCCAGCCAGCTTGTAGGTCACCTCCACCTGGTTGACGTGGTCCGGATAGAGGCCGAATACCGGGATGCCGCCATAGGTCCAGAGCGAGCGGTCGGAGACTTCGTAGGCGATGTCCACGCCACGCTCGCCTTTGCCCAGCACACGGACGTAGGCGGCGCTGATGGCCTGGCCACCGTCGCGGATGATCGCAGTCAGCGGCGCCAGCTTGTAGGGGTTGACCACCACGTCGCCGAGCAGCGCGGTGCCGCGCTCCGGCACCTTGGCGGTGATGCAGGCGCCTTCGGGGAGATCAGGGGTTTCGGTCTTGGCGTTCATCGGGAAAAGTCCTTTTTCAGGGCGAGATGAGGTGTTGTTCTCGCTCTTATAAAGGCAATTTTTTATTTCTAAAAATTCGAAATAAAAATATTTATAGATCTTTTTGATATATCAGTTATCCAGCCTACGCAGGGCGACGAAGGCGAGTCCTGCCGACACCACCTCGAACAGCAGCGCATAGAGGTTGAAGGTCTGCCCCAGGCTGCCGTCCAGCCAGAGCCCGCTGATGCGCCCCAGGGCCAGGGCGACATAGACCAGCACCAGCAGGTCCAGCGCGGCACGCGCCAGTTGCAGGCGCAGTTGCGAGAGCAGGAGGAACGCGGCGATGCCGAGCGGCAGGCAGCCGTACCAGGCACGCACATCGGTGACTGCGGAAGGGTCCATCAAGAGCATGCCGCTGAGGCTGGCCATTTCTTCCGGGCGGATGAAGTAGGCCAGGCCGAAGACGGCAAGGATCAGGGCCTGAAGGCCAAGCAGGATGCGGGTGAAGAGCATCGGCGAGTCTCGCGCGAGGGTCAGAAAAAGCATAGGCCGCTCGGGAACAGTCTGAAACAGACCTGTGCTTGGGACGGGATCGGTGCGGCGCTATGCTCCCTTTCTTTGTCTCCGGCCTACTTGGCCGCAAGGAGTCCACATGCGTTCCCTCCTCCTGCTCACTACCCTGTTCGCCGGCATCGCCCAGGCCGCCGAGCCCATCACCATGGACGTCTACCGCGACCCTAACTGCGGCTGCTGCAAGGAATGGATCACCCACCTGCGGGACAACGGCATCCAGGTCCGCGACCACGAGGAAACCAACATGGCCGCGGTGAAGATGCGCGTCGGCGTGCCCTACCAGCTCGGCTCGTGCCACACCGGCGTGGTGGACGGCAAGTTCGTCGAGGGACACGTACCGGCCAGCGACGTGCTGAAGCTACGCGAGCGTCCCGACCTGCTGGGCGCCGCCGTACCGGGCATGCCCATCGGCTCCCCCGGTATGGAAATGGGTGACCGCCAGGACGCCTACCAGGTGGTCGGCGTCGCCCAGGGTGGCAAGTTGAGCGTGCTCAGCGAGTATCCTGCACGCTGAATCCACGCGTTCACGCAACGGCCGCCTGGTGCGGCCGTTTTCATTTCCCTGGAGCCTGAAATGGAATACTGGCAAGTCGATGTGTTCGCCGAACGGGTCCTGGCCGGCAATGGCCTGGCCGTCTTCCCCGATTGCCGCGGCCTTTCCCCCGCCGCCATGCAGGAGCTGACCCGCGAGCTGCGGCAATTCGAGTCGATCTTCCTGGCGCCGCTGGATACCCACAATGCGTTCTCCGCGCGGGTGTTCACGGTGGAAGAGGAGCTGCCCTTCGCCGGCCACCCCATTCTCGGCGCCGCCGCGCTGCTGCATCAGCTGCATGGCGGCAAATCCGACGCCGAGTGGCTGCTGCAATTGCCGGAGAAGCAGGTGCACATCGCTACCCGCCGCCACGGCAAGGGTTTCTATGCCGAGATGGACCAGGGGCCTGCGGAGTTCGGCCAGGTGCTGGACGATGCCGCCGCCGATACCTTCGCCGCGGCCTTCGGCAGCGAGCGCGACCGCCGCTATCCGGCCCAGGTGGTCAGCACCGGCCTGCCCTACCTGCTGCTACCGGTGACCGCTGCCGGACTGGCGGCGGCGAAGCAGCGCGAACTGCTGGACGATGCCCTGGCAGGCATTGGCGCCGCCTTCGTCTTCCTGATGGATGTTGACGCCCGCGAAGGCCGCACCTGGGACCCGCTCGGCGTGGTGGAAGACATCGCCACCGGCAGTGCCGCAGGACCGGTGGCCGCCTGGCGCGTAGCCCAGGAACTGGAGCGCCCCGAGCAGCCCTTCGCCCTGGCACAGGGCCGCTTCCTCGGCCGCCCGAGCCGGCTCGACGTATGCGTCACCGCAGCCGGCAATGTGCTGGTGGGCGGCGAGGTCCAGCTCCTGGCCCACGCTCGCTTGCTGCCGCCCCTGGCCGAGCTGGGCTGACGACCGGGCTGGCGACACTCGCCACCAGCGTCAACACTGAATAACTCGCATTCTGTGTGGAGAGCGGTCATGCGCTGGCAAAAAGCGCGTCGCAGCGACAATGTGGAAGACGCCGGAGGCATGGGTGGCGGCGGCATGCGCCTGGGCGGTGGCAAGGGACTGGGCCTGGGCGGGATCGCGATTGTGGTGGTGGTCGCCCTGCTGATGGGCGAGGACCCGCTGCAGATCCTTGGCCAGATCACCCAGCAGAACGCCTCGGTCAATCCCCAGCAGCAGTCGGCCATGCCGACAGGCACCCCGGAGGAGCGCGAGTTCGTCCGCGCGATCCTCGGCGACACCGAGGATACCTGGCGCGAGATCTTCCAGGCCGCCGGTCGCCAATACCAGGACCCGACCCTGGTGCTGTTCAACGGCGGCGTGCAATCGGCCTGCGGCTTCGCCTCCTCGGCGGTCGGCCCCTTCTACTGTCCGGGTGATCGCAAGGTCTACCTGGACCTGGATTTCTTCGAGGAAATGGCCAGCCGCTTCCTGGCCGCCGGCGATTTTGCCCAGGCTTATGTGATCGCCCACGAAGTGGGACACCACGTGCAGACCCTGCTGGGCGTCTCGGCCAAGGTCAACGCCGCCCGCCAACGCGGCGAACGGGTGGAAGGCGACAACGGCCTGCTGGTGCGCCAGGAACTCCAGGCGGACTGCCTGGCCGGCGTCTGGGCCTACCACGCGCAGAAGCGCCTCAACTGGCTGGAACCCGGCGACCTGGAAGAAGCCCTGAACGCCGCCAACGCCATCGGCGACGACCGCCTGCAGCGCCAGGGCCGTGGCCAGGTGGTGCCTGACTCCTTCACCCACGGAACCTCGGCGCAGCGGGTGCGCTGGTTCAAGATGGGGTTCGAGAAAGGGGAAGTGGGGCGCTGCGATACGTTTTCGACGGCGAGGCTTTAGCTCACTGTCATCTGCCCTCTCCCCCCGCCCTCTCCCGCAGGCGGGAGAGGGAGCCTGATCGGCGCGATCTGGTCATGACGCGCACTGACCGCCCCACTTACGCAGCCGGGAGCGAGCCTGATCAGAGCGACCAAGTCATGGCGCACTCGGACCGCCCCCTCTCCCACGTGTGGGAGAGGGCTGGGGAGAGGGTCAGAGTTTGCCCAGCGCACGTCCGATCGCCTCAAGCACGGCGTCCGTATCCCCCAGCACCTCATGATTCCAGAAACGCAATACCCGATAGCCCTGCTCTGACAGCCAGCGATCGCGTTCGCCATCCCGGTCAGCCTGTTCCTGATGCTGGCCACCATCCAGTTCAATCACCAGCCGCTGTTCCAGGCAAATGAAGTCGACTATGTAGCGACCCATTGGCTTCTGTCGTTTGAACTTGAGTCCGAAGAACCGATGTCCACGCAGGTAGTACCAGAGGCGATGCTCAGCATCAGTCATGTTGCTGCGCAGTTCCCTGGCAAACTTCTTGAGTTCCATTGAGCCTCCTTGCTCGCAATCACCTGCCCCTTACACCCCAACCATCCCCAACAACGCCCCACAATCCCGCGCAAACCAGTCCGCCAGTTCCGGCCAGGGGTTTTCCGGCAGGTTGACCAGCACGGTTGCCGCCCCTGCGGCGCGCCCGCAGTCGAGGTCGAAGCGGTAGTCGCCCACCATCACCAGTTCGCGGGGTGGGACTTGCCAGCGCCCGGCCAGGTGCAGCAGGCCGCCGGGGTGGGGTTTGGGTGGGGCTTCGCCGCGGCCGAGGATGTCGGCGGTGGCGAAGCAGTCGCCCAGTCCGATGGCTTCCAGGGTCAGCAGGGCCAGTTCATGGGCATTGCGGGTGAGGATGCCGAGCTGGCAGCCGCGCTGGTGCAGTTCGCGAACCAACTCGATGGCGCCGTCAGCGGGCTGGGCGTTCAGCGCCAGCTCCCGTTCGTGCTCCAGCAGCCAGACGTGCTTGGCGGCGGCCTCGTCATCGGGCAGGGCGGCGAGGTGGTGGAGGATGTCGTCCTCCGGCGGGATGTCCAGGGCCACGCGGATGGCGGCGAAGTCATGCACGGCGATGGTCAGGGTGCCGTCCATGTCGAACACCCAGTGGCGGTATCGCCCAAGTTCGGTGTTCGGAACCGTCACTTCCAATCCTCGCGCAGGCGGGTCAGGCCTTCCTGGGCCACCGAGGCCACCAGCTGGCCGGCGCGGTTGAAGATGCTGCCGCGGGAGAAACCACGGGAATTGCCCGCCCAAGGGCTATCCATGGAGTAGAGCAACCAGTCATCCGCGCGCAGGTCGCGGTGGAACCACAGGGCATGATCGAGGCTGGCCACCTGCATGAATTTCTGCCACACCGACACGCCGTGGGGGAGCATGGACGTGGTCAGCAGGCCGAAGTCCGAGGCGTAGGCGAGGATGTACTTGTGGATCGCCGGGATGTCCGGAAGGCTGCCGTCGGCGCGGAACCAGACGTACTTGATCGGCTCCCCCGGACGCGGGTCGAACGGGTTTTCCGCGCTGACCGGGCGAATCTCGATGGGCTTGGCACAAAGGAGCTTGTCGCGTATGCGCTCCGACAGCAGGTGCGCATTCTGCCGAGCGAGTTCCTGCTCGCTGGGCAGGTTCTCCGGCCCCGGTACCTCAGGCATGGTCAGCTGATGCTCGAAGCCTTCTTCGTCCTGCTGGAAGGACGCACTGCAGGTGAAGATCTGCTGCCCCTTCTGGATGGCCGTGACGCGGCGGGTGCTGAAGCTGCCACCATCACGCACCCGCTCCACCGAGTAGACCACCGGCAGGGTGGCATCGCCGGGGCGCAGAAAGTAACCGTGGAGGGAGTGCACATGGCGCTCGGACTCGACCGTCTGACTGGCGGCGGAGAGCGACTGGCCAAGCACCTGGCCGCCGAACAGTTGGCGGAAACCGAGGTCCTGGCTGACGCCACGGAACAGGTTCTCTTCGATGGATTCGAGGCTCAGCAGCGCGACCAGCTCATCGAGCACCTGGGTCATGGAGTTCTCCTCTGCAAGGCTGCCGCTCCGGTCATGGCCGGGGCGGTCTTCGTAGTTCGGGATAGGCCGGCAGCGTCGTCAGGCGCTCGTCCCACAGCGCGCGGCCAATGGTGAAATGGTAAAGGCTTTGCCAGCGACTGTCGGCCATTTCCAGCAATTCATGCACCGAATCGTCGAAGTAGCAGCCGATGCCGGTCCCCGATATCCCGGCGGCCTCGGCTTCCAGGTAGAGCAACTGGCCGATCTGCCCGCACTCCCAGTAAAGCCGCGGGTAGAGCCAGGCGCCCCGTTCCAGGGCAGCCTCGAAGCGGGCGAGCATGGCCACCGCAACGCAGCCGTCCGCGGCGATGTCCTGGCCGCAGGACAGAAAGCCCGCCAGGCCACGGGCATCGCCTTCCAGCAGGCGGTACAGCGGCAGCTCGTCGCTGGCCCGCTGCCAAAGGAAATCCTCGCGCAGGCCCTGGGGCAGCTCGCTTTCCGCAGCGGCCCCACGTGCCAGCCAGTAGAGGCCCGGCGCCATGCCCTGGACGCGATGGACGAACAGCAGCAGGTCGACCCGCGCATCGCCAAGGCTGGCGAAGGGCACCGGCGAATTCTCCGGCATCAGGCGGCGCAGCCAGGCCAGCAACAGGTCCGCCTGGATACCGCTGCGGCCATCCATGGACTGCGCGCTGCGCCGGCGATGCAGCAGCGGGCGCAACGGCAGTCCGGGGTTATCCACAACCGCGCGGGCCTCGGCTGCGCGCCAGTCGGCCGGCGGCAGGCGCGGAGCCCGGCAGAGTTCGTGGACTCGCTCCAGTTCGGGCCAGTGGCGCTGCTCGCGGGACAGGCGATTCGGTGTGCCATGCAGCTCCAGGGCGGCGAGGCCATCCAGCAGCGGCTGGCCAAGGGCGAACTCCCGTTCCTGTGCCGGGCCTATCCACAGCAGCACATCGGCGTACTCGCGCTCGACGAAGCCGGGCCGGTCCAGCCCCAGCAGGGCATCCAGGGTTTCTTCAGCGACTCCGCCCATCACCCGCACCTGCCAGCCCAGGGCACTGGCGGCGATGGCCAGTGCCGCCAGGGCATGACCCAGGTCGTGCTGGCAATAGCGGTAGGCGCGCTCGCCGTACTTCCAGGCTTCGCGCCAGGGAATGCTGGCGAGCCCCAGCAGGAAGCCACTCGCCGGCAGCGCTGTGGACAACTGCTCGGCCAGGGGCGCCGGCAACTCGCTGCGGATTTCCAGCCCATGGGCGTCCGGGGCGTAGTGGGCCAGCAGGGCGCCCTCCTCCACTGCGCCCGCCGGCAGCAGCAGGTAGGCCTCGGTGGGATGCAGGTTGCCGGAGGACGGGTTGACCCGCAGCGCCCAGCGGCTCGCACCCGACTCCTTCCAGGCGGAAATGGCCAGGCTGTCGTACAGCAGTTGCGACAGGCTCGCGCGGTTCAGGGGCGCCGGCGCGCCGACCGGGGCAGCGAAGACCGCGTCGTAGCCCGGCGTTTCTTCCAGCGGGCGATGCCACAACTCCAGCACACGCGCCCCGGCGTAGCGGCGGAAGGGCGCCGGCTGGGTCGCCCAGTCGAGCTGGCCAGGGCCCGGCGCGAAGCGGTCCGGGCGGTGCTTGCTGAGCTCGTGGTAGGCACGTACGTCATTGCTCATCGCAAGGCTTCCCATTCGGCGCGGCCCAGGCGGTAGAGCAGATGGAGGCGCAATGGATGCCCCTCGGGCAGGAGCGGATGCTCGAAGTCGCCCTGCATGTCGCGCTGCATCCCGATTCGCGTCATCACCGCCTGGGAACGCAGGTTGCCCGGCACGGTGAACGCCACGATCTCCGCCAGCTGCATGGACTCGAAGCCGAACGCCAGGGCCGCCTGCGCCGCCTCGCTGGCCAGGCCCTGCCCCCAGTAGCGATGCATCAGGCGCCAGCCGATTTCCACCGCTGGGGTGAAGTGCTGGTCGAAGTTCACGTTCTGCAGGCCGACGACGCCGACAAAGCCGCCGTCCCCGCGGTGCTCGACCACCCACTGACCGAATCCGTACTGCTGGGTGTGCTGGTGGATTCGGGTCGCCAGGGCATCGCTTTGCTCGCGGCTCATGCAGGCGGGGAAGTGCCGCATCACCTCGGGGTCGGCATTGAGTTCGGCGAAGGCCGTCAGGTCATCGTCGCGCCAGGCACGCAGGTGCAGGCGCGGGGTATGCAGTTCGATCGGGGGCACGGGGCTTACTCTTGAACCTGGCTCGAAGGCCTCATAATACTGCCCTGCGTCCCGCCCCGAGTGCCGATCGATGTTCCTGCCGCTGGTGTACCACGACGACTACAGTCCGCCCTTTCCGGCGGAACACCGCTTTCCCATGGAGAAGTTCCGCCTGCTCTACGAGCACCTGCTGGACAGCGGCCTGACCACCGACGCGCGCCTGCACCGCCCGGACATCTGCCCGCCCGACGTGCTCGCGCTCGCCCATTGCCCCAACTACATCCGGCGTTTCCTCGACGGCGACCTGGGCCGCGACGAACAGCGCCGCCTCGGCCTGCCCTGGAGCGAACCACTGGCGCGGCGCACCGTGCGCGCCGTGGGCGGTTCGCTGCTGGCCGCCGACCTGGCGCTCGAGCACGGCCTGGCCTGCCACCTGGCCGGTGGCACCCACCATGCGCACTTCGACCACGCGGCGGGCTTCTGCATCTTCAACGACCTGGCGGTGATCAGCCGCTACCTGTTGGAGGCGGGCAAGGTGCAGCGCGTGCTGATCTTCGACTGCGACGTGCACCAGGGCGACGGCACCGCGCGCTTGCTGGCCGATACCCCGGAAGCCATCACCGTCTCCCTGCACTGCGAGAAGAACTTCCCCGCGCGCAAGGCCGAGAGCGATTGGGACATCCCCTTGCCCATGGGCATGGGTGACGCCGACTACCTGCAAGTGGTGGAGGATGCGCTGAACTATCTGTTGCCGCTGTATCAGCCGGACCTGGTGCTCTACGACGCCGGCGTGGATGTGCACAAGGACGATGCGCTGGGCTATCTGCAACTCACCGACGCCGGCGTGGCCGAGCGTGATGAGCGGGTGATCCGCCATTGCCTGGGGCGCGACATCCCGGTGGTGGGTGTGATCGGCGGCGGCTATAGCAAGGACCGCGCGGCGTTGGCAAGGCGGCACGGCATCCTCCATCACAGCGCGAATCGGGTCTGGCAGGAGATGGGGCTGGGGCGCTAGCGATTTCAATCGCTGAGCAGGCCATTGGCCTGCCCGGCAGCCTTCCTCGGGGCAGCGTCGCCGCCCATCGCGAATGAATTCACTCCCACAACATGCCGTGTCCAGCCGAGCGGCGTGCATTAGAATGCGCCCTCCCCCATTTCCCGCCCCGACTCATTCCCATGAACGACTCCTCCCCCTTCGTCGCCGTCATCGGCGGTGGCCCCGCTGGCCTGATGGCCGCCGAAGTCCTGGCCCAGGGCGGCGCTCGGGTGGAGTTGTTCGATGCCATGCCCTCGGTGGGACGCAAGTTCCTGCTGGCCGGCGTGGGCGGGATGAATATCACCCATTCGGAAGCGAAGGCCCCTTTCGTCGGCCGCTACGGTGTACGCCGCGAAGAGGTGGGCGCGTTGCTGGAGGGGTTCGGCGCCGACGAGTTGTGCACCTGGATTCACGGCCTGGGCATCGACACCTTCGTCGGCACCTCGGGACGGGTCTTCCCCACCGACATGAAAGCCGCGCCGCTGCTGCGCGCCTGGCTCAAGCGCCTGCGCGAGCAGGGCGTGGTCATCCACACCCGCAGCCGCTGGCTCGGCTGGGCAGAGGACGGTGCGCTGCGCATTGCAACGCCTGCCGGTGAAACGTCCGTCCGTGCCGACGCCTGCGTGCTGGCGCTCGGCGGTGGCAGCTGGGCACGGCTGGGATCGGACGGCGCCTGGGTGCCGCTGCTGGAACAGCGCGGCGTGGCCATCGCGCCGCTGCAGCCCAGCAACTGCGGTTTTGACGTGGAAGGCTGGAGCCCGCTGCTGCAAGAGAAATTCGCCGGCGCGCCGATCAAGTCGACGGCCATTCGCCTGGTTGACCAGGCACCGCGCCTGGGTGAATTCGTGCTGACCGCCAACGGCGTGGAAGGCAGCCTGATCTACGCCCTTTCCGCCGCTATCCGCGAGCAAATCAACGCCACCGGCAGCGCCACCCTGCACCTGGACCTGCTGCCCAACCACTCTGTGGATAAGGTCACCAAGGCCCTGGCGCGCCCGCGCGGTTCGCGCTCCATGGCCAAGCACCTGCACAGCCAGCTGGGCATCGACGGTGCCCGCGCCGGCCTGCTACGGGAGCTGTCGGCCAAGGACGATTTCCTCGACCCCGCGCGCCTGGCCGCCGTGATCAAGGCCCTGCCGCTGACGCTGGTACGGGCGCGCCCGCTGGACGAAGCGATCAGCTCGGCCGGCGGCGTGCCCTTCGAGGCGATGGATGAAGGCCTGATGCTCAGGCAACTGCCGGGCGTGTTCTGCGCCGGCGAGATGCTCGACTGGGAAGCGCCCACTGGCGGCTACCTGCTCACCGCCTGTTTCGCCAGCGGACGAGTGGCGGCACAAGGTGTGCTGCGCTGGCTTTCGCAGCCCCACGAGCTCGCATAGCATCCCGCTCCAGACCCCGTCAGAGGGCCGTTTCCACCGTGATCGCCTGCCCATCGTTACTGTCAGGGAAAGCCCCATGAGCACACTGGACACCATCGAGATCAAAGCCTTCGTGCCGGCGAAGGACTATGCACAGAGCAAGGACTTCTACCGCGACCTCGGCTTCGAAATGTGCAGCACTTCGGACGAGGTCAGTTACTTCCGATACGGCCACTGCGCCTTCCTCCTCCAGAGCTTCTACACCAAGGAGTTTGCGGAGAACCTGATGATGCATTTGCAGGTGAAGGACGTTGAAGCCTGGTGGCAGCACGTGCAGGACTCCGGCGTGATCGAGCGCTATGGCGTGCGGGCCACTCCGCCCGAGGACCAGCCCTGGCGGATGCGCGATTTCATCCTCGCCGACCCCAGCGGCGTCCTCTGGCGCATCGGCCAGAACATCTGATCGGTCCCGGACCGCATCTGATCGGAAGCTGGCCGCGAGGTGTCGGCTGGCACGCGGCCAGCGTCTATGCTTGCCCAGAGCCCAGCTTTCTCCACGCGGTGCCCCCAAGGTGATTCCCCTTCTCGTCTGCGACGACTCGATGATGGCGCGCAAGCAGTTGATTCGCGCGCTGCCGTTGGACTGGCCGGTGCATATCACCCAGGCGAGCAATGGCGAAGAAGCCCTTGAAGCGATACGCCAGGGCCAGGGCCAGGTGGTCCTGCTGGACCTGACCATGCCGGTGATGGATGGCTACCAGGTCCTCAGCCGAATCCGCGCCGAGGGGCTGAAGTCACGGGTGGTGGTGATTTCCGGCGATATCCAGGAAGAAGCCCAGCGCCGCGTTCACGAGCTCGGCGCTCTGGCCTTCATCCGCAAGCCCGCCGATCCGGACGAGCTGCGGGAAACCCTGATCCGCCTGGGGCTGCTGCGCCCGGCGCCGTCCACCAGCCCACTGAGCGGCATCCCGGTACGCACCGATCCGGACCTGCGGGTGAACTTCCGCGATGCCCTGCGCGAGGTCAGCAACGTCGCCATGGGCCGCGCCGCCGCCCTGCTGGCGCGGGTGCTCGGGGTGTTCGTGCAGTTGCCGGTGCCCAACGTCAACCTCTTCGAAGTCAGCGAACTGCACATGGCCCTGGCCGATGCCCAGCGCGGCGAACGGCTGTCGGCGGTGTGCCAGGGCTTCATCGGCGAATCCATCGCCGGCGAGGCATTGCTGCTGTTCCACGATGCCGAGAGCGCCGAGGTGGCGCGCCTGCTCGGCTGCCGCCCCCAGGGCGAGAACGAGGAAGCGGAGATCCAGCTGGACCTGGCGAGCATCCTGATCGGCGCCTGCCTTGCCGGCATCGCCGAACAGATCGACGTGCGCTTCTCCCAGGGCCACCCGCAATTGCTCGGCCGGCACAGCTCCATCGAACGGCTGTTCCAGCTCAACAACCGGCGCTGGCGCAAGACGCTGGCCGTGGAGATCAGCTACGCCATCGAAGATCACAACCTGCACTTCGACCTGCTGCTGCTCTTCACCGAAACCTCCATCGCGCGCCTGACCCAGAAGATCCACTACCTGATGGACTGACCCCATGCCGGCACAGATCGATTTCAAGGAACTCCACTGGCTGCTGGATATCGTCCAGTGCCTGGACGTCGGCGTGGTGGTCCTGGACCGCCAGTACCACGTCGAGGTGTGGAACAGCTTCATGGAAAACCATTCGGGCCTTGGCCCCGACCGGGTACACGGCAAGAACCTCTTCGAGCTGTTCCCGGAGATCGACCGCAACTGGTTGCGACGCAAGGTGGACAGCGTGCTGCAACTCGGCACCCGCGCCTTCAGCCTGTGGGAGCAGCGGCCCTACCTGATCCGCTTCGACAACTACCGGCCGATCACTGGCGAAGAGGACTTCATGTACCAGAACCTCACCGTCCTGCCCCTTGCCGCCGCAGGTGGCAAGGTGGAGCGTGTGTGCCTGGTGATCACCGATATGACCGAAGTGGCGCGGTTGAAGCGGCAGTTGGCGGAGACCCGTCGTCCGCAGCTCCTGTAGGGGCGAATTCATTCGCCAAGGGCTGCGCAGCCGCCCCCTGGAAATTGGTTCGGCAGCCCTTCGGCCTGCTTGGCGATTGAAATCGCCCCTACAAAAAACCTACCTGCCCCTTTCAATCATTTGATGTACCACCCCCAAGGCTCGGTGCTTCTGTACTCGGTCACCTGCTTCACCTCCAGGTAATTCTCCAGGCCCCATCTCCCCAGCTCGCGACCGATGCCGCTCTGCTTCATGCCGCCCCAGGGTGCCTGGGTGAAGGTGGGCTGCGAGCAGTTGACCCAGACGATGCCGGCGCGCAGGCCGTTGGCCACCCGCGCGGCGCGGTCGAGGTCGGCACTCATCACGGCGGCGGCCAGGCCGAAGCGGCTGTCGTTGGCCATGCGCAGGGCGTCGGCCTCGGTCTTGAAGCGTTTCACGCACAGCACCGGGCCGAAGATTTCCTCGCGCCAGATACGGCTGTTGTCCGCCGGCTCATCGAACACTGCCGGTTCGATGAAATAGCCATGGGACAGGTGCGCGGGCCGCTTGCCGCCGGTGAGCAGGCTGGCCTCCTGCTTGCCCTGCTCGATCATGCCCACGACCTTCTGATACTGCCCGGCACTCACCAGCGGCCCCAGCAGCACGCCGCGCTCCAGACCGGGACCGATGCTGATGCGCCGGGTTTCTTCCACCAGGCGCTCGATCAGGCGCGGGGCGATGCCTTCCTGCACCAGCAGGCGCGACGTGGCGCTGCACACCTGGCCCTGGTTCCAGAAGATGCCGAACATGATCCATTCCACGGCGGCGTCCACATCGGCGTCGTCGAACACGATGAAGGCCGACTTGCCGCCCAGCTCCAGGCTGATGTTCTTGATGTCGGCCGCCGCCGCCGACATGATCTTCGCCCCCGTCGGCACGCTGCCGGTGAAGGCCAGCTTGTCCACACCCGGATGCTGGCTGAGCGGCCCACCCGCCTCGCTGCCGAGGCCCGTGACCACATTGAGCACCCCCGACGGCAGGCCGATGCGTTCGGCGGCGCCGGCCAGTTCCAGCGCGGACAGGGGCGTCAGTTCCGACGGCTTGAGCACGCAGGTGGCACCCGCCGCCAAGGCCGGGGCGACCTTCCACGCGGCCATCAGCAGCGGGTAGTTCCAGGGGATGATCTGCCCGGCCACGCCCACCGGCTCATAGCGGATACGGCAGCTGAAGCGATCGTCCGGCAGCGCCAGCGGCTCGTCCTGGCGGTCGTCCAATTCCCGCGCCAGTTCGGCGTAGTAGCGGAAGCAACCGATGGCGTCGGCGATGTCCCACTGCGCCTCCGGCAGCGGCTTGCCGTTGTCGCGCACTTCCAGCACCGCCAGGGCGTCCTGGCGGCCTTCCAGTTCGCTGGCCAGGGCTTCCAGCCAACTGGCGCGCTCGGCCCCGCTGCTTTGTCCCCAGCCTCGATTGAAGGCCTGCCGGGCGGCATGCACGGCATGGTCGATGTCTTCCTCGGTGGCCGCCGGTACGCGCTGGATCAGGTCGCCGCTGCTGGGGTCCAGCACCTCGAAATAACCGCCCAGGTCAGGGCGGACCCATTGCCCGTTGATGTAAAGCTGGTCACGCATGGCTCTGCTCCATGGGCGCTCAGGCGCCACTGCGGCGGTTCTGCAGGTAGCGGGAGGTGAACAGCAGCGCCAGGGAGACGCAGATGATCACCGTGGAAATGGCATTGATCTCCGGGGTGATGCCCCGGCGGATCGACGAGAAGATGTAGATCGGCAGCGTGGTTTCCGAGCCGGCGACGAAGAAGGCAACGATGAAGTCGTCGAAGCTGAAGGTGAACGCCAGCAGGAAGCCGGCGAGGATGGCCGGTGCGATCTGCGGCAGGGTCACCCGGCGGAAGGTTTCCAGGGGCGGTGCGTAGAGGTCGGCGGAGGCTTCCAGCAGGGCCTTGTCCAGGGCCTCGACGCGGGTGCGGACGATCACGATCACCAGTGCCATGGTGAACAACGAGTGGGCGGCGATCACCGTGATCAGGCCCATGCGCAGGCGCGGCAGACCGGCTCCCAGCAGCAGGTCGAGCAACGGGTTGACCACTTCGAACAGGCTGATGAAGGCGATCAGGGTGGCGATGCCGATGACGATGCCGGGAATGATGATCGCGCAGTAGGTCATGGCATCGAAGAACAGCCGCACCCGTTTGCCCGCCCGCTGCAGGCCGAACACCGCGAGGGTGCCGAAGAGCGTGGCGATCACCGCCGAGCAGAAGGCGATCAGCGCACTGGTGCCCAGGGCCTCGATGATGAACGGATTGCCGAAGGCGCGGCCGAACCACTGCACCGAGCAACATTCGAATGACAGCCCGCTACGCCCGGCGTTGAACGAGAACAGCACGATCAGCGCAATGGGGGCATAGAGGAACAGGTAGAGCGAGGTGGAATAGCTGCGCAGCCACATCAGAGCATCCCCTCCGTGCCGCGCTTGCCGTAGCGCGCCACCAGTTTCAGGTAGAGGGCGATGATCACCAGCATCATCGCCACCAGGGTCATGGCCACCGCGCTGCCGAACGGCCAGTTGCGCGATTGCAGGAAGAGGTCCACCAGGGCGTTGCCGACGAAGAACACCTTGCCGCCGCCGAGGATGGCCGGGATCAGGAACTCGCCCATGAGCAGGATGAACACCAGCATGCTGCCGGTGATGACGCCGGGCGCCGACAGCGGAAGGGTCACCCGGCGGAAGGTCTCGAAGGCACTGGCGCCCAGGTCAGACGAGGCTTCCAACAGGCGCTTGTCGAGCTTTTCCAGGCTGACGTAGATGGGAAACACCATCAGCGGCAGGTAGCCGTAGACGATGCCGATCAGCACGGCGGTCGGCGTGTTGATCAGGCGCACGTCATCCAGGCCCACCATCGCCAGCAGCGCCGGGATGCCCTTGCCGCCGAGGATGAAGATCCAGGCGTAGGTGCGGATCAGGAAGCTGGTCCAGAAGGGCACGATCACCAGGGTCAGCAGCAGCGAGCGGCTGCGCTGCACCTTCACCGCGAGGAAATACGCCAGCGGGTAGGCGGCCAGCAGACACACCAGGGTGCCCAGCGGCGCCAGCAGCAAGGTGTTGTAGAAGGCCTTCGCCCGCGAGCCGAGGTTCAGGTAGTTCTCCAGGGTCAGGGCGGCGCTGTAGCCCCCCACGGGGCTGCGCTCGCCCAGGCTGAAGACCAGGATGATCACCAGCGGCAGCAGGAGCAGCAGCAGGAACCACAAGGTGGACGGCAACAGCAGGAGCAGCGTGACGCGACGGCCGAGGCTGCGGCTTTCGGCAGGCGCGGCCTGGCCCGCATCGGCCAGCGCGGGGGCGCTGAGGGCGACGTTCATGGAAGATTCCCTACGGTTCATTACTGCGGCTTTCGTAGGAGCGAGCTCTGCTCGCGAACGGCTTCGCGAGCAGAGCTCGCTCCTACAGCGCCATGGGTCAGGCCGCCTTGAAGCGCGCCATCAGTTCCGCCCGGGCCGGGCTGGTCAGGGTGGCGGCAGCGCCGAACTCCAGGGCGCTGAGCAGGTCGGCGGCCGGGTACATGATCGGGTCATCCAACATTGCCTTGGGCAGCATCGCATCCACCCGCTTGTCGCCGCTGGGGTAGCCGTGGGCCTCCACTTCGCGCTTGTTCACCTGCGGATCGAGCAGGTAGTTGATCAGCGCGTAGGCCGCATCACGCCGCTCGGCGCTCTTCGGAATGGCGAAGAAGTCGCTCCAGATCTCGCCGCCCTCGCGGCCCAGCACGTAGCTCATTTCCGGCAGGTCGCGATGCAGCTGCGAGGCATCGCCGGTCCAGCACATGGCCATCCAGGCATCGCCGTTGCGCATGGACGGCTGGTAATCGGAGTTGATGGCGAACAGATGCGGCTTGACCTCCAGCAACAGCTTCTCGGCGTCGGCCAGCTCCTTCGGGTCGATGGAGTTGAAGCTGTAGCCGAAGGACTTCAGCGCATTGCCGATCACGGTCAACTGATAGTCGTGGACCATCACCCGGCCAGTGGCTTCGCCTTTGCTCAGCTCCCAGAACTCCTTCCAGGTGGTGGGCCTGGCCTTGATCTTCTTGCTGTCGTAGACGAACCCGGTGGTGCCCCAATCCTTGGGCACGGCGTAGGTCTTGCCGTTGATCACGCCCTGCTCCATGAAGCGCTTCTCGTAGGAGGACGGATCGAAGTTGGGGATGCGTGACAGGTCCAGCGGTTCGATCAATCCCAGCTCGGCGTAGGTGCTGATGGTGTAGTTGGTGGGCACGAAGACGTCCCAGCCGCTGCCACCGGCCTGCAGCTTGGCGAGCATCTCTTCGTTGGAGCCGAACACGTTCATCTGCACCTGGGCGCCGGTCTGCTCGGCGAAGGCGGCGAAGTTCTCGGCATTGTGGTAGTTCGGCCAGGTAGCCAGGACCACGCGGTCGCCGAGGGAGCCCTTCTCTGCGGCGAAGGCACGGTTGCTGGTGAGCAGGCCCGGCATGTTGGCGGCCATTACCGCCATGGCCACGCCGAGGCCGGTCCGGCCGAGGAACTCGCGACGGCTGATGGAGCCGTTCTGCCAACTGCGCAGTTGCTTGATGAAGTCTTTCCGATCCATTGCTGCCACCTGCCTTTCAAGGGTTGGTTGTTCTTGTCCTTCGCCTACTGCGTCTCTCTACAGCGTCATCGCCAGGCCGCTCGCCTGGTCCCAGCCGATGCGTACCGGCGAGCCGTGTTCGAAGGCCGAACGCTCGTGCTGGCCATGGCGCGGCACACGCACGCAGACGATGCCGAAGGGCTCGGTGCGCACGCGGTACTCGGTGAGGTTGCCAAGGTAGATGCGGTCCACCACCTGGCCGGGCAGGCTGATCTCGCGGGGCAGCGCCTCGGCCCCGGCACCGATGGCGATCAGCTCCGGGCGCACGGCGATGCAGCCCGGCTCGGAGGCCTTGAGGGCGGGGCCGGTGGGCGTCTGCGGGCTGGCCAGTTGCAGGCCGTGGGTGGTTTCCAGCAGCACGCGGCCATCCTCGATGCGCCGCACGGTGCCGTCGAACAGGTTGGATTCGCCGATGAAGTCGGCCACGTAGCGGCTCGCCGGGGTTTCGTAGAGCTGCTCGGGGCTGGCGCTCTGGAGGATCTGGCCGTCCTGCATGACGCTGATGCTGTCGCTCATGGACAGCGCCTCTTCCTGGTCATGGGTGACCAGCACGAAGGTGATGCCCACCTCGCGCTGCAGGCGCAGCAGTTCGGACTGCATCTCCTTGCGCAGCTTGCGATCCAGTGCCGCCAGGGGTTCGTCCAGCAGCAGCACCGTGGGCTTGTTCACCAGGGCGCGGGCCAGGGCCACCCGCTGTTGCTGGCCACCGGAAAGTTCATGGGGCTTGCGCTGGCCGAAGCCGGACAGGCGCACCATCTCCAGCGCCTCGTCGGCCATGCGGCGCTGCCCGGCACGATCCGGGCGCGGCTGGTGGTAGCGCAGTCCATAGGCAATGTTCTCCGCCACCGAGAGATGCGGGAACAGTGCATAACTCTGGAACACCATGTTCACCGGCCGCTGGTGCGCCGGCACCCCGGCCACCGAACGCCCGGCCAGCAGGACCTCACCTTCGGTGGGCTGCTCGAAGCCGGCGATCATCCGCAGGGTGGTGGTCTTGCCGCAGCCGGAGCTGCCGAGGAAGGAATGGAAAGCGCCGCGCCGCACCTTGAAGTTCAGGCCGTTGACCGCCGAGACCGCGCCATAGCGCTTGACCACATGGCGGAACTCGATATCGAAGAACTCGCTTGCATCGCTCACGACCGGCCCCTTTTTTCAGGTGTTCTTGGCATGTGGCAACACGCTACCAATGGCGGTTTTCGGCTGTATATATCCCTCCGGGGATAGACGCGCCCTCCACAGAAACTGTGGAGCATGGTGTGGATAAGTTATGGATGGAGGGCTGGACGTCCCGGCCGGCGGGGATTTGCGCGGGATGGACGGATTTTGAGCAGGCGCTCTTTGTGGGGGCGAATTCATTCGCCAAGCAGGCCGCAGGTCTGCCCTGTGCAATCTCGAGGGGCAACTGCGTTGCCCCTGGCGAATGAATTCGCCCCTACAGGTATGCCCGCTGCCCACATTTTCTGTGGGATCAATTGTGGATAACTAGTGGAAGACTGGCTGCGAGGCACGCGCCGCAAGGGATAGAAGCAATTGCTCGGTTTTTGAGCAGCCTCGTTGTGGGGGCGATTTCAATCGCCAAGCAGGCCGCAGGGCTGCCCTGTTCAATCTCGTGGGGGCAACTGCGTTGCCCTTGGCGAATGAATTCGCCCCTACAACAGCACATAGCGAGCGCTCGCCCTGCCCACAATTTCTGTGCAAATCATTGTGGATAACTCGTGGGCATCCGCGCCGGAGGCCGATGGCGGCTGATCCGGCTTGTGCTGGATAGTTATTGAGCAGCGCCGTTTAAATCGCTAATAGCGATAAGGCTAGACCGCCTTGCGCAACGGTTCGGGATCGTCGCGTTGGCCGGCCAGTTCACGCACGAACAGCCCGAGCAACTCCGACTGGCTGCCGATGCCCAGCTTGGCGTAGATGTTCTTGCGATGGATCTTCACCGTGCCGGGGCTGATGGCCAGGTGCTCGGCCACGGAGGCGCTGGAGTGGCCGCGCAGGAGCATCTGCACCACTTCCTGCTCCCGCGCGGTGAGCACGTGGGCGCCGAACTGGTCGAAGGCTTCGCGGATCTTGTAGTCCAGGTCCTGCGCCGGGCGTGGCGCGTGGGCACGGGCCAGTTCCCAGGCTTCGTTGACCACCTGCTCCACCACCGGCTGGGCACAGTCCAGCAGTTGCATCTCGTCCCGGCTATAGGCCGGGCTGCAGGCGCTGCGCATCAGCGAGAGCACCGCCTTGGCGCCGTCGGCCAGGTCGATGAAGAAGGCGATCTCCTCGGTCAGGCCGGTCTGCTGGTAGTAGGTGACGTAGTACTCGCCCAGGTAGAAGTGGTCCGGCGCGAACTGGCGCAGGCGCCAGAGGCCTGGGGCCTGGTTGCGGGTGCAGGCGAGGTAGAAGGGGTCCAGCAGATAGGGACCGACCTGGTAGTCCTCGACATACACATGGCGCTTGTCGGGGGGGAAGGTGTCGAACAAGGCCAGCGGCCGGTGATTGCCTTCGTAGATGAAGAGCACGAAGTGGTCGACATGGCAGGCCTGCTGCAACCACTGGCTGAGGCCGAGCAGACGGGCTCGCCCGGCGGGCTGGGCGAGCAGGTGGGCAACACCGGTGGTCCAGTGTTTGAGTTCCTTGTGGCGCATGTGGGAAATGCCTGAGGTTGGGCTGCGCTTCAATCACTATAGATAGGCGTTCAGCATTTCGAACAGAAATGCAGGAAGTGCGCCAATATCCTGAAAGCCCAACCGCCCGCTCTGGCACGGGGGTGCCGGTTCCCCGCCCTGCCCCATTCGGGTTCCCGTTGCCCCATCAGGCGTCACCCATCACCACAATGCGGTGACGCCCGGGCCGGGAATCAGCCCTTCTTCGCCTTGCCGAATCCCGGCGACTTGCGCACCGATTTGACCTTGGGCTTTTCGCTGTCGATCCAGCGGCCCAGCGCTGCGCCCTTGCCTGGCTTGCCAGCGACGGCCTGGGGCTCTTTGGGCTTCTTGGGTTTCTTCGGCTTCTTGATCACCTGGCCGGTGGCATCGGTCATGGGCACGCGGTGATCGGGGATGAAATCCGGCTCGTCGCGACGCTGGATGGTCTGGCGGATCAGCACTTCAATGGCCGCCAGCAGTTGCACCTCATCGGCACAGACCAGCGATACCGCCTCACCGGTGGCGCCGGCGCGGCCGGTACGGCCGATGCGGTGCACATAGTCTTCGGCGACGATGGGCAGGTCGAAGTTGACTACCAGGGGCAGGTCGTCGATGTCCAGGCCACGGGCCGCCACATCGGTGGCCACCAGGACCTGCACTTCGCCCGCCTTGAAGCGCTGCAGGGCGCGCAGGCGCGAGGGCTGCGGCTTGTCGCCGTGGATCGAATCGGCGCTGACGCCCTGGGCCTGGAGTTCATCCACCAATTGGTCGACGCCCTTGCGCGTCTTGACGAAGACCAGCACCTGGCCCCAGCCACGGTCTTCCAGCAGGTGCAGGAACAATTCGCTCTTGCGCTTCTTGTCCACGGGGATCAGCCACTGGCGCACGCTCTTCGCGGCAGCGTTGCGCGGGCTGACCTCGATGGACAGCGGGTCGCGCAGCAGTTCGCCGGCCATCTGGCGGATGGCGTCGGAGAAGGTGGCGGAGAACAGCAGGGTCTGGCGGCGCTTCGGCAGTGCGGAAAAGAGCTCGTCCAGCTCGCGGGCGAAACCCAGATCCAGCATGCGGTCGGCCTCGTCCAGTACCAGCGCCTGGAGCTGGTTGAACTTCACGGCGTTCTGCCGATAGAGGTCGAGCAGCCGGCCGGGGGTGGCGACGAGGACGTCGATGCCCTTGCGCAGCTTCATCATCTGCGGGTTGATGCTGACGCCGCCGTAGACCGCGTAATTGCGCAGCGGCAGATGCTGGCCGTAGACACGGAAGCTCTCGTTGACCTGCTCGGCCAGTTCGCGGGTCGGCACCAGCACCAGGGCACGTACCGAGTTGCTGGCCACCTGCGGGCCTTCCTGGGTCAGCTTCTGCAGCAGCGGCAGGGCGAAGCCGGCGGTCTTGCCGGTGCCGGTCTGGGCAGCGGCCATCAGGTCGCGGCCCTTGAGGACGGCGGGAATCGCCTCGGCCTGTACCGGCGATGGGGTCTGGTAGCCGAGCGCCTCGGTGGCGCGCAACAGGGGTTCGATCAGGCCGAGGGAAGCGAAGGTCATCGGGGCAGCCATAGTGTGCGGAAAAGCCGCAATTCTATCAGGCCGCCCACGACCTCCGGGATCAACTGGTCTGCTGTTGCAGCTCTTCGTCCGCCGGCGCCTTGGCTTCCTTGCGTTCGCGCCATTGCGGCAGGCCGATCAGCACCACGGCGCCGATGATCACCAGCATGGCAAGGCCCTCTTCGATGCCGATGGTCTCGCCGGCGAACGCGATCCCCAGCAGCACCGCCACCGCCGGGTTGACGTAGGCGTAGCTGGTGGCCGCCGCCGGACGCACGTTCTTCAGCAGGTAGAGGTAGGAGCTGAAGGCGATGATGGAACCGAACACGATCAGGTAGGCCAGCGCCCCCCAACCGGCCAGCGTGGGCGCGGCGACCATGCGCTCGCCGCTGAGCAGGCTGCCGGCCAGCAGGGCGAAGCCGCCGGCGAGCATTTCCACTGCGCTGGCCATGGGGCCGGCGGGGAGCTTGAGGTTCTTGCTCCACATGGAGCCGAAAGACCAGGACGCCGCAGCGAATATGATCAGCACGGCCCCCAGCGGGCTGGCCTGGAGGTTGGAGCCGAGATTGAGCAGGCCGATACCGATCAGCCCAAGCAGGATGCCGGCCCATTCCAGGCGCGTGGTGCGCTGGCCCCAGATCAGCCCGAACAGCAGGGCGAACAGCGGCACGGTGGCCACCGCCAAGGCGGCGACGCCGGACGCCACGCCGAGGTCTTCGGCCAGGGTTACGCCACCGTTGCCGCAGCTCAGCAGCAGAAAGCCAATGGCGGCGGCGGACTTCCACTCCTGCCAGGTCGGGTTGGGGACACCGCGCCAGCGCAGGAAGCCGTACATCAGGGCGCCGGCCACCACGAAGCGAACCCCGGCCATCAACAGGGGCGGCCAGGATTCGACACCGATACGAATCGCCAGGTAGGTGGAACCCCAGATCAGATAGAGAGCGATGAATGCCCCTATGAGCAGGAACGGAAAGCGGCGCGCAGGCATGATCGGAACTCGACACAGGCAGGAATGAGGTGTCTATTCTATGAAAGGCTTCGGCGGGGAAATAAGGCAGAAAGCCTGCTTGATCCCCGGCCATACCTTGCAAATCATCGAATTCACCGGCTCCACCCTTCGATTCGAAGGCGACCACTTTCGGAGGCACCTGTGGACAAGTACGACCGCCTGCTGCTGTCGGCCCTGATCGAGAACGGACGCGCGTCCTTCGCCGACCTGGCGCGCCGGGTCAACCTGTCACCGCCAGCGGTGGCCGACCGCGTGGCCAAGCTGGAGGCCGCCGGGATCATCACCGGCTACCACGCCGGCGTGGACCTGGCGAAGCTGGGCTCGCCCATCGAATGCGTGATCGAACTGCGCATCACCGACCGTGACTACAAGCGCACCCAGGATGCCCTGGAGAAGATCCCGCAGCTGACCCAATGCCACCGCGTTACCGGCGATGCCTGCCTGCTGATCAAGGCGGCCGTGGCGTCGATGCCGGAGCTGCAGGACCTGATCGACCAGATCGGCCAGTTCGGCGCGACCAAGACCTCGCTCGTCCTCTCCACGCCGTTCGAGCAGCGAATTCCCGCCGTGCTGCAGGAGCGCGGCAAGGTGGAAACCCTGCGCACGGCAAAAGGCTGATCTATCCGTAGGTTGGTGCAGAGCGAAGCGAAGCCCAACAGGCGGACCCGACCCGGAATCGTTGGGCCTCGCGGAGCTCGGACCAACCTACAAAAGCAGGTCAGGCTTCCCGATGGCGCCTGAGTGCTTCGGGAATCTTTGCCGCCGGTACTTTCTGCAGGCTGCAGAACAATTTGTGCGAGACCTCCGCGATTCCATGCTTCTCCCGCAGGCGTCCGGCAATGTGCAGGGTGAGGTTGGCGGCCATCTCGGCGTCGGCCAGGGCGCGGTGGGCCTTGCCGGTGTTCGGCAGGCACGCCCAGGTATTGAGGGTGCCGAGCTTGTGGTTGGGCGCTTCGGGCAACAGGCGCCGGGCCAGCAGCAATGAGCAGGCGAAGGCCTGGTGGCGTGTCCTGCCGATGCGGCCGATTTCGTAGTCCCAGAACTTCTGGTCGAACGAGGCGTTGTGCGCCAGCAGCGGCAGGTCGCCGATGAAGTCCGCCGCCTCGCCCATCACCTGCTCCACGGGCGGCGCCTCGCGCAGCATGGCGGTGGTGATGCCGGTCAGGCCCTGGATGAAGGCGGGTACCGGAACACCGGCATTCATCAGGCTCTGGTAGCGGTCGACGATGCGCCCACCCTCCAGGATGACGATGCCGATCTCGGTGGCGCGGCAGTCGTTGCCCGGCATGACGCCGGTGGTCTCGAAGTCGATGACGGCTATGGGGTCCACGGAATTGTCCAGATTGGGGCGGGTTTCAGTTGCGCAGCAGCAGGGGGCTTTCGATGGGCTGGTAGCGGCTGGCGGCGCGGATCAGCGATTGCGCGGTCAGGCCGGGTACGCCATAGACCAGGGTTTCCACGCCATGGGCCTTGGCCACCCGATCCAGCAACAGGTCGAAGTCGCCGTCGCCGGAGGCCAGCACGATGAGATCCACGCGCGGCGCGGCGTCCAGTACGTCGATGGTGATGCCGACGTCCCAGTCGCCCTTGGCCGAACCGTCGCTGCGCTGGATGAAGGGCTTGAGTTTCACGTTGAAGCCCAGATTGCGCAGGATCTGCTGGAACTGTTGCTGGCGCGGGTCGCCGCGATCGATGGCGTAGGCGTTGGCTTCGACGATATCGCCCTCGGCGCTGACGCTCTGCCAGAACGCGCTGTAGTGGAAATGGCAGCCGTAGGTATGACGCACCGTGTAGTAGAGGTTCTGCACGTCGGCGAATACTGCGATTTTCTTCAACGCGGATCCTCGTGGCTGACTGGGGGCGGCTGGCTGGCAGCGACGGTATAAGGGTAGATTGCGGCCAGTATGCCAGCCTCTGGGGATGGAAAGTGGATAGGACCCTGCAGAACGCTCCCGCTGCCCTGCTGATCATCGATCAGCAGCAAGGCATCCGTGGCCTCGACAAACCGCGCAACAACTCCGATGCCGAACGCCACATGGCCGCCCTGCTGGCACGCTGGCGCGCCGCCGGCTGGCCGCTGGTGCACATCCGCCATATCTCCCGCGAGGCACATTCGGTATTCGCCCCCGGACAGCCCGGCGTCCTCTTCCAACCCGAGTTCATGCCCAGGGAGCGCGAGCAGGTACTGGAGAAGAACGTGCCCGATGCCTTCATCAACAGCGGTCTGGAGCACTGGTTGCGGGTGCGCGGCCTGGATGCGCTGGTGATCGTTGGCGTAGCCAGCGAGAACTCGGTGGAAGCCACCGCCCGCAGCGCCGGCAACCTGGGCTTTGCCACGACGGTCGTCGCGGACGCCTGCTACACCTTCGCCAAGACCGACTTCGCCGGCCGCCAGCGCAGCGCCGAGGAAGTGCACGACATGGCCATGGCCAACCTGCAGGGCGAATACGCGCAGGTGCTGTCGACGGACGAACTGCTGGCGAACTGGCCAACGCCCTGAAGGCGGGCGTCTATAGTTTCAGCTAACCCCGCGCGCATCGAGAACGGGGAAGACGCCAAGACCCACCGCACGGGTCTGTTGCAGGGAGCAAGGCGCCCGCCATGGCAGGCGGCGCCGTCTGGCAGTCACTCCAGCCACAGGCCGTGCCCCAGGCGATTGTGCAATGCGAGCCTATGGAAGCTGCCTGCTTGTCCTGCTGCTCCTGTCCGCCCCCATCCATGCCGAGGCGCGCCTGGTATTCAGCACCTTTCCCGACCAGGGCCTGCCCCTGTTCCAGATCTGCAAGCGCATCCTGGTGGAAGCCTACGGCGAGCTCGGCATCAGCATCGAGACCCGCGCCGCGCCAGCCGCCCGCGCCCTGCAATATGCCGAGCGCGGCCTGAACGATGGCGAACTGTGCCGCACCAGCCTGTTGGCCGAGCAGCGCAGCGACCTGCTGCTGATCCGCACCCCACTGTTCGAATCCTACACGGTGGCCTTTGCCAATCGCCCGTTGCAACTGCGCGGCTGGTCCAGCCTCAAGCCGTATCTCGTCGGTTTCGAACGCGGCAAGGCGGCGCTGGAACTGCGACTCAAGGGGGTGCGGATGTCACCGTCCAATGGGGTGGAGAACGGCATGCGCAAACTGGCCGGTGGCCGCGTGGACGTGCATGTGGAGGACTATTACTCGGGCATGTGCATCCTGCGCCAGAGCGGCATGCGCGGTATCCAGCCCCTGCATCCGGTGCTGGAGCGCTTCTCCATGCATCACTACCTGAACCCGCGCCATCGCGATCTCGCACCACGCCTGGAGGAGGTGCTGCGGCACATGGCACAGCAAGGTCGCTTGCAGGCCATCGAGCAGCAGGTGCTGCGCGAAGCCGGGCTGGATGACCTCAGCCTTCCCTGAACGACTATCATGGCGCTCCCGTCTCCCATCCCGCGGAACCCCGATGTCGCTCCACGACCGCAACCTGGCCCTGCTCGACGATCACGCCATCCCCTACCGGGAGGTCAGCCACGAAGCCGTGCTCGATTATCCCACCGCCCATGCGGTGCGCCAGCGCTTCGGCCTGCGCGGGGTGGAGAGCAAGAGCCTGTTCCTGCGCCTGAAGGGCGGCGGCTACGCCATGCTGGTGACCCTGGAAGGCGCGCGGGCCGACTGGGCACAACTCAAGGCGCTGCTGGGCGCGCGACCGAGCATTGCCAGCGACGAAGAACTGGTGGAGCTGACTGGCTGCGTGCCCCAGTGCGCCTGCCCCCTGGGCCATGCCGAGGACATTGCCCTGGTATTCGACGAGGCGATCTTCCGGCACGACTACCTGATCTATTCCCCGGGCCCACCGGAGTACACCCTGGAAGTGGCCACCGCCGACCTCGCCCGTCTGTTGTCGCAATTACCCAACCGCGTCCTGCACTACCGTTCCGAGTGAAGCGCCCTTTGGAGGCAGCGCAGGCTTGGGCTAAAGTGCGCAAGACCAACTGCCGCAAGATGTGAATGCCCGCCGATGAATCCGTTCGAGCTGCTGCGCGCCTCCTGGTTCTTCTTCTCCCGCAACGCCGGCGAAATCGCCCTGCTCTGCCTGCCGGCCATCCTCACCGAAGCGATCGCCCAACAGGGGTTGATCGCCTGGCTAGGAGCGGACAAATCCCAGGGCGCGTCGATCATCGTCAGCATGCTGTTCTATCCGCTCTACGTCGGCGCGCTGATCATCTTCGTCGACAGCCGCAGCCATCACATCCGCCTCAAGCCGAGGCAGGTGCTGGAAATGGCGTTGTTCCGCTGGCCCACATTCGCCGTGCTGGCAGCCATCAGCACGCTGCTGATCATGGTCGGGGTCTGGATGCTGATCATTCCCGGCGTCTACGTGATGATCAAACTGGCCTTCGCCGAGTACCTGCTGGTGCTGGAAGGCAAGCCCCCGCTGGACGCGATCAAGGAAAGCTTCGCCCTCACCCGCGGGCACTTCTGGACCATCCTCGCCTGCGTGCTGCTGGTAATGGGGCCGATCTGGCTGGTGGACTGGTTCGCCTATCGCGAACTGGGACAGAACCCCGATCCGGTGGGCACCGTGGTGCTGGAAAGCTTCAACAGCTTCTTCCAGCTGTTCGTCAGCATCGCCCTATACCGGATGTTCACCCTGGTCACGGAACGCGCGACGGAGCAGTGACCCTGTAACGTCCGGACACCAACCCATGGAAGGGTTGGCCGCTGTTTCCGCGACGGGCTGCTAGGCTTTCCAGGCCACTCAAGGAGGATCTTCCATGGCTGAAAACCCCAGCATCCTGTCCCACATCTCGGTTGGCACCAACGACTTCGAACGCGCCGTCGCCTTCTACGACAAGGTGCTGCCCACCCTGGGCTGCAAGCGCATCATGGAGCACCCCGGCGCTGTGGCTTACGGCCGCGAGTACCCGGAATTCTGGGTGCAGTCCCCCATCGACGGCCGCCCGGCGAGCGTCGGCAATGGCACCCACATCGGTTTCTTCGCTGCCAGCAAAGAGGCGGTCCTGGCCTTCTTCGAGGCCGCCCTGGACGCCGGCGGCAAGGGCGATGGCGAACCCGGCCCGCGCCCCGAATACGGTGAGCCCTACTACGGCTGCTTCATCCGCGACCTTGATGGCCACAAGATCGAGGCCGCCTTCTGGGATATGGATCTGGCCCCGGACTACGAGCTGTACGTCGAGCCTCACGCTCACTGAGCACGGGGGCTGTAGCGCCGCGCGGCATCCAGCACCCAGCCTTCATCGATCATCTGCTCCAGCGCCTCGGCAATAGCCTGGCGCTGCGCCTGCAAGGGCCGCTGGCGCGTGAAGCCGAGGAAGAGTTCGGTACGCGCAGTCGGCCGATAGTTCAGCTTGACGATGCGCCCGGCGAGGGTCGGGTCGCGCAGCAGTTGATAGTCCACCTGGCAATCGGTGCCGATCACCAACTGCAGCCGCTTGTGGCGCAGCATGTCCAGCAACTGCCCTTCATTGCCGACCCCGACCTTGCGCAAGTCCTGATCGGAATCGAAGGGTTCGAAGTAGGCCGAGCCCCGCACGAAACCGATGTCGTACTGGCCCAGCTGCGCATAGCCGCTGACCTTCTGGGCCAGCGCCGGCAGGCTGTAGAAGCGGGGCGCGCAGGTGAAATAAGGGCGTTCCAGGAAGTCGATAAAGCGTTCGCGCTCGGGGGTCCGGGCAAGGCCCGTCATCAGGTCGGCCGAGCCCCGCTCCAATGCGGCGAGCCCTCGCGACCAGGGCGCTCGCTGCACCTCGAAGCGCAGCCCAGTACGGCGCTCCAGCTCCGCCAGCAAGTCCATGTCCAGACCGCGCAGCTGCCCTCCTTCACCGGCGATGCGAAAGGGCGGCCAGAAATCGGTCATTACCCGCAATGGCGGTGCATCATCAGCAACCACCAGGCGGGGCAACAGCAGCAAACCCGCCAGCCAGAGGCGTCCCGAATTGAAATGTGAGGCCAGGATTGACCAGAGGACTACGCCCAGCCGCATGCAGGCTCCCGGATCAGTCTTGCAGTTGGTTATGGGTGCCATCGCAGAGCGGTGGCGAGTGGCTATGTTTGCAGCCACAGAAATACAGGGTTTCGCTGACATCTGCATGGAATTTGAGGGGCGCCAGGCCGGTTCCTTTATGAGATCCATCGCAAAACGGCTGCTGCTGGCTGCGGCCGCAACGGCACCAGAAGTAATCCCGGCCGGCCACCACCTCCACTTCGAACGGCCCCCGCTGGGCGATTCGCACTTCGCTGTCCACGGCATTCCTCCCGGGCGCGCCTGGCTTGGGCCGCGGCGGCGGCTCGGGTATGCTCGCCCTCTTCCAGCATAGATGCCTGCCCTTGCCGATGCCCCGAGTCCTGCGTTTCGCCCTGCTCAGCCTGTCGGTCCTGGCCGTTGGCCTGGTGGCCCTGATCTATGCGCTGACCTGGCATCCCGCAGAGCGCGAACCGGCCGTGCTGGCCTGTCAGGCCGAAGTGCCGCAACTGCAGCCGGGCCAGGCCCTGAAGGTCATGACCTGGAACCTCCAGTACCTGGCCGGCAAACGCTACGTCTTCTATTACGACCTGCCTGATGGCGAAGGCCCGGACGAACGCCCCACGGCGGAAGACCTGGCCTATAGCCTGGACGAGGTGGTGCGGGTGATTCGCGAGGAACAGCCGGACATCGTCAATCTCCAGGAACTGCACGAAGGCGCCCGCGCCACCGACTACCAGGACCAGTTGGCCCTGCTCCAGGAACGCCTGGCCGACGTCTACCCCTGCACCAGCCAGGCCTTCTACTGGAAGGCCGCCTTCGTACCCGATCCCCATATCCTCGGCAGCGTCGGCCTGAAACTGGCGACCCTCAGCCGCTTCCGCATCGAGAGTGCCGAACGCTTGCAGCTGCCTCTGGAAGTGAACGATCCGCTCAGCCGCCAGTTCGACAAGAAGCGCGCACTGCTGGTGAGCTACCTGCCGATTCGCGACGGCGGGCGACTGGCCGCCGTCAACACGCATCTGGATGCCCTGGAGGACGACCCGGAAACCCTCAAGCGCCAGGTAGCCATGACCCGCGGCCTGCTCGACCAGCTTCAGAGCGAAGGCCTGCCCTGGATCCTGGCCGGCGACTTCAACCAGTTGCCGCCCGGCCAGTACGAGCGACTGTCCGCCCCCCAGCGCAGCCGCTATACCCGCGACAGCGAACTGAAGGCACTCTGGAGCCGCTACCCGATGATTCCCAGCGTCGAGGAAGCCAGTGGTGCCCAGCAGGCGCAATGGTTCACCCACTACCCCAACGACCCTCGGGTGAAGGGGCCCGACCGCACCCTGGACTACGTTTTCCACAGCCCCAGCCTGACCCGCATCGAAGCGCGGGTGCGCCAGGGCGACACCCTGCGCATCTCCGATCACCTGCCGCTGACGGCGCGCTTCTTCCTGCCGTCGGGGCATTGAAATTGCGGAAGCCGTTGGGGTGATTTCGAGCTGGTAGGGTGCGCCGTGCGCACGGGCTGATTCCGCAATCGGTGCGCATGGTGTTCAGCCGGTATACATGGGTAACGCTTGTCGGGAGACATGGGTAACGGGTTGATGGTCATGGCTTGGGTTGCCTGAGATCAATCTGGCGCACGGTCTTACGGATGAACACCACGTCGAAGACGCCGTCGGTCGTGGTCGGACGGATGGCAACCCGCTCTCCCGCCAGGCCGCCGCCGACAAACAGGCTCCGGCCATTGAAGCGGACCTGCCCGATGCGTCCGACCTTGAGCACCCGATCGCCCGGGTCGTACTCGATCTCCGGCAAGTGCTCAGGGTAGCTGCGC
>NZ_SSOH01000073.1:0-231913 GCF_029873155.1 Pseudomonas sp. BN515 | reverse complement strand
GTGCTCAAGGTTGGACGCATCGGGCAGGTCCGCTTCAACGGCCGGAGCCTGTTTGTCGGCGGCGGCCTGGCGGGAGAGCGGGTTGCCATCCGTCCGACCGCGACCGACGGCGTCTTCGACGTGGTGTTCATCCACAAGACCGTGCGCCAGATTGATCTCAGGCAACCCAAGCCATGACTATCCACCCGTTACCCATGTCTCCCGACAAGCGTTACCCATGTATACCGGCTGAACACACAGCGCACCCTACGGCTCTTGCTAGCGAAAAGGAGCCATTCGCTGGCAAGCCAGCTCCTACGGGAAATGCAGTTACTTGCAACACTCGATTTCGCCAACCAGCCCGCAGGGCTGGCCTGTGATGTTTCAGGAAGGAAATACACATGCCCGCTTCCCGCACTCTGCTGATCCTCCTCGTCCTGCTCCTGCAGGGCTGCAGCTCGCTGCTGTTCTACCCGGACAAACACCTGCCTTTCACACCAGAGAAGGCCAAGCTGGAATATCGCGACATCCAGCTCACCGCCGCCGACGGCACGCGCCTGCATGCCTGGTGGCTACCGGCCAAGCCGGGTGTTGAAGTGAAGGGCACGGTGCTGCACCTGCATGGCAACGGCGGCAACGTCGCCAGCCATCTGGGCGGTAGCTGGTGGCTTCCAGCCCAGGGCTACCAGGTGTTGTTGCTGGACTACAGGGGTTACGGCCGCTCCGAAGGATCGCCGAGCCTGCCGGCGATCTATCAGGACATCGATGCGGCCTTCGCCTGGCTCGACCAGGCGCCGGAAGTGCAGGGCAAGCCGCAGGTGCTGCTTGGCCAGAGCATCGGGGGCGCCCTGGCGGTGCACTACCTCGCCGAACGCCCCGCGCGCCGGGACAAGCTCAAGGCCCTGGTGCTGGACGGGGTGCCCGCCAGCTACCGCGAAGTGGCCCAATACAGCCTCTCCAACGCCTGGCCACTCTGGCCATTGCAGATCCCCCTGTCCTGGCTGGTGCCCGATGGCGACAGCGCCATTCGTGCCATCGGCGGGTTGCAGGGCCTGCCCATGCTGATCTACCACAGCATCGACGATCCGGTAGTCCCCCTTTCCAACGGCGTGCGCTTGTATCAAGCTGCGCCCCCGCCGCGGGTGTTCCAGCCGGTCCGCGGTGGCCATGTGCAGACTTTCGCCGATCCCACCTGGCGAACGGTGATGCTGCTTTACCTCGAAGACCCGAAAGGCTTCGTCGGACTGCGCCGGCTGGCTGAAGTCCCGAATACAGAGAGTCCCCAATGAGCGAACGCAACCCCATCCCACTGATCCTCACCGGCATCGGCAGCATTGTCGGCACCGTGATGGTGCTCTGGTACTACGGCTACCTGCACTTCGCCAAACCCGAGGACGCGCTGCTGCTGTCCGACTTCACCATGCTCAAGACCGTCCCCGGCGAGGACTACAAGGTTTCCCTGGAGCCCGCTGCCCAGGTCGCCCAGTGCGTCGATGGTGTGCTGGTGCTGTTCGATACCCAGCAGAAAGGCCTGACCGGCGTGCTGGTGGACAACAAGCGGAAGGCCGTGCGCTGCATGGGCCAGGAGACCCCGCAAGAGGTCAAATAAGGGGCTAGCCTCCCAATGGAGGTGACCCCAATGGACATACGTATCTGGCAAGGCGACATCACCACCCTGGAGGTGGACGCCATCGTCAATGCCGCCAACTCCTCGCTGCTCGGCGGCGGTGGCGTTGACGGCGCCATCCACCGCGCAGCCGGCCCCGAACTCCTCGCCCATTGCCGCACCCTTGGCGGCTGCCCCACGGGCGAGGCGAAGATCACCCCTGGCTTCCGTCTGCCGACGCGCTTCGTGATCCACACCGTCGGGCCGGTCTGGCACGGCGGTAATCACCGCGAACCCGAACTGCTCGCCAACTGCTACCGCAACAGCCTGGCCCTGGCCGAAGCCGAAGGGCTGGCCAGCATCGCCTTTCCGGCGATCAGTTGCGGGGTGTATGGCTATCCGCTGCAGGAGGCGGCGCGGGTCGCAGTGGCTGAGCTCAAGCGGCCGAGGCCGGCGGGCAGCAGCTTGCGTGAGGCGCTGTTGGTGGCGTTTGGTGCCGATCAGGTGAAGATTTACCAGGACGCGCTGGCGTAGGTTGCGGCTGAGCTACGCGAAGCCCAACGGCGGAGCTGAACCGGGCAACGTTGGGCTTCGCTGCGCTCGCGGAACGCCGCCCGGCCCAACCTACATTCCGTTAGCGCAATGACTTCGGCGACAACAACCGCAACCCGTTGAACACCACCAGCAGGCTGGCGCCCATATCGGCGAACACCGCCATCCACAGGGTGCCTTCACCCATCAGCGTGAGGGCCAGGAACACCGCCTTGATCCCCAGGGCCAGGCTGATGTTCTGCATCAGCACGGCGTGGGTGCGGCGGGACAGGCGGATGAACTGCGGCAACTTGCGCAGGTCGTCGTCCATCAGTGCCACACCAGCGGTTTCAATGGCGGTATCGGTGCCGGCAGCGCCCATGGCGAAGCCGATGTCGGCGCGGGCCAGGGCGGGGGCGTCGTTGATGCCGTCGCCCACCATGCCCACCGGCACGCCGCCGGACTGGCGCCTACCGATTTCCGCCAGCTTGTCCTCGGGCAGCAGGTTGCCACGGGCGTCGTCCATGCCGACCTGGCTGGCGATGGTCTGGACGGTGTGCGGGTTGTCACCGGAGAGCATCAGCGTCTTCACCCCCAGTGCATGGAGCTGGCCGATGGCTTCGCGGCTGCTGTCGCGCACGGTGTCGGCGACGGCGAACAGCGCCAGCACGGCCTGCTCGCTGCACAGGGCTACCACCGTCTTGCCCTGTGCTTCCAGGGCGTCCAGGCGGGTTTCCAGCTCGCTGGAGCACAGGCCGAGTTCCTCCACCAGGCGGTGATTGCCCAGGTGATAGCTACGCCCTTCGATCAGGCCGGTGACGCCGCGGCCGGGCAGGGCGGCCAGGCGGTCCACGGCGTAGAGCGCGATGCCGGCGGCCTCGGCGGCACGGGCCACGGCCTGGGACACCGGGTGATCCGAGCGGGCGGCCAGGCTCGCGGCCAGGGCGCGGGGATCCTGTTCGTGCGCCTGCAACAGTTCGATATCGGTCTGGCGCGGGCGGCCTTCGGTCAGGGTGCCGGTCTTGTCCAGGGCCACCCAGGCCAGCTTGCGGCCAAGTTCGAGGAACACCCCGCCCTTGACCAGGATGCCGCCACGGGCCGCCGCGGCCAGGCCGCTGACGATGGTCACCGGGGTCGAAATCACCAGGGCGCAGGGACAGGCGATCACCAGCAGCACCAGGGCGCGGTACAGCCAGTCCAGCCAGACGCCGTCGAACAGCAGCGGCGGCAGCAGGGCGGTGAGCACGGCAATGAGGATCACCACCGGCGTGTAAATGCGGGAGAACTGGTCGACGAAACGCTGGGTCGGCGCACGCGAGCCCTGGGCCGCCTCCACAGCGTGGATGATGCGCGCCAGGGTGCTGTCGTTAGCGGCGCGAGTGGCACGGTATTCCAGTTCACCTTCGCCGTTGATGGTGCCGGCGAACAGCGGATCGCCCAGGTCTTTCTCCACCGGCAGACTCTCGCCGGTGATGGGCGCCTGGTTGACGCTGGAGCGACCGCCCAGCACTTCGCCGTCCAGGGCGATGCGCTCACCAGGGCGGACCCGCAGGCGGGCACCGGGCTGCACGTCGCGGGCCGGGCGCTCGTGCCACTCGCCGTCCTCGAACACCGTGGCCTGTTCCGGGGCCAGTTGCAGCAGGCCGCGAATGGCATCCCGCGCCCGCTCCAGGGAGCGCGCCTCGATCAGTTCGGCAATGGCGAACAGCACGCTGACCATGGCCGCTTCCGGCCACTGGCCGATCAGCAGGGCACCGGTCACGGCAATGCTCATCAGTGCATTGATGTTCAGGTTGCGATTCTTCAGGGCGATCCAGCCCTTCTTGTAGGTGGGCAGGCCGGCACCGAGGATGGCGAGGATCGCCAATCCCGCGGTCAGCCATTCCGGCCCGACTCCGAACCATTCGCAGGCTTCCGCCGCCAGTGCGGCCAGGCCGGCCAGGGCCAGCGGCCACCAGGGCTTCTTCGCCTCTGCCGGGGCGGTGGCCGGAGCGCCTTCAGCGAGGGGCACGGCCTGCATGCCCAGGCTCTCGATCAGACGCTGCAAGGGCTCGACGTTGTCGAAACGGTGCCGCACGCGCAGCAGGCGCTGCATCAGGTTGAATTCCAACGCTTCGATGGCCTGGACCTTGCCCAGTGCATCGCGGATCAGGCGTTCCTCGGTGGGGCAGTCCATGGCGTCGATGCGCAGGCTGCTCCAGCGCGGCTCTGCGGTGGCGGCGATTCCCGCCAGCTCCGGCGTGGCGGAACGGGGCGCATGGTCATGGTCGTGGCAGCAATGTTGGCTCATGGGGTCAATTCCTGTTTGACGCTTCGAGTGGCATTGCACACCCTGTAGCAACTACAGAGTCAAGCGGAGTCAGGCAATGAAGATCGGCGAGCTGGCCACCCTCACCGGATGCCCGGTGGAAACCATCCGCTACTACGAGCGCGAAGGCCTGCTTCCGGCGCCCTCACGCAGCGCCGGCAACTACCGGCAATACGACACGGCCCATGTGGAGCGCCTGTCGTTCATTCGCCACTGCCGCTCGCTGGACATGACCCAGGAGGAAATCCGCGCGCTACTGGCCCTGCGTGATCGTCCCGAAGCCGATTGCGGCACCGCCAACCGGCTGATCGAGGAACACCTGCACCACGTCGAGGTGCGCATCGCTGAGTTGCAGTCCCTGCGCGACCAGCTCAAGGACCTGCAGGCGCGCTGCAACGGCGACGGCGCCAGCCAGGCCTGCGCCATCCTCCGCGAACTGGAACAGCCCGGCCCGCCACCGGTGACCAGCGAAGACTGCGCGCACGCCGGGCACCTGCACGTACCCGGCGTGCATCGGCGGGGGTAACGACTACCGCGCCCGGTCAGTGATTGGCGGCGTCGCGCTGATCGCTGAGCTGCTGCAGGTAACGGCGTGAAAGGGCCAGGAAACGTGGTGTCGGCCCAATGTCTTCGTAGAGCGGGTCGCCCTGTTCATCGGTGGCGACCACCTGGCTGCCCCTGACGTAGGGGAAGCTGGCCTCCAGCTCCTCCAGGGCGGCGCCCACCAGTTCACCGATCAGTTCCTCGACGCTGCGCTTGGGGTACATCTCGGCCAGCGCCGCGAGTCGGGCGGCGGATTCCAGATCCAGGTGAATGCTGTACTCGCTGCGGGTCAGGCGACCCTTGGCGTTCTGCTCCCAATGGCGGACCAATTCTCGGATCTTCATAGACACCTCATCCTCTTCCCACATGGTGGTGGGTGTTTTCGAGCTCCGGGCGATCTCGGCCGTCCGGGAGTCGTCATTCGTGATGGCGGCTAAGGATCAGACTAGCTCGCGGGAGCGTCCGGATATGCCGTTCGTCGCGCCCTTGTATCTGCATGGCGCTATCGGCAATCTGGAGGACGCACACAGCTACGGAGTGAAGGCAATGGCCGAAATCGACGCGCGTCTGCGTGAGGATGTCCACCTGCTCGGCGAGCTGCTCGGTGACACGATCCGTGCCCAGCTGGGGGACGCTTTCCTCGACAAGATCGAACGCATCCGCAAGGGCGCCAAGGCTGGGCGCAAGGGCTCGGCCCAGGGCGAACGGCAGCTCAACGAGACCCTGGACGGCCTCACCGATGACGAACTCCTGCCGGTGGCCCGTGCGTTCAACCAGTTCCTCAACCTGGCCAATATCGCCGAGCAGTACCACCGCATCCGCCGGCGCGCCCCGGACGAGCCGCAGCCCTTCGAAGACCGCGTGCTGGGCGACCTGCTGCAGCGCCTGCTCTCCGCCGGCCACGCCCCGGAACAATTGGCCCGGCAGCTGGCGCGCCTGGACATCGAACTGGTGCTGACCGCCCATCCCACCGAAGTCGCCCGCCGCACCCTGATCCAGAAGTACGACGCCATGGCTGCGCAACTGGCGGCCCAGGACCACGCCGACCTCAGCGACGACGAGCGCGAACGTGTGCGCCTGCGTCTGTTGCGCCTGATCGCCGAGGCCTGGCACACCGAGGAGATCCGTCGCAGCCGGCCGACCCCGGTGGACGAGGCGAAGTGGGGCTTCGCGGTGATCGAGCATTCCCTCTGGCATGCGCTGCCCAAGGTGCTGCGCCACGTCGACCAGGTTCTGCATGCCACCACCGGGCTGCACCTGCCGCTGAGCGCCGCGCCGCTGCGCTTCGCCTCCTGGATGGGCGGCGACCGCGACGGCAATCCCAATGTCACCGCCGCCATCAGTCGCCAGGTGCTGTTGCTGGCGCGCTGGATGGCTGCTGACCTGTACCTGCGCGACGTCGACCACCTGGCCGCCGAACTGTCGATGCAGCAGGCCAGCGATGAACTGCGCGTGCACGTGGGCGTGCATCCCGAACCCTATCGCGCGGTGCTCAAGCAACTGCGCGATCGCCTGCGCGCGACCCGTGCCTGGGCCGAAGCGGCACTGGATCGGGACATCCCGCCTGGTCCCGAAGTGCTCCATGAAAACAGCCAACTGATGGAGCCCCTGGAAGTCTGTTACCACTCCCTGCACGCGTGCGGCATGGGTGTGATTGCCGACGGTGCGTTGCTCGACTGCCTGCGCCGCGCCGCCAGCTTCGGCCTGTTCCTGGTGCGTCTGGACATCCGCCAGGACTCCAGTCGCCACGCCGCTGCCCTGGGAGAAATCACCGATTACCTGGGCCTCGGCAACTACGCCGAGTGGAACGAGGAAGACCGCCTGGCCTTCCTTCAGCGCGAACTCGACAACCGCCGCCCGCTGCTGCCAGCGAACTACCGGCCATCGGCCGACACCGCCGAAGTGCTCGCCACCTGCCGGGTGGTGGCCAACGCGCCAGCCGCTTCCCTGGGCTCCTATGTGATTTCCATGGCTGGTGCTCCCTCCGACGTGCTGGCGGTGCAACTGCTGCTCAAGGAAGCCGGGTTGCAACGGCCGATCCGCGTGGTGCCACTTTTCGAGACCCTGGCCGACCTGGACAACGCCGGCCCGGCCATCGAGCGCCTGCTGGGCCTTCCCGGTTATCGCGCGAGGCTGCACGGTCCGCAGGAGGTGATGATCGGTTACTCCGACTCGGCCAAGGACGCCGGCACGGTGGCGGCCGCCTGGGCGCAGTACCGTGCCCAGGAGCGCCTGGTGGAGATCTGCCGCGAGCATCAGGTGGAGCTGCTCCTGTTCCATGGTCGCGGTGGCACCGTCGGGCGCGGCGGTGGCCCTGCCCATGCGGCTATCCTGTCGCAACCGCCAGGGTCGGTGGCAGGACGCTTCCGCACCACCGAACAGGGCGAGATGATCCGCTTCAAGTTCGGTCTGCCCGGCATCGCCGAGCAGAACCTCAATACCTACCTGTCCGCCGTGCTGGAGGCGACCCTGTTGCCGCCGCCGGAGCCTGAGCCGGCCTGGCGCGCCGCCATGGACCGCCTGGCCGCCGATGGCGTGGCGGCCTACCGCGCGGTGGTGCGCGAGCATCCGCAGTTCGTCGAGTACTTCCGCCAGGCCACGCCGGAGCAGGAACTGGGCCGCCTGCCACTGGGCAGCCGGCCGGCCAAGCGCCGCGCCGGCGGCGTGGAAAGCCTGCGGGCGATTCCGTGGATCTTCGCCTGGACCCAGACGCGCCTGATGCTGCCGGCCTGGCTGGGCTGGGAAGCGGCGCTGGGCAACGCCGGGCAACGCGGCGAAACCCCGCTGCTGGCGCGGATGCGCGAGCGCTGGCCGTTCTTCGCGACGCGCATCGACATGCTGGAGATGGTCCTGGCCAAGGCGGACGTGAACATCGCTGCGCTGTACGACGAACGGCTGGTGCCGGAAGAGCTGAAACCACTGGGTGCGCAGTTGCGCGACCTATTGTCGCAGGCGCGTACTTCGGTACTGGCCCTGACCGGCCAGTCCGAGCTTCTGGCGCAGAGCCTGGAGACCCGCGAAGCCATCAGCGTGCGCAACACCTACCTGGACCCGCTGCACCTGCTCCAGACCGAGCTCCTGGCCCGTTCCAGACGCTGCGAGCAGCATGTCGAAGGCCCTCTGGAGCAGGCCCTTCTGGTCAGCGTGGCGGGTATCGCGGCGGGGTTGCGAAACACCGGTTGAGGCGGTTTTCGCCCCTACTTCCGGCGTCTTGTGCGCTATAGGGGCGCTGTGTATCTTGAACGTCCTTTTGGCCCGACAGCGACGCCGAAATACCCATTCTGAGATTGGCCCCATGAGGCGAATCCGACCGATTCGAAAACAAAATCTTTGAGGAGCACATCGATGCGCGTGATTCTGCTGGGGGCCCCTGGTGCCGGCAAAGGTACTCAAGCCGGGTTCATCACCAAGAAGTTCGGCATTCCGCAAATTTCCACCGGCGACATGCTGCGCGCAGCGGTCAAGGCCGGTACCGAGCTGGGCAAGCAGGCCAAGAGCGTCATGGACGCCGGCGGCCTGGTTTCCGATGACCTGATCATCAACCTGGTCAAGGAACGCATTGCCCAGCCCGACTGCGCCAATGGCTTCCTCTTCGACGGTTTCCCGCGCACCATCCCTCAGGCTGAAGCCATGAAGGAAGCTGGCGTGAGCATCGACCACGTGGTCGAAATCGCCGTGGACGACGAGGAAATCGTCAGCCGCATTGCCGGCCGTCGCGTACACCCGGCTTCCGGCCGCGTCTACCACACCGAGCACAACCCGCCGAAGGTTGCCGGCAAGGACGACGAAACTGGCGAAGACCTGATCCAGCGCGACGACGACAAGGAAGAGACCGTGCGCAAGCGCCTGTCGGTCTACCACTCCCAGACCAAGCCGCTGGTGGACTTCTACCAGAAGCTCTCCGCCGCCGAAGGCACCCCGAAGTACAGCGCCGTTGCCGGTGTTGGCTCCGTGGACGAGATCACCGCCAAGGTACTGGCCGCTCTCAGCTGAGACGCAGCTCGTATCTGACCAACGGCCCGCTTGCGGGCCGTTGGCGTTTATAATGCCCGCCTTTTTTCCTGCGTCTGGACCGATCGATGACCACTCTGCTGGCCCTGGATACCGCCACCGAAGCCTGCTCCGTTGCCCTGCTGCATGACGGCAAGGTGCTCAGTCATTACGAGGTGATCCCGCGCCTGCATGCCCAACGTCTGCTGCCGATGATCCAGACCCTCCTGGGTGAAGCCGGCCTGCCGCTGGCCGCAGTGGATGCCATCGCCTTCGGTCGTGGCCCCGGTGCCTTCACCGGTGTGCGCATCGCCATCGGTGTCGTCCAGGGGTTGGCGTTTGCACTCGATCGCCCGGTGCTGCCGGTGTCCGACCTGGCCGTGCTGGCCCAGCGCGCCCATCGCGAGCAGGGCGTGGATCAGGTTGCTGCCGCCATCGACGCGCGCATGGATGAGGTCTACTGGGGCTGCTACCGCCTGGAAGCCGGCGAAATGCGCCTGGCGGGCGTGGAAGCGGTGCTGCCGCCCGAACAGGCCCTGCTGCCACGCGATGCCAGCGGCAACTGGTACGGCGCCGGCACCGGCTGGGGCACCTTCTCCGCGCGGATTCCGGTGCAGGTCAGCGGCCAGTCGCCGGACCTGCTGCCCCATGCCGAAGACCTGCTGACCCTGGCTCGCTTCGCCTGGGCACGGGGGGAAGGCCTGCCCGCCGATCAGGCGCAGCCGGTCTACCTGCGCGACAACGTCGCCACGCCCAAGGCGCCGAACTAGACTCAATCCATGCCGTCTCCGGCGCGGATTGCCAACGCCGGGGCGGGCGGCTAGAGTCCTCCCGCATTCATTTCGAAACGCCAGCATTGCCGAGCAGTAACCGATGCGCATCGACGGCTTCACCTCTTCCTATCCGCTGGAGCGCAGCCCTCGCCAGGGCAGCGCGGTCACGCCTTTCCGCGAGATCCAGCGTGAGGAGGAGACTCGCCGCGAGCAGCCGAGTACGCCGTCCTCCACCCAGGGTTACGAGCAGGCGCCGCAGTCCCGTCGCGTGCAGGCCAGCAATGGTTCGACCGACAGCCTCCCGGTGCGTCCGCAAGACCTGATCCAGCAGCGCAACATGAGCAACCGCGCCGCCCAGGCCATCGCCAGCTACAGCACCACCGCCCGCATGACCGCCGAATACGACGCCCCCGAAGTCCTCGGCCTCGACCTTTACGTCTGATGCTGCCTTATCACCTGGGTTGCCCGTCGTGGAACGAGCCGGCCTGGCGCGGCAGTTTCTATCCCGCTGACCTGCGTCCCGCCGAAACACTTGGCCGCTACTGCCAGGTGTTCAACGCCGTGGAAGGCAATACCACCTTCTACGCCCGGCCATCCGCCGAGACTATTCAGCGCTGGGCGCAAACCATGCCGGAGGGGTTCCGCTTCTGCGCCAAGGTGCCCCGCGACATCAGCCACGAAGGCGATCTGCGCGACCAGTTCACCTCCACCCAGGACTTTCTCCAGCTGCTGTCGCCCCTCGGGCCGCGTCTGGCGCCGCTCTGGCTGCAGTTGCCGGCGGCCTTCGGGCCTAACCGGCTCGGCGAGCTGGCTTGCTGGCTGGACGAGTTCAGTCACCAGGCCATTGCGGTGGAAGTGCGCAATCCGGCCTTCTTCGACAAGGGCGATGCCGAGCGAGTACTCAATCGCCTGCTGCACGAGCGCGGCGTAGAGCGAATCTGCCTGGATTCGCGGGCCCTGTTCAGCGTCCGCTCCCAGGACCCGGCGGTGCTCCATGCGCAGTCGAAGAAGCCGCGCGTGCCGGTTCGACCCACCGCCTTCAGCGCCAGTCCGCAGGTGCGTTTTATCGGCGGGCCTGACCTGGACGCCAACCAGCCGTTCCTCGAACCCTGGCTGGACAAGGTGGCCGGCTGGATCGAGCAGGGCCTGACGCCCAACGTTTTCCTGCACACCCCGGACAATCACCTGGCGGCAGCCCAGGCCTTGCGTTTCCATGCCGCCCTTTGCGAGCGCCTGCCCGGGCTGCCGGCCCTCGTGCTGCCGCAACCGCCTGCCGAACAGCTCGGTCTCCTGTAAACCTTGGGCTAGGCTATCGGCCTCTGTTCGCAGATTCCGGAGCCTGCCATGACTACCCAAGCGCAACGCGGCGAAGCCTTTGCCGCCCTGCACCATGCCCCCGGCCTGTTCGTCCTGCCCAATCCCTGGGATGCAGGTTCCGCCAAGATGCTCGCCCACCTGGGATTCTCCGCCCTGGCCACCACCAGCGCCGGCCTTGCCTTCGCCCTGGCCGGCGTGATGCCGAAGGCAATGTCAGCCGCGAAGAAGCCCTGGCCAATGCCCGGGACATAGTCGAGGCGACGCCCTTGCCGGTAGTGGCGGACCTGGAGAACGGCTACGGCGATCGCCCCGAAGACTGCGCACAGACCATCCGCGCAGCGGCTGCGGCAGGGCTGGTGGGCGGCTCCATCGAAGACGCCAGCGGCCGGGACGGGGACCCGATCTATCCGCTGGAACTTGCCGTGGAACGCATCCGCGCCGCAGTGGAAGCGGCGCGCAGTCTCGGGTTCGCCTTCACCCTGGCGGCACGGGCCGAGAACTTCCTGCATGGACGTCCTGATCTCGACGACACCCTGCGTCGGCTGGTGGCCTATGCAGAAGCTGGCGCCGATGTGCTTTACGCGCCTGGCCTGACCACCCGCGAGCAGATCAGGGAAGTGGTTCATGCAGTGGCGCCAAGACCGGTGAACGTGCTGGTGGGCTCGCCCAGCCTGAAACTGGGCCTGGACGAGCTGGCCGAGCTTGGAGTCAAGCGGGTCAGCGTTGGCTCGAATCTGGCCCGAGTCGCCCTGGGAGCGTTCTACCAGGCGGCCGAATCATTGCGTCGAGGGGACCTCGAACCCATGGCGCGCGCGATGCCCTTCGACCGTATCAACGACCTGTTCAGGTATTGAACGGAGGGTTCTTTCGCGCGCGGGCCATTGGGACGCTGGCGACAGGCTCTGGCAGAATGCGCGGGTTTTTTACCGGTCAGGCGATTGCGTCCATGAGTGAAGATTCCGTCAGGGTAAGGGCCGAAGCCCTGGAACCGGCCTATGCCGAAGCGCTGGACGCCTGGGCCGTGCGCCTGGGATTGCCGCGCGAGGGCGAGGCGGACTTCGCCCTGCAACTGGGCGACGACGGCCTGCAACTGCTGCAACTGGGCCCCGATTCGCCGGGACCTGTCAGGGTGGATTTCGTCGAAGGCGCAGCGGCCCATCGGCGCAAGTTCGGCGGGGGCAGCGGGCAGATGATCGCCAAGGCGGTGGGCGTGCAGCCCGGTGTCCGTCCAACGGTGCTGGACGCCACGGCGGGGCTGGGGCGCGATGCCTTCGTCCTGGCGACCCTGGGTTGCGGCATGACCCTGATCGAGCGCCAGCCGCTGATCGCCGCCTTGCTCGAAGACGGCCTGGCCCGAGCCGGTCGGGACCTGGACTCCGCCGCCATCGTTGCGCGTATGCAACTGCTGCAGGGCAATGCCATCGAACTGATGCGCCATTGGCAGGGCGAAGCGCCCCAGGTGATCTATCTCGACCCGATGTTCCCGCACCGCGACAAGAGCGCGCTGGTGAAAAAGGAAATGCGTCTGTTCCGCCCCCTGGTGGGCGATGACCAGGACGCCCCGGCGCTGCTGGAGGCGGCCCTGGCCCTGGCCAGCCACCGCGTGGTGGTGAAGCGCCCGCGCAAGGCGCCGATCATCGAAGGCGCCAAGCCGGGCTACGCGCTGGAAGGCAAATCCAGCCGGTACGACATCTATCCGAAGAAGAAACTCGGAAACTGAGCCGGCGCCACCCTCAGGTGGCGTCCAGCCGATTCCGCGATCAGACCTGCTGACGCTCGGTCAGGGCGCGTAGGCCCTGATGAACAGCTCCACCACTTCCCGCACATGCTGCTCGGCGTCTTCCCCTTCCAGGGCGGCGCCGCAGCCGATCAGCAGGCGGAAGTTATGCCCGCCCTTGATCAGGCAGAAGAAATGCTCGGCGGCATTCTGCGGGTGCTCGATGCGCAGCTTGCCGGCCTGGTTGGCCTGGGCCAGCAGCCCCGTCATTTCCTGCAGGATCTGCAGCGGTCCCGCCTCGTAGAACATCCGTGACAGCTTCGCGTCCTGGTTGGCCATGGCCACCATCACGCGGTGCAGCTCCACGGATTCGCGGCTGTTGATCAGCTGGTGAAAGCTGCGGCCGATGTTCAGCAGCACGCTCTCGATACTGGCGTCCGGCGGCAACTCGAACAGCAGCTCCGGCAGCTGCTCCTCGCACTTGGCCTTCACCGCGGCGGAGAACAGCGTCTCCTTGTCGGTGAAATGGCTGTACACGGTCAGCTTGGACACTCCGGCCTCGGCGGCGATGGCGTCCATGCTGCTGCCGTCGTAGCCGTTTCGTAGGAAAAGATTCTTCGCGGCTTCGAGAATTGCCTTTCTTTTAGCCGGATCTTTTGGGCGGCCTGGGCCGCTGGTCGGAAACGAATTGTCAGACATTTCTTTCTAAATACTGGACTGGTGAGTTTGCTATTTTTACTATACCCAGCAGTATAAATATTCCAGCTGCTCTTCGCGAAAGGTCATTCATCATGTTTCGCCATGCCTTGCCCCTCGCTCTGCCCCTTTCCCTCTCCTTGTTGATCACGGCCTGCGGCAATGGGGAGCCTGTGCAACAGGTGGTGCGTCCGGCCATGGTGGTGCAGCCCGAGCCTGCTGCGGAGGCGGTGGATACTTTCCCCGGTGAAGTGCGCTCGCGCTACGAGCCCGATCTGGCCTTCCGCATCGGCGGCAAGATCAACAAGCGTCTCGTGGAAGTGGGGCAGCGGGTGAAGAAGGACCAGTCTCTGGCCGAACTGGACCCGGAGGACGTGCGCCTGCAGCTGGAGGCCAGTCGGGCCCAGGTCGCCGCTGCCGAAGCCAACCTCAAGCTGGTGCGCGCCGAGCGTGATCGATACCGCACCCTGCTGGACCGCCAGATGATCAGCCACTCCCAGTACGACAACGTGGAGAACCAGTACCGCGCGGGCGAGGCGCGGGTGAAGCAGATCAAGGCCGAGTTCAACGTCGCCAGCAACCAGGCTGCCTACACCGTGTTGCGCGCTTCCCAGGATGGCGTGATCGCCAGCCGCCGCGCGGAAGTAGGGCAGGTGGTGGCCGCCGGACAGACGGTCTTCACCCTGGCTGCAGATGGTGAGCGCGAAGTGCTGATCAGCCTGCCGGAACATGCCATCGACCGCTTCAAGGTCGGCCAGGAGGTGGCGGTCGAATTGTGGTCGCTGCCCGGTCAGCGCTTCCCGGCGCGTATCCGTGAGCTGGCGCCGGCTGCCGATTCGCAGTCGCGCACCTTTGCCGCGCGTGTCGCCTTCGCCGATGGCAAGGTCCCGGCAGAGCTGGGACAGAGCGCCCGCGTCTTCATCCGCAGCAATGGTTCCGTTCCCCTTTCCGTACCGCTCTCGGCGCTGACCGCCGAAGCGGGCCAGCCTTATGTCTGGGTAGTGGATCCCAAGGACTCCACCCTCAAGCGCCGCCTGGTGCGTGTCGGTCCTTACGGCGAGGACCGGGTGCCGGTTCTCGAAGGTCTGAAGCCCGACGATTGGGTCGTGGCCGCCGGTGTGCAGGTGCTGCGCGAAGGCCAGCAGGTGCGGCCGGTGGACCGCGCCAATCGTTCGGTGAAGATGCTGGCCAAGGAGTAAGGCGCCGTGAACTTCAACCTTTCCGCCTGGGCGCTGAAGAATCGCCAGATCGTCCTCTACATCATGCTGCTGCTGGGCATAGTCGGGGCCATTTCGTACACCAAACTGGGTCAGAGCGAAGACCCGCCCTTCACCTTCAAGGCCATGGTGGTACGCACCAACTGGCCGGGCGCCAGTGCCGAGGAAGTGTCCCGCCAGGTCACCGAACGCATCGAGAAGAAGCTGATGGAGACCGGTGAGTACGACAAGATCATCTCGTTCTCCCGCCCCGGCGAATCGCAGGTGACCTTCATCGCCCGCGACTCCATGCACTCCAACGAGATTCCCGAGCTCTGGTACCAGGTCCGCAAGAAGATCAGCGACATTCGCCATACCTTGCCGCCGGGTATCCAGGGACCGTTCTTCAATGACGAGTTCGGCACCACCTTCGGCAACATCTATGCGCTGACCGGCGAGGGCTTCGACTACGCCGTGCTCAAGGACTACGCCGACCGTATCCAGCTGCAACTGCAGCGGGTCAAGGATGTGGGCAAGGTGGAACTGCTCGGCCTGCAGGACGAGAAGATCTGGATCGAACTGTCCAACGTGAAGCTGGCGACCCTGGGGCTGCCCCTCGCCGCCGTTCAGCAAGCCCTGGAAGAGCAGAACGCCGTGGCCGCCGCCGGTTTCTTCGAGACCGCCAGTGACCGTGTGCAGCTGCGGGTTTCCGGCCGCTTCGATTCGGTGAAGGAAATCCGCGATTTCCCCATCCGCGTGGGTGACCGTACCTTCCGCATCGGCGACGTCGCGGAAGTGCGTCGCGGCTTCAACGACCCGCCGGCGCCGCGTATGCGTTTCATGGGCGAAGACGCCATTGGCCTGGCCGTATCCATGAAGCCCGGCGGCGACATCCTGGTGCTCGGCCAGGCGCTGGAACAGGAATTCGCCCGGCTGCAGCAGAACCTGCCGGCCGGCATGCAGCTGCGCAAGGTGTCCGACCAGCCGGCGGCGGTGAAGACCGGGGTAGGGGAGTTCGTTCGCGTACTCACCGAGGCCTTGGTCATCGTGCTGCTGGTGAGCTTCTTCTCCCTGGGCCTGCGCACCGGTCTGGTGGTGGCGCTGTCCATCCCGCTGGTGCTGGCGATGACCTTCGCCACGATGTACTACCTCGGCATCGGCCTACACAAGATTTCCCTCGGCGCGCTGGTACTGGCGCTGGGGCTCTTGGTGGACGACGCGATCATCGCGGTGGAAATGATGGCCATCAAGATGGAGCAGGGCTATGACCGCCTCAAGGCGGCCAGCTATGCCTGGAGCAGCACGGCGTTCCCGATGCTCACCGGCACCCTGATCACCGCCGCCGGTTTCCTGCCCATCGCCACCGCGCAATCCGGTACCGGCGAGTACACCCGCTCGATCTTCCAGGTGGTGACCATTGCCCTTGTGGTGTCCTGGATTGCCGCGGTGATGTTCGTCCCCTATCTGGGCGACCGCCTGCTGCCCGATCTGGCCAAGCTGCACGCGAAGAAGCACGGCGGCAGCGACGAGGGCCACGATCCGTATGGCACTCCCTTCTACCAGCGTGTACGTCGTGTGGTGGAGTGGTGCGTGCGGCGGCGCAAGACGGTGATCCTGCTGACGCTGGCCGCGTTCGTCGCCTCCATCGCGCTGTTCCGGTTCGTGCCCCAGCAGTTCTTCCCGTCTTCCGGACGCCTGGAGCTGATGGTCGACCTCAAGCTGGGCGAGGGTTCGTCTCTGGCCAATACCGAGGTCGAGGTGAAGCGTCTGGAGCAGATGCTGCGCGACCACCCGGGTGTGGATAACTATGTGGCCTACGTCGGCACCGGCTCGCCACGCTTCTACCTGCCGCTGGACCAGCAACTGCCTGCGGCGAGCTTCGCCCAGTTCGTGGTGCTGGCCAAATCCATCGAGTCCCGCGAGGAAATCCGCAGCTGGCTGATTCAGGTGCTGAACGATGATTTCCCGACCCTGCGCAGCCGTATCTCGCGCCTGGAGAACGGCCCGCCGGTGGGCTACCCGGTGCAGTTCCGCGTGTCCGGCGAGCACATCGACGAAGTCCGCGCCCTGGCGCGCAAGGTGGCCGACAAGGTGCGCGAGAATCCGCACGTGGTGAACGTGCACCTGGATTGGGAAGAGCCGAGCAAGGTGGTGCGGCTGAACATCGACCAGGACCGCGCCCGCGCCATGGGGGTGAGCACCGCCGACCTGTCGAAATTCCTGCAGAGCTCGCTGACCGGCGCGCCAGTGAGCCAGTACCGCGAAGATAACGAGTTGATCGAGATCCTCCTGCGCGGCACCGTGCGTGAACGCCAGGAACTGGCCCTGTTGCCGAGCCTGGCGGTGCCCACGGACAACGGCCACAGCGTGCCGCTGTCGCAGATCGCCACCCTGGAATACGGTTTCGAAGAAGGCATCATCTGGCACCGCAACCGCCTGCCCACCGTCACCGTGCGTGCCGACATCTACGACAAGTCGTTGCCGGCCAGCCTGGTCAAGGACATCTCGCCGACGCTGGACCCGATCCGCGCCGAGCTGCCGGACGGCTATCTGCTGGAGGTCGGCGGTACGGTGGAAGACTCCGCCCGTGGGCAGCGCTCGGTGAACGCCGGCATGCCGCTGTTCGTCGTGGTCGTGCTGACCCTGCTGATGCTGCAGCTGAAGAGCTTCTCACGCTCGGCCATGGTGTTCCTCACCGCGCCCCTGGGGCTGATCGGCGTGACCCTGTTCCTCCTGGTGTTCCGCCAGCCCTTCGGCTTCGTCGCCATGCTCGGCACCATCGCCCTGGCGGGGATGATCATGCGCAACTCGGTGATCCTCGTGGACCAGATCGAACAGGACATCGCTCACGGGCTGGACCGCTGGCACGCCATCATCGAAGCCACGGTGCGGCGCTTCCGCCCCATCGTGCTCACCGCGCTGGCAGCGGTGCTGGCGATGATCCCGCTGTCGCGCAGTGTGTTCTTCGGTCCCATGGCCGTGGCCATCATGGGCGGGCTGATCGTCGCCACCGCCCTGACCCTGTTGTTCCTGCCGGCGCTCTACGCCGCCTGGTTCCGGGTCAAACCGGCGGAGGCGGAGCAGGCCCAGCCAGCGATGGCATCCGACCCGCAGCCCAGCCACTGACGCAAAAGGCCCCTTCGGGGGCCTTTTTCATGGGCGCTTCGGTCATTTCTGCCAATCATCCGGCTGGTTCGTCCTCGGCCCTTGGCGGCGTGGGCATGCGCGCAGAGACTGGCCGGGCTTGCCTCAGCCCATGATCACAAGACGAGGTGCCCATGCAGCACGCGACTCAGGTGGAATTGCTCAAGCGAACCCTGGCCCTGGTGGAACAGGGCGTGTCCGAATGCGTCGACTCGCCGTCGGCGCTGCCGGTGGACGTCTACCTCGACGAGCAGCGCTACCGTCGCGAACGGGACGAGATACTCCGCCGTGAGCCTTTGCTGGTAGCCCGTTCCGGCGAAATTCCCACCGGCCACTTCATCACCCGTGACCTGCTGACACCGCTGCTGCTGACCCGTGACGAGCAGGGCCGACTGCGCGGTTTCCTCAACGTCTGCAAGCACCGTGGCACTCAATTGGTGGGCGATGCTGCCGGGCGCAACCGGGTCTTCGTCTGCCCTTACCATGCATGGGCGTACAACCCGGACGGGCAGCTTCGGGGCATTCCTCATGGGTACGGTTTCGAAGGCATCGATCGCGCGTGCCTGAACCTTACCGAGGTGCCGGTCGCCGAACGTTTTGGTGCCGTCTGGGCACGTCACTCTCCGGGGCCGGCTCTGGACATGGACGCCTTCTTCGGCGAGCAGATTCTGGCTGACTTCGACAGCTTCGCCCTGGACGATCATGTGATCTTCGATCCCCAGGACATTCGCCGGCCGGTGAACTGGAAGCTGACCATCGACACCTTCCTGGAGAATTACCATGTCACCAAGGCGCACCAGGCCACCATCGACCATCTGTTCTGGCCCAATCTGGGCCTGTTCGAGCGCTTCGGCCGGCATATCCGCAACTACTACGTGAAGCGCAACCTGCGGGAAATCCTCGACCAGCCGGAGCAGGACTGGGACCTGCGGCGCCACGGCAATCTGCTGTACTTCCTCTGGCCCAATACGCTGGTGCTGGTGGAGCCGGACCACATCGACTTCTCCACCGTGTTTCCCGACGGGCCGCAGGCGACCCGCGTGCTCGGGCATACCTTGCTGCCGGAAGCGCCGGCGACGGAAAAGGCGCAGCGCTATTTCGAGAAGAACAACGCCATTCTCTATTCGGCCCTGGAGGAGGACTTCGCCATGGCGGCGCGGGTGCAGGCAGGGATCCAGGCCGGGGCCAGCGACAGGCTCTGGCATGGGCGGTTCGAGCAGGCGCTGAGGTGGTTCCATCAGGGGTTGGATGAAGTGCTGGATGATGTGCGGGTGGAGGTTGTGGGAAGGTGAGGGCAGAACAGATTGGCAATCTTGTGTGGTTGCTGCTGATCGGGGCCGTGCCGACGGACGTTGCCCTCACCCCCAGCCCCTCTCCCAAAGGTAGAGGGGTGACTCGCGCCGGCGAGGGACAAATCATCCTGAAGCAACCCGCGGCCTGAAACCGTGCAGAAGCGGTGGGGCGGCGAGTTCGCCCCTTCAGGAGGCCGAGCGGAATCGTTGCAGAGGGGACGAGCGGCATGGATGCCGCGAGAGGCGTGTGGGGCCATGGATGGCCCCTCTCGCCGTGCCCCGGCGCAACGATGGAGCGAGGGAAGTCCGGCGCAGCCGGACCCGGATGCAGGGGCAAGCCCTTTTGGTTCCTTTTGGGTGGTGCGGCATTCCGACGACTGCCAAAAGAGACTCGCCGGGAGGCGAAACAGAAACCTGACGCCCACTCGGCAATGAGCTGGACATCCATCTCCCAAATTTCCAATTCACCGGAACCAATCTGATACCCACAAAAAAGCCCGGCATCAAGCCGGGCTCTTTCACTGCATTGCGACGCTCAAAGCGCCCCGAACACCTTCTTCGCCAGGCTGGTAGCTGCGCCCGCCGGGTTCTGGCGAATGCTGGCCTCCTGCTCGGCGATCATCTTGAACAGGCCGTCCAGAGCCTCTTCAGTCACGTAGTTCTCGACATTGGCGCTCTTGGCGTCCACCACGCCGAAGCTCGCGGCCTGGCCGGCGAAGCTGTTGTACTGCTGGGCCAGGCCCACCTTGTCGGTGGCCTGCTTGACGATGGGCAGGAACTTCGCGCGCAACTGGTCGCGGCTGGTCTTGTTCAGGTACTGGGTGGCGGCGTCGTCCGGGCCGCTGAGGATGCTCTTGGCATCCTGCACGGTCATTTTCTTCACCGCGTCCACCAGCAGCGCCTGGGCTTGCGGCACGGCAGCTTCGGCGGCCTTGTTCATGGTCGCTTCCAGCTGTTCCACCTGGGCGCCCATGCCCATCATCTTCATGGTCTTGGCAGCCTTGCCGAGGTTGCCCGGCAGTTCGATGCGCACGTCCGGATTGCTGGAAAAACCACCCGGCTTGCCGAGTTGCTGGACGGCAACCTTGGCACCCTGGGTGAGCGCATCCTTCAGGCCGCCGCTGACGTCCTGCTGGCTGAGGTCGGCGAGGGATAAGGCGAAGGCGCTGGCGGAGAGGGCGAGGCCGGCGCAGAGGGTAGCGAAGCGGATCATGGCTGCATCCTTGTGGCGATGGTGGGGCGGTCTGCCTCGGTACTCAGCGGACCGGGTCGACCTTTATCCGCAGGGGCTGCGGATCGGAGCCGTCGAGTTTAACCGAGTGATGCTCGGTGTTGATGAACATCAGCCGGCCATCCAGTTCGATCCGTGCGCTCACGGCGTAGCGATGGTTGGGCTGGACCTTGGCCGGATCGTAGTCGAGACGGAAGGCCAGGGGCACCTGGCCCTGGATCGGGCCATTCTGGCGGGCGAGTTCCACCGCCGGGGCATCGGCCAGGGAAATATCCTGAAGGCTGACACTGAGGGTGGCGGCGGGTGGGAGCGCCATGCGCTGCAGGTAGAAGACCTCGCCTTCTAGGTGGCGGGTTTCGTCGGCGGGCTGGCCGGCGCAGGCAGCGAGCAGGCCGCTGGCGATAATCATGGGCAGTGCTTTCATCTGAACCTCTGGGTCGAACGGAATCGATAGGACCCACTATAGAAGGCAATGTGCAAGCGGCCATGGCGCCTGGAAAGACATCGCCCCCTTATCGGGGGCGAGAAGGGGAGGTCAGTGCTGGCCGTCCTCCAGCGCGGTGCTGGAGATGGCGTTCAGGGTGTTGTTGAACTGCACCGTTTCGTTGAAGGCTTTGACCAGGGCACGGAAGCGGTCCTTGGCGGCGATCAGTTGCTTGAGCTGCTCGGCGAGCTCGTCGTCCTTGCGGTTCAGTGCTGCCTCGCGCTCGTCGAGGGATTCCGCCCGGCGAACCAGGGACTCGGCCAGTTCATCATTGCGCACCTTTTCCAGGCGCAGGGTTTCGGCGAGCTTGGTCGTGCTGCGGTCGCGGGCTTCGACGCTTTCGGCCAGGGCCTTGAGAGCGGTGCTGCGTTCGACCAGGGCGCGGGCATTGTCCTCGGCGTTGCGCTCCAGGTTGGAGACTTCGCGGGTCAGCCGTGCCTCCAGCTGACGCAGTTGTTCGTCCTTATCGGCCAGGATGCGTTCTTTCTCCTGCAACAGGGCCTTGCGCTGCTCCAGGCCTTCCTGCTGCTTCACCGTTTCCAGCTTCTGCTGGGTCAGGCCCTTGGCCATGTCCGCGAGGGAGTCGAGAGTGCTCTGTACGTCGCACAGGACGCTGTCAGCCTCGCTGTCGGAAAAGTTGGGGAGAGCCGATTGAGGCGGGATCACGGTGGTCGGGTGCTCTGCCTCCACCATTGCCGGCTCAATCGGATGTTCCGCTGTCTGCTGGGGCAGTGGGGGCTCCGTGCCGATTTCGGCGCTGTCGCTACGTAGGTCCCTGTTTTCGAAGGGCAATTCGGTTTCCGTTTCAGGCTCAGGCTCAGGCTCAGGCTCAGGCTCAGACTCGGATTCAGGTTCGGGGAGCACTGGCTCCGCGGGTACTTCAGCGCAGGCTTCCGCTTCGTGCTGTACGTCAACCGACTCGTGCTCGATCTCTTCCGCGACTGCCTCGTCTGTCGGCGCGGGCTTCTCGACCGAGGCTTCGACGACTGCCGGTGTTGTCAGGCTGAAGTCCACGCCAAGGGCGCGGCTATCGATGGCGGGGAAGGAGGTCACCGCAGGAGTGGTTTCATCCAGCAGTGGCGGGCGGGCAGACGGTAGCGGGTCGCCGAAGTTGGCTCTTTCGCGGGTGGCGATCAGTTTGCTGATGGAAGACCTGTTGATGGAGAGACAGTGGTGATCGCCCGAGACGGCTGGGTTGGTGCCATCGCCGGTGATTTCGCCCTTTAGCTGGACGAAGTGGAATTCCGTTTTGCTGGCCGTGCTCACGACTCTTCCCCCCTGGTGATCTCCTTCAGCACCTGCACGGTGTGTTGCCATTCCTGCTCGGACTCCAGGCCGGCAAGGCGATAGCCGTTCTCCTGGGGGATAGCGCTCGCCACATACACCTTGGCGGTGCCCTGGCGGCTTTCTTCGTTGAGGGTGTAGACGAGGATGTTGCGATCGATCAGGGGGATGGCGAAGCTGCACAGGACGGCGGCGTTGACCACCTCTCCGGTGCCGTTCTCGACTGTGATGGTTCTCAGCAGCATGGATTGAGTCTTCCGTGTTCGGGCTGGTGGTGCACTCGGTTGACCGAGAGGCGCAGCGCCGAATGGTACGGAGGGGGCTCAGGCGAGCCTGCCGGGAGTTGCCCAGTCGGGATGTGGGAACGGTCCCAAAGGAGAAGCGCCAGGCCCGATGGCCTGGCGCGAACGATCAGCCGGCTTCTGCCGGGGCTTCCGGTTCGGCCTCGGCTTGGCGATCGAATGCCACCTGGCGGATGGACAGGCGAATTTCCGCTGGCAGAACACGCTTGGCAGCGCCTTCAGCCAGTTCGCCAAGCAGTTCGTGGTAGCCCAGCTTGCCCGCTTCGTCCCGACGCAGTACGCGCTGGTCCAGCATCGTCTGGATGAAGTGGCGGAACAGGCTCTTGTCGAAGAACTCCGGGGCGTTCAGGCCGTGGAGGATCGACAGGCGCTGGGCCATGACGGTGCACAGGTCCTCTAGCTCTTCGGCGCTCAACTGGTTCTGGCCGGCGTTGAGCAGCAGGGCGATGGCCATGTAGAAGCGCTGCAGGGTCTGGACGATGGCGCGGGCCAGCAGGGTCAGCAGGACGAACTGCCGCGAACTCGGAGCAGGGCGCACGTAGACGTCGCCTTCCACCTTGAGCAGACCCTGCTCGACGAAGGCCGCCAGCCACTGGTCCACAACGCCATCCAGCTCGCTCGCGTCCCAGCGGATGAACAGCTCCGCCTGCAGATAGGGATAGAGCGCGCGGGTGTAGCGCAGGATCTGCTCGCGGCTCATCCGCGCGCTGCTCTGGAAGAAACAGGCCAGCAGGGCGGGCAGGGCGAACACGTGGAGCACGTTGTTGCGGTAGTAGGTCATGAGGACGGCATTCTGCTCGTCCAGGTAGAGGATCTTGCCCAGCGCGTCCTTCTGCTCCGCCAGCAGGTTCATGCTCTGCACGTACTGGATCAACGCCTGTCCGTCGCCTTCCGGCAGGGTGGCGTGGGGCGAGTAGGGCACGGCGCGGATCAGGGCCAGGTAGAGGTCGAGCACGCGGGTCAGGGCGCGTTCGTCCAGGGCCAGGCGGGTAGTGGACAGAAGCGCCAGCGCCACCAGGTTGACCGGGTTGATCGCCGCCGCGTCATTGAGGTGGCGGGCGATGCGCACGGCGAGCTGGTTGGTGGTGTCGTTGAGCCAGGCCGGGCGGAACTGCGGGCCCAGCTCTTGGGCGCGCCAGTCCGGCTGCTGCTGGTCGAGGAATTCGGCCAGCTTGATCGGCTCGCCGAAGTTCACCGCCACCGAACCGAACCGCAGCTTGAGGGCGCCGATGACCTTGAAGATGTCGAAGATGGATTCTTTCTTCTTGCTCGCGCCGCGCAGTTCGCCCAGGTAGGTGCGGCCTTCCAGCACGCGCTCGTAGCCGATGTACACGGGCACGAAGACGATGGGCAGGCGCGAGGAGCGCAGGAAGCTGCGCAGGGTGATGGCGAGCATGCCGGTCTTGGGATGCAGCATGCGGCCGGTGCGCGAGCGTCCACCCTCGACGAAGTACTCCACTGGGAAGCCGCGGCTGAACAGGGTGTGCAGGTATTCGTTGAATACCGCCGTGTACAAGGGGTTGCCCTTGAAGGTGCGGCGCATGAAGAAGGCACCGCCACGGCGCAGCAGGCCGCCGATTACCGGCATGTTGAGGTTGATGCCGGCGGCGATGTGCGGCGGTGTCAGGCCGTTGCGGAACAGCAGGTAGGACAACAGCAGGTAGTCGATATGGCTGCGGTGGCAGGGCACGTAGATGACCTCGTGGCCATGCACGATCTCCTGCACCTGCTCGATATGGTTGACCTTGATGCCCTCGTAGAGCTTGTTCCAGAACCAGGACAGCACCACTTCGAGGAAACGGATGGCGGTGTAGGCGAAGTCGGAGGCGATCTCGTTGCCGTACTTGAGCGCCTGCGCTTCGGCGGTGGCCAGGCTGACCTTCTCGCGTTCGGCTTCCTCGGCGATGGCCTGGCGCACCAGCGGACCGCGCACCAGGCCCTTGACCAGGTTGCGGCGGTGGGAGAGGTCAGGGCCGATGACCGCGGTCTTCTGGTTGCGGAAGTGGACCCGCAGGATGCGGTTGACCATGCGCAGCGTCCGCTCCGGGCCTTTGTCCTGCTCTACCAGCTCACGCAGGTGGATGGGGGCGGAGAACTGCACGCGGGTCTTGCGCCCGAGAATGAGGATGCTGACCAGCTTGCGCAGGCGGCCGGTCACTGCCCAGCTGTCGGCGAACAGCAGCTTCCAGGGGCTGGTTTCACGGTCGGGCGACTGGCCCCAGAACACCGTCACCGGAATGATCTGCGCATCTTCCACCGCATGCTGCTGGATGGCGCCCAGCACCCGTACCAGGGTGGGGGAGGCGCCGCGCTTGTCCTGGCCGCCTAACCAGCCCGGCTCCGGTGTCAGATAGAAGAATGCGGTCGGCTCCAGCAGGTCGCCCACTGCCACCGGCAGCACCGGACGTGGCAGGCCGGCCTTGGTGCATTCCCGATCCACCACCGCCAGGTCACTGGCCGACGGTTGCTGCAGTACGTAGAACACCGGCTTGCTGCGGTCTAGCTTCAAGGTGAAGGCGGACTGGTTGATGGTCTCGGAGCGCACCCAGAGATACAGCAGGCGGCGCAGGGCACCAAAGGCGAGTCGGCGGAAAGGGGAGCGGGTCATGACAGGGTAAGGCTGTGAAACGAGCGATTGCTCGGGGCGGCTAGTTTGCCGTATTCGCCGTCGGGTCGCAAAAAGCCGCGGGCCGTCGTTTTTGCCCGAATTTTCCTGCAACTTTTCGCACAAGGGGCAGTCTTGCAATGCCTGCGGGGGACTCCTTATAGTCCGCCAGCGTTTTGCAAGGCCCCGGTGGCCAGCATGGCCAGGGGCTGTTCCCGACGGGACTAGAGGCCATGATCGAAATAACCAATCTGACCAAGCGCTTTGCGCAGCACACTGCCGTGGACAACCTGTCCTTCAGCGTCGCACCGGGGGAGGTGCTGGGGTTCCTTGGCCCCAACGGCGCGGGCAAGTCCACCACCATGAAGATGCTCACCGGCTTCCTCGCGCCGACCTCAGGCAGCGCGAGCATCTTCGGCTTCGATATCCAGACTCACACCCTCAAGGCCCAGCGGGAAATCGGCTACCTGCCGGAAGGCGCTCCCTGCTATGGCGACATGACGGTGCGCGGCTTCCTCGAGTTCATCGCCGAGGTGCGCGGCTTCCGGGGTGCCGAGAAGAAAGCGCGGGTAGCCCGTGCGGTGGGGCAGGTGGAGCTGGATAACGTCCTCGGCCAGTCCATCGAGACCCTCTCCAAGGGCTACAAGCGCCGCGTCGGCCTGGCCCAGGCGATCCTCCATGATCCGCGCGTGCTGATCCTCGACGAGCCTACCGATGGTCTCGATCCGAACCAGAAGCACCAGGTGCGCCAGCTGATTCAGAGCTTGGCCCACGAGAAGATCGTGATCATCTCTACCCACATCCTCGAAGAGGTCACCGCGGTCTGCACCCGCGCCCTGGTGATCGCTTCCGGCAAGGTGGTGGCCGATGGCACGCCCTTCGAGCTGGAAAGCCGCTCCCGCTACCACCAGGCGGTGACGCTGGTAGCCGACGAGCCGCTGGACATGCTGGCCCTGGCAGTGCTGCCGGGTGTGGCCGGCATCGAGGAGAACGCCATCGAAGGCGGCCTCACCATCCTGGCCAAGCCGGGCGAAGTGATCTTCCCGCAGGTGAACCAACTGATTCACCAGCGGGGCTGGAAAGTGAAGGAGCTGGACGTGGAGCGCGGCCGTCTCGATGAGGTGTTCCGCCGACTGACCCGGGGAGAAGCGGCATGAGGCAGTTGCCGGTTATTTTCAAACGCGAGCTGGCGAGCTACTTCGCTACACCGCTGGCCTATGTGTTCATCGTGATCTTCCTGGTGCTGTCCGGGGTCTTCACCTTCTATCTGGGCGGCTTCTACGAAAGCGGCCAGGCGAGCCTCGCGCCCTTCTTCAACTTCCACCCCTGGCTCTACCTGTTCCTGGTGCCGGCCATCGCCATGCGCCTGTGGGCCGAGGAGCGCAAGTCGGGCTCCATCGAGTTGCTGATGACGCTGCCCATCACCCGCTTCGAGGCGGTCACCGGCAAGTTCCTAGCCGCCTGGGCCTTCGCCGGCCTGGCGCTGCTGCTGACTTTCCCGATGGTGATCACGGTCAACTACCTCGGCGAGCCGGACAACGGCGCCATCATCACCGGCTACATCGGCAGCTGGCTGCTGGCCGGGGCTTTCCTCGCCATTGGCTCTTGCATGTCGGCACTGGCGAAGAACCAGGTGATCGCCTTCATCCTCGCCGTCAGCGTGTGCTTCCTGTTCATCGTCAGCGGCTTCCCGCTGGTGCTGGACGCCTTTAGCGCCTGGGCGCCGCAATGGCTGCTGGACGCCGTGGCCTCGCTGAGTTTCCTCACCCGTTTCGATGCCATCAGCAAGGGCGTGATCGACCTGCGTGACCTGCTCTACTTCGTCACCCTGATCGCCGCCTGGCTGGCCGCCACCGCCGTGGTGGTCGATCTGAAGAAGGCCGACTGAACATGAAAAGACTGATGTATTCCGGCGCCGGGCTGCTGCTGATCGCCTTGGCCTTCCTGGCGTTCAACATGCTCGCCGGGCTGACCCTGACCAACGCGCGGGTCGATCTCACCGAACAGAAGCTCTACACCATCTCGGACGGGACCAGGAAGATCCTTGGCGAGATCGACGAACCCATCAACCTGTACTTCTTCTATTCCGACAAGACCGCCAAGGACCTGGTGGTGCTGCGCAACTACGCCCGGCGTGTGGAAGAGATGCTGAAGGCTTACGAGCGTGCCGCTGGCGGCAAGATCAAGCTGCACATCGTCGACCCAGAGCCCTTCTCCGAGGAGGAGGACAAGGCCGCCGAGTTCGGCTTGCAGGCGGTTCCGCTGCAGCAGGGCGGCGATCAGGTCTACTTCGGCCTGGCCGGTACCAACGGCGTGGACGATACCCAGATCATCCCGTTCTTCCCGCTGGATCAGGAAGAGTTCCTCGAGTACGAAATCAGCCGTCTGGTGCAGAGCCTGGCCAAGCCGGAACGTCCGGTGGTGGGCGTGATTTCCGGGCTGAAGCTCAATGGTGGCTTCGACATGATGAGCCGCCAGCCGACCGCGCCGTGGATGGTGATGGAGGAAATCCGCCAGCTCTTCCAGATCGAGAGCCTGAAGAGCGATGTCGACCAGATTCCCGAAAAGGTCTCGGTGCTGTTGCTGGTGCATCCGAAAAATCTGCCGCAGCAGACGCAGTACGCCATCGACCAGTTCGTCCTGCGCGGAGGCAAGCTGCTGGCCTTCGTCGATCCGTGGAGCGAGGCCGACAGCGGCATGGAAATGCCGGGCGAGCCGGGGGGCGACAAGGCTTCCGATCTGGACACCCTGTTCAAGGCCTGGGGCCTGCAGATGGTACCGGGCAAGGTGCTGGGTGACGGTGCCAACGCCATGTCGGTGAGCGTTGGCGAGGGCAAGCCGCCGGCGCGTCATGCTGCCTGGCTCAACCTGCCCCAGCGCAGTCTCGACCAGGCCGATGTCAGCACCGCGGGCCTGGAAAACATTACCGTGGCCACCGCGGGCATCCTCAAGCCGCTGGAAGGCGCCAAGACCCAGTTCGTGCCGCTGATCCAGAGCTCCGAGTACGCCATGCCCTTCGACGTACAGCGCTTCGGCATGCTGACAGACCCCGAGGAGCTGATTCGCGAGCTCAAGCCCACCGGCGAGCGCTATACGGTGGCTGCGCGAATCAGCGGTCCGGCGCAATCGGCGTTCCCCGATGGCATCGAGGGCCGCAAAGATGGCCTGAAATCGGCGAAGAACATCAACGTGATCGCCGTGGCCGATACCGACATCCTCAGCGATCGCATGTGGGTGCAGGTGCAGGACTTCTTCGGTCAGCGCGTGCCGCAGCCCTGGGCCGACAACTCCGGCTTCGCCATCAACGCCCTGGACAACCTGGCCGGTTCCGATGCGTTGATCAGCGTGCGTTCCCGTGGTCGCTTCAGCCGTCCCTTCGACGTGGTGGAGAAACTCCAGCGCGACGCCGAGGTGAAGTTCCGCGAGCAGGAACAGGTGCTCCAGCAGCGCCTGGCTGACACCGAGCAGAAGCTGGCGTCGCTGCAGCAGAACCAGGACCCGGCCAAGGCGCTGGAACTGACCCCGGAACAGCAGGCGACGCTGCAGCAGTTCATCCAGGAGAAGCTGCGCATCCGCAAGGAGCTGCGCGACGTGCACTTCCAGCTCAATGCCAGCATCGAGGACCTGGGGCGTACCCTGAAGTTCGTCAACATTGCCCTGGTGCCGCTGGTGCTGACCCTGGGCGTGCTGGTGCTGTGGTTCTGGCGCCGTCGGCGCAAGGCTTGAGGAGGGCGATATGGGACGCAAAGGCCTGATCTTTCTCGCCCTGCTGGCTGCCGGACTGGGCGCGGCCTACTACATCCAGCAGGACAGCGCGCGGCCCCAGCCGCAGCCTAGCGCCAGCCGGGAGCTGCTGCTGCCGGAGCTGCAGGGCAAGCTGGAAAGCGTAACGGCGCTGGACGTGCAGGTGCCCGGCCAGCCCGACTTGCGCCTGGCGCGCAAGGATGGCGTCTGGGTGTTGCCGGCCAAGGCCGACTATCCGGCGGCCGGCCAGCCTGTAACCGCGCTGCTGAGGGCACTCGCCGAGGCTCGCAAGGTGGAAGCCAAGACCGCCAATCCCGAGCTGCACGCTCGCGTAGGCCTGGCGGACAAGGGCGATGCCGGCGAGCAGGGTTCGCGCATCAAGGTCGAGCGCGGCAACGAAATGCCCCTGGAACTGCTGCTGGGCAAGCCGGCACAGCAGGGCAAGGGGCAGCTGGTGCGCCTTTATGGCAATAACCAGGTCTGGTTGGTCGACCAGGCGATGCCGCTGCCGACGAGCGAACTCAATTGGCTGGACCGCCGGGTGGCGGCTATCCCCTTCGCCAGTATTCGGCAGGTGGAGGTGAGCTACCCGAACGGCAGCCAGTTGACTGTCTACCGGGATACCGCCGAGGAGCCCAATCTCAAGCTCAAGCAACTACCCAAGGGCCGTAGCCTGGCCTACGAGGCGGCTGCCAATGGCATGGCGACCCTTTTCGCCGGCCTGGAATTCGCTGACAACGCGCCGTTGGCGCAGGTGCAGTTCAAGGGCAAGCCGCTGCTGCAATTCAGCCTTTCCACCTTCGAGGGAGGTGAGCTGCGTGGTGAGGTCTACGGGCAGGGCGAACAGCCCTGGCTGGTGCTCAAGGACAAGCAGAAACTCGGCGAAGAGCAGGTGCCCGGCAAACTGGATTGGGCCTATCGACTTGAGCCATTCCAATATCAGGCACTGGCCAAGAAGCTTGAGGACGTACTTGCTACCAAGTAGTGCAAGTTATTGAAGTAAGGCGGTAAATCGGACTTTGGCCGGTTCTTTTCCGCCTTTCTTCATGCCCCATTTTGTACTGTTCGGGAACCAAAAAAGGGCGTCCAGCCCGCATGGGACGGCCATTCTGCACTGTCATAAAAAAGTGCTTTTCAGCGCGAACTCTTGTCGTATACTCCGGTCGCGGTCATAAAAAGAACGTCATTCGAAATACCCGCTCCAAGCTTGATCCCGCCGGGGTTGGATATAACAAGAAGAACGTCTTTGCCGCACCGTCGAAACCCCCAGCAAAGGGGGTACACAACAAAATTGCGAGTTGGAGAGAGCAGTAATGGCTGATCGTGAGATCGGAACCGTCAAGTGGTTCAATGACGCCAAGGGCTATGGTTTCATTCAGCGCGAAAGCGGTCCTGATGTGTTCGTTCACTACCGTGCTATCCGCGGCGAGGGTCATCGCTCTCTGCTGGAAGGCCAGAAGGTGGAGTTTTCCGTGATTCAGGGTCAGAAAGGCCTGCAGGCGGAAGACGTCGCCAAGGTCTGAGACTCAAAACAAGAGGCCCGTCAGTGACGGGCCTTTTGCTTTCTGCGATTCCTCAATCGGGCTGCCGATCAATCAGTCGGTGCGCCAGATGATTTCCTGCTCGCCTTCCGCGTTCACCTTGATCCAGCGGTCGGCGTCTTCTTCACCCTGCGCTTCCTGCCAGCCACCTGGTGCGCAGCGGATTTCCACACCCAGAGCCGCAAAGGCTGCGCGTGCGCAACCCAGATCATCCTCCCAGGGCGTAGCGTCGCTTTCGAGGTAGAGGCTATTCCACTTGCCAACGGCCTTGGGCAGCCAGGTGATGGGAACATCCCCGGCCATGCATTTGAAGGTCTGCCCCTTCTGCTGCCAAGGCGTGCAGGAACCCAGCGCCGCGTTGAGCCAGGCAGTGACGGCATCCTGGTCGGCGTCCTTGAGGTAGATCTCGATATCGGGTTGACGCATGGGGGACTCCCTAGATTTTCTCGATCCAATCGTAGCGAATGGACACCGTCACATCGAAGGCTTCGGCCACCACCGCGGCCCGGCGCTCGGCGCTGGCGCGCCAACCGTGCGGGGTCATGGCCAGCAGGTCCGCGCGAGCCTCGGCGTCGGCCAGGTGCATGCGATAGCTCAGCGTTTCGCTGTGGGCCAGGCGCATGCCCGCTGGAATCTGCGACAGGTGTTTCTCGTCGTCGTAGTCGCGGACTTCGTCGTAGAGCTTCTCGCGCAGCTCCATCAGGTGCTCGCGAGTCGGTCCCATACGCAGCAGGCCGCCACCGGGGGACAGCAGGCGCAGCGCTTCCTGCCAGTCCAGCGGACTGAAGACACTGGCGAGCAGGTCGCAACTGCCGTCGGCCAGCGGAACCCGCGCCATGCTCGCCACCAGCCAGTGCAATTGCGGGGCGCGGCGGCAGGCACGTTTTACCGCCTCGCGGGAAATATCCAGGGCGTAGCCATCGGTGGCCGGAAGGGCCATGGCCAACTGACCGGTGTAGTAGCCCTCGCCACAGCCGATATCCAGCCAGCTTTCCGGATCACGTTCGGCAGCGAGCGCGGCCAGGCGATTGGCGAGCGGCGCATAGTGGCCGCCGTCGAGGAAGCGTCGGCGAGCCTCGACCATGGTGGCGTTGTCGCCCGGATCGCGGCTGTTCTTGTGCTGCACCGGCAGCAGGTTGTAGTAGCCCTGGCGTGCGCGGTCGAAGCTGTGATTGGCCGGGCACACCAGGCTCTGGTCACGGGCGCTCATGGCAGCCTGGCAAAGGGGGCAGATGAGTTTCATTGGGCGAGCAGGCGAACCAGGGTCTGCTGGTAGATGTCGGTCAGCAGGTCGAGATCGCTGGCCAGCACCCGCTCGTTCACCTGGTGGATGGTGGCGTTGACCGGGCCCAGTTCGACGACTTGGGTACCCATGGTGGCAATGAAGCGGCCATCGGAGGTACCACCGCTGGTGGACGGCGTGGTATCGCGGCCGGTGATGGCCTTGATGCTTGCGGAGACCGCGTCCAGCAGCTCACCCGGTTCGGTGAGGAAGGGCAGGCCGGAAAGCGCCCACTCCAGGTGGTAGTCCAGGCCGTGTTTGTCGAGGATGGCCTCGACCCGGCGCTGCAGGCCATCCACCGTGGATTCGGTGGAGAAACGGAAGTTGAAGATGGCCTTCAGCTCGCCCGGGATGACGTTGGTGGCGCCGGTGCCAGAGTTGAGGTTGGAGACCTGGAAGCTGGTGGGCGGGAAGAAAGCGTTGCCGTCGTCCCAGTGTTCCGCGGCTAGTTCGGCCAGGGCCGGTGCGGCCAGGTGGATGGGGTTCTTCGCCAGGTGGGGGTAAGCGACGTGACCCTGCACGCCGCGAACAGTCAGGGTGCAGCCAAGGGAGCCGCGGCGGCCGTTCTTCACGACATCGCCCACCAGCGAAGTGCTGGAGGGTTCGCCGACGATGCACCAGTCCAGGCGCTCGCCACGGGCTGCCAGGCGTTCGACGACGGCCTTGGTGCCGTGGTGTGCCGGGCCTTCTTCGTCGCTGGTGATGAGGAAGGCGATGGCGCCCTTGTGCTGCGGGTGCTCGGCGACGAAGCGCTCGACCGCTACCACCATGGCCGCGAGGCTGCCTTTCATGTCCGCTGCGCCACGGCCGCAGAGCATGCCCTGTTCGTCGATCAGTGCATCGAACGGCTGGTGCTGCCAGGCCTGTACCGGGCCGGTGGGCACCACATCGGTATGGCCGGCGAAGCAGAGCACGGGGCCTTCGCCGCCACGGATGGCCCAGAAGTTTTCCACATCCTCGATGCGCATGCGCTCGATGCGGAAGCCCGCGGCCTCCAGCCGGCGCATCATCAGGTCCTGGCAACCTTCGTCGACCGGGGTGACCGAGGGGCGGCGAATGAGGTCGCAGGCGAGTTCGAGGGTGGGGGACAGGGACGACATGGAAGGCTCCGGAGGGCAGCGCGGAAACGCAGAGGATGAAAAGGCCGATATCTTAAAACAAGAACGGCGGCCATTGGCCGCCGTTTAGGGGTTTCGCTCGCCTATCAGGCGGTAGCGACCTCCTCTTGCTCCTCTTCCTGGCCCTTGGGCAGGGAGGAGAGCAGCGCCATGATCAGCGCCGCCAGGTAAGGCAGCGACTGCACCAGCAGCATGGCCACCCAGAACTTCACATCCGGGCTGGGCATGCCCTGGACGATGGCGATGCCGATGGCAGCGCCCCACAGCAGGAGCATCACGAAGACTTCTTCGCGGGCCTCGGCCAGGGCCATCATCAGGCCGTGATTGCTACGCATCTTCGGTGTGCGGAAGAACGGGATGCTCTTGGTGAAGAATCCGTAGAGCACCGCCTTGGCGATGGTGTGCGAGAGCGCAAGCCCCGCCACCGCCGCGCAGAAGGCGTCCTTCAGGTTGACCCCCACCGCGCGCTGGTAGAGGAACACGATCTTGCCCACCTTGAAGAAGAACAGCGCCAGCGGCGGGATGGCGAAGATCAGCAGCGGCGGGTCGACCCGCTGCGGCACGATGATCATGGCCGCCGACCAGAGCAGGGCACCGATGGTGAAGAAGATATTCAGACCATCGGCGACCCAGGGCAGCCAGCCAGCGATGAAGTGGTAGCGCTGGCCCTGCTTGAGCTTGGAATCCTTGCCCAGGAACAGGCTGCGGGCGTGACCCTTCATGATCTGGATGGCGCCGTAGGCCCAGCGGAAACGCTGCTTCTTGTAGTCGATGAAGGTGTCCGGCATCAGACCGCGGCCAAAGCTCTCGTGCGCATAAGCCGCTGCATAGCCGCTCTTGAACACACGCAGACCCAGCTCGGCGTCTTCGCAGATGGTCCAGTCGGCCCACTTCAGCTCGTCCATCACGCTGCGACGGATCATGGTCATGGTGCCGTGCTGGATGATGGCGTTGCGGTCGTTGCGGGTGACCATGCCGATGTGGAAGAAGCCCTTGTACTCGGCGTAGCAGAGCCGCTTGAAGGTATTCTCGTTGCCGTCGCGATAGTCCTGGGGCGACTGCACCACGGCGATTTCCGGGTCGGCGAAGTGCGGAACCATGTACTTCAGCCAGTTGCGGTCGACGCAGTAGTCGGAGTCGATCACCGCCACGACTTCGGCATCCGGCGCGGTGTACGGCAGGATGTAGTTCAGCGCGCCACCCTTGAAGCCTTCCAGCGGGGCGACGTGGAAGAACTTGAAGCGCGGGCCCAGCTGTTCGCAGTAGTCGCGCACCGGTTCCCAGACGGCCGGGTCCTTGGTGTTGTTGTCGATGATCAGGACTTCGTAGTCCGGATAGTCGAGGTTGGCCAGGGCGTCGAGGGTCTGTTTGACCATCTCCGGCGGCTCGTTGTAGCAGGGCACGTGCACCGACACTTTCGGACGGTAGGCGCTGTCGGCCAGCACCGGCAGGAACGGACGGCGGCGCTTGCGCACCCAGACCGCCTCGGCCAGTTCATGGGCTTCGGTGAGGAGCACGATGAACACGCCCAGGGCACCGACGCCGAGTAGCAGACCCACGGTGAGGCTGAACCAGGTGCTGTACTGCTGGCTGTAGTCGTAGGCAATCCACACCAGCACCGAGCCGCCGGCGAAGGCGACGAAGGTGAGGAAGGTGCGACCGCGCTGGCGCAGGGCGCTGCCGTCGATCAGCATCAGGGCCAGGGCCAGCAGGGCCATGACCACCGAGGCCACCGCGAGCATGCGCCATTGCGGAATGGCGATCACCGGGCCTTCGAAGGCGAACTTGGGCTGGCGGTCGAGGTTGTAGACGCCCCAGTAGGCGCCCACCGAACCCTCGTCGCTGGCCTTCCACGGCTGGTCGAAGGCTTCGATCACGAAGTAGTTGTAGCCCTTGGCGTTGAGGGCGTTGACCAGGGTGCGCAGGTAGATGGCCTGGTCGGCCTGGGATGCGTCAGCACCGCCACGCATGCGGCCGTTGCTCGGCCAGCCCACTTCGGACAGCAGCAGCGGCTTTTTCGGGAAGGCCTTTTTCAGGTCCTTGGCGCGCTCCAGGACGAATTCGGTGGAGTCCTCCATCGGCACGAATTCCCAGTAAGGCAGCACGTGGGCTGCCACGAGGTCGACGTGCTTGGCCAGTTCCGGGTATTTCAGCCAGATGTGCCACTGCTCGGAGGTGGTCACCGGCACCTTCACGGCGGCGCGGACGCGGTCCAGGTAGACCATCAGGTCCTTGCGGCTGATTTCGCGACGGAACAGGGCCTCGTTACCTACCACCACGCGAACCACGCTGCGGGACGCGTTGGCGATTTCGATGGCCTTGGCGATCTCGCGCTCGTTGCGTTCCTCGTCCGGGCTGATCCACACGCCCAGGGTCACCCGCAGGCCGAATTCCTCTGCCAGGCGCGGGATGTCGGCCAGGGTGCCGTCCACCGAGTAGGTCCGGATGTTGTCGGTCTGCTTGCTCAGCAGTTCGAGGTCCTGGCGGATCTGGTCGTCGTTGGGGTAGCGGTTCTGCTGTGGGTTCTGGTCCGCGCGGAACGGCGAGAAGGAGTAACCGGAGATCTGTTCCGGCCAGTCCGGCGCGGTGACCGGGCGGTTGTAAAGCGCCCAGATACCGGTGAACAACGCGGCAACCGCCACGAAGACCACCAGGTTGAGTCCAAATTTACGCGATGGCATAGAGGTCAAGGGTTCCGAATCGAGGAACTGGGTCCCATAGGAGAACGGCCTGCATCAGGCGGTTTTTCATACGAAACCGGGGGTAGGGCCAGCGAATTGCTGGCCGGCGCGAATCCTACCCCGGCGCCCAACAGCTGTATAGATTGCAACCAGACGGGGGAGCCGGATGGCCGCCCCGCCAGATGGTTTGTTTGTCTTTGGCGCCAGAAGTTCTCCCGATGTGGCGAAATGCCGCCTCGGAGGCTGGTATCGCGTCAGAGCGCTCTCAACAGAATGCGCTCGCTGATTTCCAGGTCAAGGTCGCGCCGCTCGCTCAATGCGGTCATGCCGTGCCGCTCCAGTTGCGCCAGTACCTGGGGGATCACATCGGCATCCAGGCCGTGTTCGGACAAACGGGTGGGCACGCCCATGCGCTTGAAGAAATCGCGGGTGGCCTGGATGGCGGAATCGATACGCTGTTCTTCGTCACCTTCCTTCAAGCCCCAGACGCGGGAGGCGTACTGCAGCAGCTTCTCGCGCTTGACCTGGCGGCGCTCGGCCAGCAGTGCCGGCAGCACCACGGCCAGGGTCTGGGCGTGGTCGATGTGGTAGAGCGCGGTCAGCTCGTGACCGATCATGTGGGTCGACCAGTCCTGGGGAACGCCGCAGCCGAGCAGGCCGTTCAGCGCCTGGGTGGCGCACCACATCAGGTTGGCGCGCACGGCGTAATCGTCGGGGTTGGCCAGCGCTTTGGGGCCTTCTTCTATCAGGGTCAACAGCAGGCCTTCGGCGTAGCGGTCCTGCAGCGGCGCGTCGGCTGGGTAGGTCAGGTACTGCTCGATGGTGTGGACGAACGCATCCACCACGCCATTGCCGATCTGCCGGGGGGGCAGGCTGAAAGTGGTGCGCGGGTCGAGGATGGCGAAACGCGGATAGAGCAGGGCGCTGGAGAAGGGCAGCTTCTCCTGGCGGGCGACATGGGTGACCACGCCGTGGGGGTTGCTCTCCGAGCCGGTGGCGGCCAGGGTCAGCACGCAGCCCATGGGCAGGGCGGCGGTGATCCGCTTGCCGCTGAGCAGGTCCAGCGGGTCGCCGTCGTAGCAGGCTGCGGCGGCGATGAACTTGCTGCCATCGATTACCGAGCCGCCGCCGACGGCGACGATGAAGTCGCAGCGTTCGGCCTTGGCCAGCTCGGCGGCCTTGACCAGGGTATCGAACTGCGGATTGGCCTCGATTCCGCCGAAACGGACCAGCTGATACCCGTCCAGCGCTTCCTCTACCTGCTGCCAGACACCGTTCTGGAAGATGCTGCCGCCGCCGTGTGTCACCAGGACCCGGCTGCCGGCGGGCACGTCCCGCCCCAGTTTGCTGATCTGGCCTTCGCCGAAATGGATGCGGGTGGGGTTATAGAAGGTGAAATTGCGCATGACCGGCTCCGTTGTTGTTATCGGCCGACTATAGCCCTGGCGGACCGGGCCCGGATCTATGGGCCACCATTCAGCGCCAATGGACTTGGGCCGAAGGAGAGCGCTTCCTATAATGCGCGCCCGCCCGAAGGTTGGCGATGGGAGTGATCGGCATGAATACAGACGAGCGTTTCGGCGGCATTGCCCGGCTTTATGGCCTGGATGGACTCGCCCGGTTGCAGGCGGCCCATGTGGCGGTGGTCGGCATCGGCGGCGTGGGCTCCTGGGCGGCGGAGGCCCTGGCGCGCTCCGGGGTGGGCGAGATCTCCCTGTTCGACCTGGACGACGTCTGCATCACCAATACCAACCGCCAGGTGCATGCCATCGAAGGCGCCGTGGGCAAGGCCAAGGTGGACGTGATGGCCGAGCGCATCCGCGCCATCAACCCGGCTTGCGTGGTCCATGCGGTGGCCGACTTCGTGACCCGCGAGACCATGGCCGAGTACATCACCCCTGAACTGGATGCGGTGATCGACTGCATCGACAGCGTGGCGGCCAAGGCGGCCCTGATCGCCTGGTGCAAGCGGCGCAAGATCCAGATCGTCACCACCGGCGGTGCCGGTGGCCAGGTGGACCCGGCTCAGATCCAGGTCGCCGACCTGAACAAGACCTTCAACGACCCCCTGGCGGCCAAGGTGCGTTCGACCCTGCGCCGCGATTACAACTTCTCCCGCACGCCAGGGCGCACCTACAGCGTGCCCTGCGTGTTCTCGACGGAGCAGCTGCGCTACCCGAAGCCGGATGGCTCGGTGTGCCAGCAGAAGAGTTTCGTCGGCGAAGGCGTGAAGCTGGACTGCGCCGGCGGCTTTGGCGCGGTGATGATGGTCACTGCCACCTTTGGCATGGTGGCGGCGGCGCGGATTGTGGATAAGTTGGTGGCCGGGGCGCGCAGGCCGTCGGAGCGCACTGCGGGATAAGGCTCCTGGTAGGTTGGTGCCGAGGAACGAGGCCCAACGATTCCGGGCACGACGGGCGCGCCTTGTTGGCTATTGCCAGAGATCGCCCATCCGTCCAGGAGCCTTGTAGGAGCTAGCTTGCTAGCGAAAGGGGCTATTCGCTGGCAAGCCAGCTCCTACGGGCAATGCAGCTACTTGCAACACTCAATGCAGACACAGCGAACGAATTCGCCCCTACAGGCTCAGTTCACGCATTTTCTTGAGTACCGCGTTCAGGCCATTGCTGCGCGATGGCGACAGTTGCCGGCCCAATCCCAGCTGATTGAACCAGTCCGCCAGGTCGATTCCAGCCAGTTCGCTACCTTCCAGCCCGTCAACGCGTGCCAGCAGGACCGCCAGCAGGCCGCGGATCAATCGTGCGTCGCTGGCCGCACGGAAATGCCAGTGCTCGCCCTGGTGCTCTGCGATCAGCCAGACCTGGCTTTCACAGCCATGCACCCGATTGGCATCGCTGCGTTCGGCATCGCTCAGGGCTTCCAGTCGTTCGCCCCATTGCATCAGCAGGCGCGCACGTTGTTCCCAGCCACCGGCGGCGGTGAATACGTCCAGGGCTTCCCGGGCCTTGGCGGGCAGGGTCATCGCAGCATCTCCAGAGCCTTGTCCAGGGCGCCGAAGAAGCGCTCCAGGTCATTGCCGTCGTTATAAAGGCCGAGGGACACGCGGATGGCGCCTTGCAGGCCGAGGCGGTGCATCAGTGGCATGGCGCAGTGGTGGCCGGCACGCACGGCGATGCCCTGCTCGGTAAGCAGATGTGCGAGGTCGGCGTTATGCACGCCTTCGATGCTGAAACTGGCCAGCGCCAGTTCGGGGTCGCCCAGCAGGCGCACGCCGTCTCGTGCAGCGAGCCCGGCCAGGAGTTTGGCGTGCAGGGCTGCTTCATGGCCGGCGATGGCGGCGGCGTCGAGGTTGCCCAGGTAATCCAGTGCGGCGCCCAGGCCGATCACCGAGGCGATGGCCGGGGTGCCAGCCTCGAAGCCCAGAGGGGCGCCGTGGAAGTCGGCACTCTGGTAAGCAGCGGTGTGGACCATCTCACCGCCGAACTGCCAGTGCCTGAGACGCGCCAGTGCCTCGCTGCGACCGTAAAGCACGCCGACGCCGTCGGGGCCATAGAGCTTGTGGCTGGAGAACGCATAGAAGTCGCAACCCATTGCTTGGACGTCATGGCGGCCATGTACCGCGCCCTGGGCACCGTCGACCACGGTAATGGCGCCCTGACCACGAGCCAGGGGCAGCAGCTCGGTCAACGGCTGCCAGCGACCGAGCACATTGGACAGTTGGCTCACCGCCAGCAGGCGGGTACGCGGTCCGATCAGCCGGCGCGCCTGTTCCAGGTCGATCACGCCGCGATCATCCAGCGGCAAAACCACCAGTTTGAGCTGCCGGCGCAGGGCCAATTGCTGCCAGGGCAGCAGGTTGGCGTGGTGTTCCAGGGCGCTGATGACGATCTCATCGCCTGGTTGGAACAGATGCTCCAGGCCATAGGCCAGCAGGTTGATCGCCTCGGTGACGCCGCGGGTGAAGAGGATTTCCGCCGGATTAGCGGCATTCAACCACTGTGCCGCGAGTGTCCGTGTCCCTTCGAAGGCGCGGGTGGCGCGCTCGCCCGGCAGATGCTGGGCACGATGCACATTGGCTGCGCCGCTGGCGTAGTAGCCGAGCAGGGCGTCGAGCACCGCCTGGGGCTTCTGCGAGGTGGCGGCGCTGTCGAGGTAGGTCTGGCCCTCGGCTTCAAGGGCCGAAAGGGCGGGGAAGTCGGAGCGCCAGGGGGAGTTCAGGGACATTGCTGCGGCACACGGAAATGGAAGCGTTGCGAGTTAAGGCCGGTTCGAACGCGAACAGGCCCGGATGCACGGTCTACTGAGTGTAAACGAGCGTCCGGGCCTGGTCGGAAGCTGTCCCGAAGCCGAGGCTTCGGGACCCTGGCTCAGTTATGAGCGTGCAGGGCTTCGTTCAGCTCGATGGCAGTCTTGTTGGTTTTGCACTCGACAGCACCGTTCTGCGAATTGCGGCGGAACAGCAGGTCAGCCTGGCCAGCCAGGTCGCGGGCCTTGACCACTTTCACCAGCTGGTTCTGGTCGTCCAGCAGTGCCACCTTGGTGCCAGCGGTGATGTACAGGCCGGCTTCGACGATGTTGCGGTCGCCCAGCGGGATGCCGATGCCGGCGTTGGCGCCGATCAGGCAGCCTTCGCCCACGGAGATGACGATATTGCCGCCGCCGGACAGGGTGCCCATGGTGGAGCAGCCGCCGCCGAGGTCAGAGCCCTTGCCGACGAAGACGCCAGCGGAAACGCGGCCTTCGATCATGCCCGGGCCTTCGGTGCCGCCGTTGAAGTTGATGAAGCCTTCGTGCATCACGGTGGTGCCTTCACCCACATAGGCGCCCAGGCGTACGCGGGCGGTGTCGGCGATGCGCACGCCGGCCGGGACCACGTAGTCGGTCATTTTCGGGAACTTGTCCACGGAGAAGACTTCCAGCAGCTCGCCCTTCAGGCGGGCTTCCAGCTGACGCTCTGCCAGTTCGGACAGGTCGATGGCGCCCTGGCTGGTCCAGGCAACGTTCGGCAGCAGCGGGAAGATGCCGGTCAGGTTCAGACCGTGCGGCTTGGCCAGGCGGTGGGACAGCAGGTGCAGCTTGAGGTAGGCCTCCGGGGTGGAGGTCAGTGCGGCGTCTTCGGCCAGCAGGGTGGCGACCAGCGGCTTGTGGCTTTCGGCCAGGCGGGTCAGCAGGGCGGCCTGGGCGGCGTCGATATCCTTCAGCGCAGTGGCCAATTGAGCGGCCTGGGCGTTGCTGATGGTGATGGCCTGGTTGCCGGCGCTGTAACCGAGCACGGGAGCGACGGCAGCGACCAGTTGCTCGGACGGCTTGAGCAGCGGCAGGGCGTAGAAGACTTCCAGCCAGTTGCCCTGGCGGTTCTGGGTGCCGACGCCGAAGGCGATGCTGAAGAGAGCGTTGGACATGGGGATTCCTCTTGCTGAAGGGTGTTGATCAGATGGGGCGGTTACTGGGAAGCAGTCCCGGCACCGCGCCCTGGCAAGTCACTTGAATGCGGCGGCGTAAAGGTCCGGTTTGAAACCGACCAAGGTGCGATCACCCAGGTCCAGCACTGGACGTTTGATCATCGACGGCTGGGCCAGCATCAGGGCGACGGCCTTGTCCTGGTCCAGGTCGGCCTTCTGCGCGTCTTCCAGCTTGCGGAAGGTGGTGCCAGCACGGTTCAGGACGGTTTCCCAGCCATGCTCGGCGCACCATTTCTCCAGGTTGGCGCGGTCGATGGCCGATGCCTTGTAGTCATGGAAGCTGTAGGCCACGCCCTGCTCTTCGAGCCAGGTGCGCGCCTTCTTCATGGTGTCGCAGGCCTTGATGCCGTAGAGGGTGATGCTCATGGTGTCTTTCCTTCGAATCTCACAGGCCCTTGATGAAGTGGCGGATGCGTTCGCCGGCTTCCACGCATTCGGCGAGCGGGGCCACCAGGGCCATGCGCACGCGGCCGGCGCCGGGGTTGAAGCCATCGACGGCGCGCGACAGGTAGGAGCCGGGAACCACGGTGACGTGTTCGCGGGCGAACAGCTCACGGGTGAAGGTTTCGTCGTCCACCGGGGTCTTCGCCCAGAGGTAGAAACCGCCGTCGGGACGCTGTACGTCCAGCACCGGGCCAAGGATATCCAGCATGGCGTCGAATTTCTCGCGGTACATGGCGCGGTTGGCGCGTACGTGGACTTCGTCGTTCCAGGCCGCGACGCTGGCCAGTTGGGTCTGCACCGGCATGGCGCAGCCGTGGTAGGTGCGGTACAGCAGGAAGGACTTGAGGATGTCGGCGTCGCCGGCAACGAAGCCGGAGCGCAGGCCCGGCAGGTTGGAGCGCTTGGACAGGCTGTGGAACACCACGCAGCGCTTGAAGTCCGAGCGGCCCAGTTCGGCGCAGGCGGTGAGCAGGCCGGCGGGCGGGTTCTGCTCATCGAAATAGAGCTCGCTGTAGCACTCGTCGGCGGCGATGACGAAGTCGTGCTCATCGGCCAGGGCGATCAGCTTCTTCAGCGTTTCCACCGGGATCAGCGCACCCGTGGGGTTGCCCGGGGAGCAGAGGAAGAGGATCTGGCAGCGCTGCCAGACGTCCGCCGGCACGGCGTCGAAGTCCGGGTTGAAACCGTTCTCCGCCAGGCACGGCAGGTAATGGGGCTCGGCGCCGGCCAGCAGGGCCGCACCTTCGTAGATTTGATAGAAGGGGTTCGGACTGACCACCAGGCCGTTGTCGGCACGGTTCACGACAGCCTGAGTGAAGGCGAACAGCGCCTCGCGGGTGCCGTTCACCGGCAGCACGTGGCGGGCGGCGTCAAGCCAGCCGGCGGGCACCTTGAAGCGGCCTTCGCACCACTGGGCGATGGCTTCGCGCAGGGCCGGGATGCCCAGGGTAGTGGGGTAGACCGCCAATTGATCGAGACTGGCCGACAGCGCCTCGGCGACGAAGGCCGGGGAGCGGTGCTTGGGCTCGCCGATGGACAGGGCGATGGCCTTTTTCTCCGCCGGCGGCTGGGCGCCGGCCAGCAGGGCGCGGAGTTTCTCGAAGGGGTAGGGCTGCAGCTGGTTCAGGGCGTCATTCATGGTTGTAGGGCGTCAACAGGGAGGTCGTGGGTCAAACGGTGCAATCCGGCCTGCGGCCTTATTGCACCCTACGGGTTCAGATGCTTATTCGTGTCGGGTCCAGGCTCTTGCCGTTGGCGTCGGACAGCTGGGAGACGATGGCCTCCTGCAGCCGTAGACAGAGCTCGGGGTCAGAGAGCGGCTGGTTGTTGGCGTCGGTAACGAAGAACACGTCTTCCACCCGCTCGCCGAGGGTGGCGATCTTGGCGTTCTGCAGCGACAGGTCGAACTCCAGGAAGATGCGCCCGATGCGCGCCAGCAGGCCGGGGCGGTCGGGGGCGATCAGTTCTAGAATGGTCACCGGGCGCTGGGCGTCGTTGGAGATGGTCACCTGCGGCGGGAAGGCGAAGTGCTTGAGCTGGCGCGGTACGCGGCGCTGGATGATGGCCGGGTACTCGTCCGGGTTCTTCAGGGCGTCGATCAGGCCTTCGCGGATCTCGCGGATGCGCGCCGGGTTCTCGCCGATCCGCCCGCCGTCGGCATCGAGCACGATGTAGGTGTCGAGGGTGAACTGGCTGGTGGAGGTGATGATCCGCGCGTCGTGGATGTTCAGGTTGAGCTGCGACATGGCGGCCACGGTCACGGCGAAGAAGTCGTGCTGGTCCGGCGCGTAGATGAATATCTGGGTGGCGCCCTCGAACTCGCGCTGGGCGGTTTCCTTGATCAGCACCAGCGGGTCGTTGCCGGCCGGGTGCTGGAGGATCGCCTCGGTGTGCCAGGCCACGTCGTTGGCGGTGTGGCGCAGGAAGTAGTCGTCGCCCAGCTGGCTCCAGAGCTGCTCGGCCTCGTCCTGGTCGATGCCGTTGCGCACCAGGATGTCGATGGCGGCGGATTGGGTCTGGCGGATCTGCTCTTCCCGATCCAGCGGGTTTTCCAGGCCGCGGCGCAGGGCGCGCTTGGTCTCGGTGTAGAGCTGGCGCAGCAGGCTGGCGCGCCAGGAGTTCCACAGGCTCGGGTTGGTGGCGTTGATGTCGGCCACGGTGAGCACGTAGAGGTAATCCAGGCGGGTCTGGTCGCCCACCAGGCGGGCGAAGTCGTAGATCACCTGCGGGTCGGAGAGGTCCTTGCGCTGAGCCGTGGTGGACATTACCAGGTGGTGCTGCACCAGCCAGGCCACCAGGCGCGAGTCCCATACCGGCAACTGGTGGCGGGCGCAGAAGATTTCCGCGTCCACGGCACCCAGTTCGGAGTGGTCGCCGCCACGGCCCTTGCCGATGTCGTGATAGAGGCCGGCGAGGTAGATCAGCTCCGGCTTGGGCAGCTTGTCGATGAGCTTGCTGGCCAGGGGGAACTTCTCCGCCAGCTCCGGCCACTTCAGCTTGCGCAGGTGCTTGATCAGGTTGAGCGTGTGGGCGTCCACCGTATAGATGTGGAACAGGTCGTGCTGCATCTGCCCGATGATCTGGCCGAACTCCGGCAGGTACAGGCCGAGGATGCCGTAGCGGTTCATGCGCCGCAGGTTGCGGTGGATGCCCTGGGTGGACTTGAACAGCTCGATGAACAGGCTGGTGTTGCGGATGTCCTTGCGGAAATCGTCGTCGATCAGATGACGGCTGTCCCGCAGCAGGCGGATGGTGTCCGCGCGCACACCCTTGATCTCCGGGTGCTGGGCCATCAGCACGAAGATTTCCAGCATGGCGAAGGGGGTGCGCTTGAAGACGTTCGGGTGGGTCACCTCGATATAGCCGTCGCGCAACTGGAAACGGCTGTTCAACGGCTGCGCCTGACCGGTCTCGCCAGCGCGCAGGATGACTTCCTCGAAGTGCTGGTTGATCAGGTCGCTGAGCTCGGAAACCCCCATCACCACCCGGTAGTACTTCTGCATGAAGCGTTCGATGCCGAGCTTGCCGTCGCCGTCCTCGAAGCCGAGGAGGGAGGCGATCTTGCGCTGGTGATCGAACAGCAGGCGGTCTTCGGCGCGTCCGGCCAGCATGTGCAGGGCGTAACGCACCTTCCAGAGGAATTCCTGGCTGGAGGCCAGCATGCTGCACTCGGTTTCCATCAGGAAGCCCTGCTGCACCAGGCCGTGCAGGTTGAGGCTGCCGAACTGGCGGCGGGCGACCCAGAGGATGGTCTGGATATCGCGCAGGCCACCCGGGGAACCCTTCACGTTGGGTTCCAGGTTGTATTCGGTGTCGTTGTACTTGGCGTGGCGCGCCTTCTGCTCGTTGCGCTTGGCGAGGAAGAAGTGCTTGCTCGGCCACATCTGCTCGGGGCTGGTGACCTCCAGCATGCGCTGACGCAGGTGTTCGGGACCGGCGATGGTCCGGCTTTCCATCAGGTTGGTCACCACCGTCAGGTCGGCCTGCGCCTCTTCGGCACATTCGGCCACCGAGCGCACGCTCTGGCCCACTTCCAGTCCGATGTCCCAGAGCAGGGTGAGGAAGCCTTCGATGGGTTCGCGGAAGACTTCGTGATCGGCGCTGTCCAGCAGGATCAGCAAGTCGATATCGGAGAAGGGGTGCAGCTCGCCGCGCCCGTAGCCGCCCACGGCCAGCAGGGCGATGTCGGCGTCCTCGCTCCAGCCGAAGCGCCCCCACGCCGCCCGCAGGATCTGGTCGACGAACCAGGCGCGGTCTTCCACCAGGCGACGGATGTCGCGGCCGTTGGCGAAACGGTTGTCGAGCACATCGCGGGCCTGGCGAATGGCTTTCTTGAAGGCAGCGATGGGGCTGGACTTCAAGGCCAGTTCCGCCTGGAACTGCCCGCGGTCGAACAACTCGGGATCCACCTGCGGCATGGGGCGGCGTTCCTTATATAAGGTGGGTGATCAGGGCGAGGTGCGCGACAGGGTGTCGTCGCTGCGCAACGTCAGGATTTCATAGCCGTCGGCGGTCACCAGGACGGTGTGCTCCCACTGCGCGGAAAGCTTGCGGTCCTTGGTGATGGCGGTCCAGCCGTCGCCCAGCAGGCGGGTTTCCGGGCGGCCCTGGTTGATCATCGGCTCGATGGTGAAGGTCATGCCTTCCTTGAGCTCCATGCCAGTACCGGCGCGGCCGTAGTGCAGGACCTGGGGCTCTTCGTGGAACACGGCGCCGATGCCGTGGCCGCAGTATTCACGGACCACCGAATAGCCCAGCTTCTCGGCGTGCTTCTGGATCACTTCACCGATATCGCCCAGGCGTGCGCCCGGTTTTACCAGCTGGATGCCCTTGTACATGCACTCCTGGGTCACGCGGCAGAGCTTGTCGGCCCATTCCGGCGCCTTGCCCACCATGAACATCTTGCTGGTGTCGCCGTGGTAGCCGTCCTTGATGACGGTGACGTCGATGTTGACGATGTCGCCATCTTTCAACGGCTTCTCGTTGGGGATGCCGTGGCACACCACGTGGTTGACCGAGGTGCAGATCGACTTGGGGAACCCCTTGTAGTTCAGGGGAGCGGGGATGGCCTGCTGCACGTTGACGATGTAGTCATGGCAGATGCGGTCCAGTTCCTCGGTAGTCACGCCGGGTTTGACATGCTCGCCGATCATCTCCAGCACTTCGGCGGCCAGGCGGCCGGCAACGCGCATTTTCTCGATTTCTGCGGGCGTCTTGATGGTGACGGTCATATTGGCTCTCGGGCGCAAACGGAAAAGGCTTGATATTAACAGCTTCAAGCCGCAAGCCATAAGCGTCAGGGAGGAAAGCACCTGATTTGAGGCGTATCGTTGCAGTAGCTCTACCCAGCTTTTTGTGCTATAAAACGCGCCGCTTTACGGACGTGCTGTCCGGAAGCTTTTAACCCACACACGTATCGACACGATCTCCTGGGTGCCCGAAAGGGTTGGATATTGGGATACGTGGAGGCCTAACCCGACTTATCGAGGAATTGAAATGTCCCAAGTCAACATGCGCGATATGCTGAAGGCCGGTGTGCACTTCGGCCACCAGACCCGTTACTGGAACCCGAAAATGGGCAAGTACATTTTCGGCGCGCGCAACAAGATCCACATCATCAACCTTGAAAAAACCCTGCCGATGTTCAACGACGCCCTGAGCTTCGTTGAGAAACTGGCTGCTGGCAAAAACAAGGTTCTGTTCGTCGGCACCAAGCGCTCCGCTGGCAAGATCGTTCGTGAAGAAGCTGCTCGCTGCGGCTCCCCGTACGTCGATCACCGCTGGCTCGGCGGCATGCTGACCAACTACAAGACCATCCGTCAGTCCATCAAGCGCCTGCGCGATCTGGAAACCCAGTCCCAGGACGGCACCTTCGCCAAACTGACCAAGAAAGAAGCTCTGATGCGCAGCCGCGACCTCGAGAAGCTCGAGCGCAGCCTGGGCGGTATCAAGGACATGGGCGGCCTGCCGGACGCTCTGTTCGTGATCGACGTTGACCACGAGCGCATCGCTATCACCGAAGCCAACAAGCTGGGCATCCCGGTTATCGGTGTCGTCGATACCAACAGCAGCCCTGAAGGCGTTGATTACGTCATCCCGGGTAACGACGACGCCATCCGCGCCGTTCAGCTGTACCTCTCCAGCGTTGCTGATGCTGTAATCCGCGGTCGTCAGAATGCCGCTGGCGGTCCTGACGAGTTCGTCGAAGAAGCTGCTTCCGAGGCCGCAGAAGGCTGAGTTGACAGCCGTCTAGCGTTACCCGGTGCGCAAGAAGGGGGCTAGGCCCCCTTTTTGCCACCTCCGAATTGTGAATGCCCGGTCTCCGGGCTGAATGGTTGAAAACCTATTCAAGAGGATTGCGACATGGCAGAGATTACTGCAGCCCTGGTTAAAGAACTGCGCGAGCGTACCGGCCTGGGCATGATGGATTGCAAGAAGGCCCTGACCGCCGCTGAAGGCGACATCGAGAAGGCCATCGACGACATGCGCGCCGCTGGCGCCATCAAGGCTGCCAAGAAGGCTGGCAACATCGCTGCCGAAGGCGCCATCGCTGTCAAAGTGGCAGACGACAACAAGGTTGCCGTCATCATCGAAGTCAACTCCCAGACCGACTTCCTGGCTCTGCAGGACGACTTCAAAGGCTTCGTTGCCGCTTCCCTGGAACAGGCTTTCAACGAGAAGCTGACCGACGCCGCTCCGCTGGTCGAGTCCCGCGAAGAAGCTCGTCTGGCCCTGGTTTCCAAGACTGGCGAAAACGTCAACATCCGTCGTCTGACCCGCGTTGAAGGCGACGTGGTTGGTGCCTACCTGCACGGCCACCGCATCGGCGTAGTCGTGAACCTGAAGGGCGGCACCCCGGAACTGGCCAAGGACATCGCCATGCACGTGGCTGCCAGCAACCCGCAGTTCCTGAGCTCGGCCGAAGTTTCCGAAGAAGCCGTTGCCAAGGAAAAGGAAATCTTCCTGGCCCTGAACGCCGACAAGATCGCCGGCAAGCCGGAAAACATCGTCGAGAACATGGTCAAGGGCCGTATCGCCAAGTTCCTGGCCGAAGCCAGCCTGGTCGAGCAGCCTTTCGTCAAGGATCCGGAAGTCAAGGTCGGTGACCTGGCCAAGAAAGCCGGCGCCGAAATCGTTTCCTTCGTTCGTTACGAAGTAGGCGAAGGCATCGAGAAAGTCGAAGTCGACTTCGCTGCCGAAGTAGCTGCCCAGGTCGCCGCTACCAAGCAATAAGACGGCTTCGGCTGTCGCCCCGTAAGAGGCTGCCCGCTCACGCGTGCGGCCTCTTCGTCAAACTGGGGAGCCATTTCGGGGCGGTTCCAGCGGCGGGCCCGGTAGCCGGGCACCAATTGCCGTTTGCGTAGTCTCAGGACTCGCCAGTACACCGGGCTTTGATGCCCATGAATTCAATAGCGCCGCAGGAGAGATACGCAATGGCTCAGCAGGTGAGTGGCCGCCAACCTCGCTACAAACGCATTCTGCTCAAACTCAGCGGTGAGGCCCTGATGGGCTCCGAGGAGTTCGGTATCGATCCGAAGGTCCTCGATCGTATGGCGCTGGAAATCGGCCAACTGGTCGGTATCGGCGTCCAGGTCGGCCTCGTGATCGGCGGCGGCAACCTCTTCCGTGGTGCGGCCCTGAGCGCCGCTGGCATGGATCGGGTAACCGGCGACCACATGGGCATGCTTGCCACCGTGATGAACGCCCTGGCCATGCGTGATGCGCTGGAGCGTTCCAACATCCCCGCCATCGTGATGTCGGCCATTTCCATGGTCGGCGTGACCGACCACTACGACCGCCGCAAGGCCATGCGTCACCTGAGCTCCGGCGAAGTGGTGATCTTCTCCGCCGGCACCGGCAACCCGTTCTTCACCACCGATTCGGCCGCCTGCCTGCGAGCCATCGAAGTGGATGCTGACGTGGTGCTGAAAGCCACCAAGGTCGATGGCGTGTACACTGCCGACCCGTTCAAGGACCCCAATGCCGAGAAGTTCGAGCGCCTGACCTATGACGAGGTGCTGGATCGCAAGCTGGGTGTCATGGACCTCACGGCCATCTGTCTGTGCCGTGATCAGAAGATGCCGCTGCGGGTCTTCAATATGAATAAACCGGGTGCCCTGCTGAACATCGTGGTCGGCGGCGCCGAAGGAACCCTGATCGAGGAGGGCGAACAGTGATCAACGAGATCAAGCAAGAAGCGCAGGAGCGCATGAAGAAAACCCTGGAATCGCTGGATCATGCTTTCGCCAAGATCCGCACAGGGCGTGCGCACCCGAGCATTCTGGACAGCGTCATGGTCTCCTACTATGGCGCCGACACTCCGCTGCGCCAGGTGGCCAACGTGATAGCCGAGGACTCCCGCACCCTGGCCCTGACCGTGTTCGACAAGAGCATGATCCAGGCTGTGGAAAAGGCCATCATGACCTCTGACCTGGGCCTGAACCCGGCTACTGCCGGCACCACCATTCGTGTGCCGATGCCCGCCCTGACCGAGGAAACCCGCAAGGGCTTCACCAAGCAGGCGCGTGCCGAAGCCGAAAACGCCCGTGTTGCCGTGCGCAACATCCGTCGTGATGCCCTGGCGCAGCTGAAGGATCTGGTCAAGGAAAAGGAAATCAGCGAAGACGACGAGCGTCGTGCCGCTGACGACGTCCAGAAGCTGACCGACAAGTTCGTTGGCGAAGTCGACAAGGCTCTGGAAACCAAAGAAAAAGACCTGATGGCCGTTTGACGTCCGGTATCGCCATGGACAAGAACCAGCAAGGCGCGAACCCCGCGGTGCCACGGCATGTGGCGATTATCATGGACGGTAACAACCGTTGGGCGAAGAAGCGCCTGCTGCCTGGCGTCGCCGGACACAAGGCCGGCGTGGACGCGGTCCGGGCGGTGATCGAGGTGTGTGCCGAGGCCGGTGTCGAGGTGCTCACCCTGTTCGCCTTCTCCAGTGAGAACTGGCAGCGTCCGGCTGATGAGGTCAGCGCCCTGATGGAGCTGTTCCTGGGGGCGCTGCGCCGCGAGGCTCGGCGCCTGGACCAGAACGACATCCGCCTGCGCATCATTGGCGACCGCTCGCGCTTCCATCCGGAGCTGCAAGCCGCCATGCGCGAAGCCGAGCAACTGACCTCCACCCATCAGAAGTTCGTCCTTCAGGTCGCCGCCAACTACGGCGGTCAGTGGGACATCACCCAGGCCGCACAGCGCCTGGCGCGTGAGGTCCAGGCTGGTCACCTGCAGGTCGACGACATTTCTCCGCAGTTGCTGCAAAGCTGCCTGGTCACCGGCGATCTGCCGTTGCCCGACCTGTGCATCCGCACGGGTGGCGAGCATCGCATCAGCAACTTCCTGCTTTGGCAGCTCGCCTATGCCGAGCTGTATTTCTCTGATCTCTTCTGGCCTGACTTCAAGCACGAAGCCATGCGCAAGGCGCTGGCCGATTTCGCCAAGCGCCAGCGTCGCTTCGGCAAGACAAGCGAGCAGCTAGAAGCCGAGGCCCGAGCCAAATGCTGAAACAACGCGTCATCACCGCCCTGGTGTTGCTGCCCATCGCCCTCGCGGGCTTCTTCTGGCTGGATGGCGGCGCCTTCGCTCTGTTCATCGGTGCCGTGGTAAGCCTCGGTGGTTGGGAGTGGGCGCGCCTGGCGGGCTTCTCCTCACAGCCGCTGCGTGTCGCCTATGGCCTGCTCGTCGCTGCACTGCTCTATGGGCTATATCTCGCGCCGGCACTGGCGCCGCTGGTCCTGGTGCTCGGCGTGCTCTGGTGGGGGGCGGCGACCATCCTCGTGCTGGGGTATCCCGAAACGAGCCGCTACTGGGGTGGTACGCCGGGCAAGCTGGTCATCGGTCTGTTGATCCTGCTGCCCGCCTGGCAGGGGCTGGTGCTGTTCAAGCAATGGCCGCTGGCCAATTGGTTGATTCTCGCCGTGATGGTCCTGGTCTGGGCAGCCGATATCGGCGCCTATTTTTCCGGCAAGGCATTCGGCAAGCGCAAGCTTGCACCCAACGTCAGCCCCGGCAAGAGCTGGGAAGGGCTGGTGGGTGGTCTGCTGGCCAGCCTGGCGATCACCGTGGGTGTTGGTTTCTACCGTGGCTGGGTGGGTTCGGAGCTTGTACTGGCCCTGGCTGGCGCCGCATTGGTAGTGCTGATCTCGGTCGTGGGCGACCTGACCGAAAGCATGTTCAAGCGCCAGTCCGGCATCAAGGACAGCAGTAACCTGCTGCCGGGTCATGGTGGCGTGCTGGACCGCATCGACAGCCTGACTGCGGCCATCCCGCTGTTCGCCGCGCTGCTCTGGGCTGCCGGCTGGGGTGCCCTGTGAGTCAGCCGCAACGCATTACCGTGCTGGGGGCTACCGGCTCCATCGGCCTCAGCACCCTGGATGTCGTTGCTCGCCATCCTGATCGTTATCAGGCCTTCGCCCTCAGCGGCTTCAGCCGACTGAGCGAGCTGGAGGCCCTGTGCCTGCGCCATCGCCCCGAATTCGCTGTAGTGCCGGATGCCGATTCCGCCCGTCATCTGCAAGGCGGTCTGCTGGCGGCCGGGCTTAAGACGCGTGTCCTGGTGGGTGAGGAAGGGCTTTGCGAGGTCGCCGCTCACCCGCAGGTCGACGCTGTGATGGCCGCTATCGTAGGCGCTGCCGGTCTCAAGCCGACCCTGGCTGCGGTTGAGGCGGGAAAGCGCGTCCTGCTGGCCAACAAGGAAGCGCTGGTGATGTCCGGCGCCCTGTTCATGCAGGCCGTGCGCAAGAGCGGTGCCGTGTTGCTGCCGATCGACAGCGAACACAATGCGATTTTCCAATGCCTGCCCCGGGATTACGCCCGTGGACTGGCGCCCGTAGGCGTGCGCCGCATTCTGCTGACCGCTTCCGGCGGCCCGTTCCGAGAGATGCCGCTGGAGCAGTTGCCAGAGGTTTCTCCTGAGCAGGCCTGCGCGCATCCCAACTGGTCCATGGGGCGCAAGATTTCCGTGGATTCGGCCAGCATGATGAACAAGGGGCTGGAGTTGATCGAGGCCTGCTGGCTGTTCGATGCGCGCCCGGCCCAGGTGGAAGTGGTGATCCATCCGCAGAGTGTGATCCACTCGTTGGTGGACTACGTGGACGGTTCGGTACTGGCCCAACTGGGCAATCCGGACATGCGCACCCCCATCGCCCACGCGCTGGCGTGGCCGGAACGCATCGATTCCGGCGTATCGCCGTTGGATCTGTTCGCCGTGGCCCGCCTGGACTTCCAGGCCCCGGACGAAGGGCGCTTCCCCTGCTTGCGCCTGGCTCGACAGGCGGCGGAGGAGGGCGGTAGTGCCCCGGCGATGCTCAATGCCGCGAACGAGGTGGCTGTTGCGGCCTTCCTGGGTAGGCGCATCCGCTTCACCGAGATCGCGAGTATCATCGACGAAGTGCTGAACCGCGAAGCGGCGAGTGCGGTCGAAACGCTGGACTCCGTGCTGCAAGCTGACGCCCGAGCCAGGGCCGCGGCGCAGCAGTGGTTGGTCCGTCAAGGGCGCTAGCGGCCGGCCTTCAGTGGTCGCTTGCTCCGGAGGAAACCGATGAGCGCTGTGTACATGATTCTTGGCACCCTGATTGCTCTCGGGGTGCTGGTGACCTTCCACGAGTTCGGTCACTTCTGGGTGGCCCGGCGTTGCGGGGTCAAGGTCCTGCGTTTCTCCGTCGGCTTCGGCATGCCGCTGTTCCGTTGGCATGATCGCCACGGCACGGAGTTCGTCGTAGCTGCCATTCCCCTTGGCGGCTACGTGAAGATGCTGGACGAGCGCGAGGCCGAAGTACCCGCGGAACTGCTCGGACAGTCCTTCAATCGCAAACCGGTGGGTCAGCGCATTGCCATCGTTGCGGCCGGTCCCATCGCCAACTTCCTCCTTGCGCTGCTGTTCTTCTGGGTGCTGGCGATGCTCGGCAGCCAGCAGGTCAAACCGGTCATCGGCAGCATTGCACCCGACAGTATTGCTGCCCGCGCAGGCCTTGAGGTCGGCGAGGAAATCGTTTCGGTCGATGGCAAGGCAGTCACTGGCTGGTCCCAGGTCAACTTGCAGCTGATCCGCCGTCTGGGCGAATCCGGATCCTTGCAGGTGGGCGTCCGCGAGGCCGGCGCCACCACCGAAGAGTTCCGTGAACTGCAGCTGAACGACTGGCTCAAGGGCGTGGAAGAGCCTGATCCGATTGGCGCCCTGGGTATTGCCCCCTGGCGCCCGGCTATCCCGCCGATCCTCGATGAGTTGGATCCCAAAGGACCGGCCCAGGCTGCCGGCCTCAAGGTAGGCGACCGTCTGCTGGCCCTGGACGGCCAACCGTTGGACGACTGGCAGCAACTGGTCGAGCGGGTACGCAAGCGTCCCGCCGAGCGCATCACTCTCAGTGTCGAGACTCAGGGCCAGGCGCGTGACGTTCAGGTGACCCTGGCTTCCCGTGGTGAGGGTGAGGCACGCAGTGGCTACCTCGGTGCGGGGGTGAAAGGTGTCGACTGGCCGGCGGAAATGCTCCGGGAAGTCAGTTTCGGCCCGCTCGATGCGGCGACCGAAGCAGCGGCCAGGACCTGGTCCATGAGCCTGCTAACTCTGGATTCCCTAAAGAAAATGTTGCTTGGCGAGCTCTCGGTAAAAAACTTGAGCGGGCCGATAACCATTGCTAAAGTGGCGGGCGCTTCGGCCCAGTCCGGGGTGGGGGATTTTCTCAATTTCCTCGCCTATCTGAGCATAAGCCTGGGGGTTCTCAATCTGTTGCCAATTCCCGTCCTTGATGGGGGGCACCTGCTGTTCTACCTGATCGAATTGGCGCGAGGTCGCCCATTGTCAGAGCGGGTGCAGGCTTGGGGGGTGCAGATCGGTATCAGTCTGGTCGTAGGGGTGATGTTGCTCGCCCTGGTAAACGATCTGAGCCGTCTGTAACGAGTCACTGATTTTCGAGTCTGCCGCCTTGCGCGGCAGATTCTTTATTACCGGTTGGAATAAAAAAGGACTTCATGAAACGCCTGCTGCTACCTGCGGTGCTTGCCGCACTCATGATCGCCGAGGTTCACGCCGAGTCCTTCAACATCTCCGACATCCGCGTCAACGGCCTGCAGCGGGTTTCCGCCGGCAGCGTGTTCGGTGCCCTGCCGCTCAACGTCGGTGACACCGCCGACGACCGCCGTCTGGTCGAAGCCACCCGCGCACTGTTCAAGACCGGCTTCTTCCAGGACATCCAGCTGGGTCGCGATGGCGACGTCCTGGTTATCACCGTAGTCGAGCGTCCGTCGATTTCCAGCATCGAGATCGAGGGCAACAAGGCCATCAGCACCGAAGACCTGCTCAAGGGCCTGAAACAATCCGGCCTCTCCGAAGGCGAGATCTTCCAGCGCGCCACCCTCGAAGGCGTACGTAACGAGCTGCAGCGCCAGTACGTGGCCCAGGGCCGCTACTCCGCAGAGATCGAAGCCGAAGTGATTCCGCAGCCGCGCAACCGCGTGGCCCTGAAGATCAAGATCAACGAAGGCTCTGTCGCGGCCATCCAGCACATCAACATCGTCGGCAATACCGTCTTCCCTGACGAAGACCTGATCGACCTGTTCGAGTTGAAGACCACCAACTGGCTGTCCTTCTTCAAGAATGATGACAAGTACGCCCGCGAGAAACTGTCCGGTGACCTGGAGCGCCTGCGTTCCTACTACCTGGACCGCGGCTACATCAACATGGATATCTCCTCCACCCAGGTATCCATCACCCCGGACAAGAAGCACGTCTACGTCACCGTCAACGTCGATGAAGGCGAGAAGTACACCGTTCGCGAAGTGAAACTCTCCGGCGACCTCAAGGTGCCCGAGGACGAAGTGAAGAAGCTGCTGCTGGTACAGCAGGGCCAGGTGTTCTCGCGCAAGGTGATGACCACCACTTCCGAACTGATCACCCGCCGCCTGGGTAACGAGGGCTACACCTTCGCCAACGTCAACGGCGTGCCGGAAGCTCACGACGAGGACAACACCGTTTCCATCACCTTCGTGGTGGATCCGGGCAAGCGCGCCTACGTCAATCGCATCAACTTCCGCGGCAACACCAAGACTGAAGACGAAGTGCTGCGTCGCGAAATGCGCCAGATGGAAGGTGGCTGGGCCTCGACCTACCTGATCGACCAGTCCAAGACCCGTCTGGAACGCCTCGGCTTCTTCAAGGAAGTGAACGTCGAAACCCCGCAGGTGCCCGGCACCGATGACCAGGTCGACGTCAACTACACCGTGGAAGAGCAGCCGTCCGGCTCCATCACCGCCAGCGTGGGCTTCGCCCAGAGCGCCGGCCTGATCCTCGGCGGTTCCATCAGCCAGAACAACTTCCTGGGTACCGGTAACAAGGTCAGCATCGGCCTGACCCGTTCCGAGTACCAGACCCGCTACAACTTCGGTTTCGTCGATCCCTACTGGACTCCGGATGGCGTCAGCCTGGGCTACAACGCCTTCTATCGCAGCACCGACTACGACGATCTCGATACCGATGTGTCCAGCTATGCCGTTGACAGCTACGGTGCCGGCGTCAGCATCGGCTACCCGATCAGCGAGACCGCGCGCCTGACCTACGGCCTGACCGTACAGCAGGACAAGATCAACACCGGTATCTACACCGTCGACGAGATCTTCGATTTCCTCGAACAGGAAGGCGACAGCTACCTGAACTTCAAGGGCTCCATCGGCTGGTCCGAATCGACGCTGAACAAGGGCGTGCTGGCCACTCGTGGCCATTCCCAGAGCCTGGTGCTGGAAAGCACCATCCCGGGTAGCGACCTGTCGTTCTACAAGCTCGACTATCGCGGCCAGCTGTTCACTCCGCTGAGCCAGAGCACCGCTCTGCGTTGGCACACTGAGCTGGGCTACGGCGACAGCTATGGTTCCACCTCCGAGCTGCCGTTCTACGAGCATTATTTCGCCGGTGGTTTCAACTCCGTTCGTGGCTTCGAAGACAGCAGCCTCGGCCCGCGCAGTACGCCGAGTAAGGGTACGAACCCGGGTACCGCATTCGACCCGGACCAGGACCCGCTGCCCTTCGGTGGCAACGTGCTGATCCAGGGCGGTGTGGAATTGCTGTTCCCGATGCCGTTCGTCAAGGACCAGCGCCAGCTGCGTACCGTGCTGTTCTGGGACGTGGGTAACGTGTTCGACACCAGTTGCTCGTCCACCGCGACCAACTGCAGCAGCATCAACGCCGGTGATCTGGCCAGCTCCGTGGGTGTGGGCCTGACCTGGATTACCGCGCTGGGACCGCTGAGCTTCAGTCTGGGCATGCCCGTCAAGAAACCGGACAATGCCGATACCCAGGTATTCCAGTTCTCCCTGGGCCAGACCTTCTAAGTATTATTTCAAGACAACAGTATGTGTTGCAGGAGTTGCATCGTGCGTAAGTTGACTCAATTCGTTCTGGTGGCCGCTGCCATGATGGCGACTCCGGCCTTTGCGGAAATGAAGATTGCGGTACTGAACTATCAGATGGCCCTGCTGGAATCCGACGCAGCCAAGAAATACGCCGTCGACGCCGAAAAGAAGTTCGGTCCCCAGCTGAACAAGCTGAAGACTCTGGAAAGCGACGCCAAGCGTATTCAGGACCGTCTGGTGAAAGATGGCGAGAAGATGCAGCAGGCCGAGCGTGAGCGTCTGGAGCTCGAGTTCAAGCAGAAGGCCCGTGACTTCCAGTTCCAGTCCAAGGAACTGAACGAAGCCAAGGCCGTTGCTGATCGCGACATGCTCAAGCAGCTCAAGCCGAAGCTGGACAAGGCTGTCGAAGAAGTCCTGAAGCAAGGCAGCTATGACCTGGTGCTGGAGCGTGGTGCTGTGGTTGACGTCAAGCCGCAGTACGACATCACCCGCCAGGTCATCGAGCGCATGAACCAGCAGCGTTGATGATGGCTGCCCCGGTCTTCACCCTCGGCCAACTGGCCGAACGTCTCGGCGCCACCCTGCGTGGCTCCGAGGACAAGGCTATCAGCGGCCTGGCCACCTTGCAGGAGGCCGGCCCTGGCCAGCTCACCTTCCTGGCCAATCCGCAGTACCGCAAGTTCCTCGTCGATACCAAGGCCGCCGCCGTGCTGCTGACCGCAGCCGACGCAGAAGGCTTTGCTGGCGATGCCCTGGTCGTGGCCAATCCTTACCTGGCCTACGCCGAGCTTTCCCACCTGTTCGATCCCAAGCCCAAGGCACAACCGGGTATTCATCCGACCGCCGTGGTCGCGGCCGATGCCAAGGTCGACCCGAGCGCCAGTGTTGGCGCCTACGTGGTGATCGAGTCCGGCGCGCAGATCGGCGCTGGTGTGACCTTGAGTGCCCACTGCGTGGTTGGTGCCCGCACCGTCATCGGTGAAGGCGGCTGGCTGGCTCCGCGTGTGACCCTCTATCACGATGTGAAGATCGGCAAGCGCGTGGTAATCCAGTCTGGCGCCGTGATCGGCGGTGAGGGCTTCGGCTTCGCCAATGAAAAGGGCGTCTGGCAGAAGATCGCGCAGATCGGTGGTGTGACCCTGGGTGACGATGTTGAAGTCGGTGCCAACACCACCATCGACCGTGGTGCACTCTCCGATACTCTGATCGGCAATGGCGTGAAGCTGGATAACCAGATCATGATCGCGCACAACGTGCAGGTCGGTGACAACACCGCCATGGCCGGCTGCGTCGGTATTTCCGGCAGCACCAAGATTGGCCGTAACTGCATGATCGCAGGCGGCGTGGGCATGGTTGGCCACATTGAAGTGTGCGACAACGTATTCGTCACCGGCATGACCATGGTGACGCGCAATATCACCGAGCCGGGAGCCTACTCCTCCGGTACCGCGATGCAGACCGCCGCGGATTGGAAGAAGAGTGCTGCCCGGATTCGCCAGTTGGACGACATGGCGCGTCGTCTGCAGCAACTGGAAAAACGCCTGGCGGCAGTGACCCCGGGCGGGGATGCTTCATCAGAAGCGTGATTCACGCAGCGCCGTGCATCCCCAATCCTCTGAAAAGGCTCCAGGAACATGATGGACATCAACGAGATTCGCGAATATCTGCCGCACCGCTACCCCTTCCTCCTGGTGGATCGGGTGGTGGAACTGGATGTTGAAGGCAAGCGCATTCGCGCCTACAAGAATGTCAGCATCAACGAGCCCTTCTTCAACGGCCACTTCCCGCAGCACCCGATCATGCCCGGCGTGCTGATCATCGAAGCCATGGCACAGGCGGCCGGTATCCTCGGCTTCAAGATGCTCGACGTGAAGCCCGCCGACGGCACCCTCTATTATTTCGTTGGCTCCGACAAGCTGCGCTTCCGCCAGCCGGTGCTGCCGGGTGATCAACTGATCCTCGATGCGAAGTTCGTCAGCGTCAAACGCGGTATCTGGAAGTTCGACTGCCAAGCCAGCGTCGATGGCAAGGAAGTCTGCTCGGCAGAGATCATCTGTGCGGAACGCAAACTATGAGTTTGATTGACCCTCGCGCCATTATCGATCCGACAGCCAAGCTGGCGGATGGAGTTCAGGTCGGCCCCTGGTCGATCATTGGACCCGATGTGGAAATCGGCGAGGGGACCGTGGTCGGACCTCATGTGGTCATCAAGGGACCGACCCGCATCGGCAAGCACAACCGCATCTACCAGTTTTCTTCGGTGGGCGAAGACACGCCCGACCTGAAGTACAAGGGTGAACCCACCCGCCTGGTGATCGGTGACCACAATGTGATCCGCGAAGGCGTGACCATTCACCGTGGCACTGTGCAAGACCGCTCTGAAACCACCATTGGCGACCACAATCTGCTGATGGCTTATGTGCATGTCGGCCACGACAGTGTCATCGCCAACAATTGCATTCTGGTGAACAACACCGCACTGGCCGGCCACGTGCATGTGGATGACTGGGCGATCCTCTCCGGCTACACCCTGGTTCACCAGTTCTGCCGTATCGGTGCCCACAGCTTCTCCGGCATGGGAACCGCCATCGGCAAGGATGTACCGGCCTACGTCACCGTCTTCGGCAACCCGGCCGAGGCCCGCAGCATGAACTTCGAGGGCATGCGCCGTCGCGGTTTCAGCGCGGAGGCCATCGCGGCCCTGCGCCGTGCGTACAAAGTGGTCTATCGCCAGGGGCTGACCGTGGAGCAGGCACTGGCCGAACTGGCCGAATCCTCTGCCCAGTTCCCGGAAGTTGCCGTTTTCCGCGACTCCATCCAGTCCTCGACCCGCGGCATCACCCGCTGAGACCATGAATCGTCCCTTGCGCATCGCGCTGGTTGCCGGCGAGGCGTCCGGCGATATCCTCGGCTCCACCCTGATGCAGGCGCTCAAGGCGCGCCATCCCGACGTCCAGTTCATCGGCGTTGGCGGCCCGCGCATGCAAGCCGAAGGGTTGGAATCCTATTTCCCCATGGAACGCCTGGCGGTCATGGGCCTTGTGGAGGTGCTCGGTCGCCTCCCAGAGCTGCTGCGTCGGCGCAAGCGGCTGATCCAGACCCTGATCGACGAGCGTCCCGACGTCTTCATCGGCATCGACGCACCGGATTTCAACCTCGGGGTCGAACTCAAGTTGCGCCGGGCCGGGATCAAGACCGTTCATTACGTCAGCCCGTCGGTCTGGGCTTGGCGGCAGAAGCGTGTGCTGAAGATTCGTGAAGGCTGCGATCTGATGCTCACGCTCTTCCCCTTCGAGGCTCGCTTCTATGAAGAGCACGGCGTACCAGTGCGCTTTGTTGGTCACCCGCTCGCCGATGCCATTCCGCTGGAAGCGGATCGCGCGGTAGCGCGTGGGCAGCTCGACCTGCCCGAAGATTCCCCCGTGGTAGCGCTGCTGCCCGGAAGCCGGGGCGGCGAAGTCGGCAAGCTCGGGGCCTTGTTCCTCGATGCCGCCGAGCGCTTGCGCTCAATCCGGCCCGGCATCCGTTTCGTCCTGCCTTGCGCGAGCCCGGAGCGGCGCGAACAGGTCGAGGCGATGGTGGCCGGCCGTGACCTTCCCCTGAAACTGCTGGACGGGCGCTCGCACGAAGCCCTGGCCGCCTGCGACGCGGTGTTGATCGCTTCCGGTACCGCCACGCTGGAAGCGCTCCTTTACAAGCGTCCGATGGTGGTGGCCTACAAGGTTGCGCCGCTCACGTACCGAATCCTCAAGCGTCTGGTGAAGAGTCCTTACGTGTCCCTGCCCAACCTGTTGGCCCAGCGCCTGCTCGTGCCTGAGCTGCTGCAGGACGCTGCGACTCCGGAGGCCCTGGCACAGACCGTCTCGCCGCTACTGGATGACGGCGAGGTGCAGACCCACGGCTTCGATGTCATTCACCGCTCCCTGCGCCAGGACGCGTCGCGGCAGGCGGCCGACGCCATCCTGAAATTGATTGGAGTGTCCTGATGCAACTTGGCCTGGATTTCAGCCTGGTGGAAGAACTGGTGGCTGGCGTCGACGAAGTCGGCCGAGGCCCCCTCTGCGGTCCGGTGGTAACCGCTGCAGTGATCCTCGACCCGGTGCGGCCGATCCTCGGCCTGAACGATTCGAAGAAACTTTCCGAAGCGCGTCGCGAAGCGTTGTTCGACGAAATCCGCGAGAAGGCGCTCGCCTGGTGCATCGCCCGCGCCGAGGTAGAAGAGATCGACCAACTGAACATCCTGCACGCCACAATGTTGGCGATGCAGCGTGCGGTTGAAGGGCTCAGCGTGACCCCGAAACTGGCACTGATCGATGGCAACCGCTGCCCCAAGCTCAAGGTGCCCAGTGCGCCGGTGGTCAAGGGTGATAGCCAGGTACCGGCCATTGCTGCGGCTTCCATCCTGGCCAAGGTCAGCCGCGATCGGGAAATGGCCGAGCTGGATGCGCTCTACCCCGGCTATGGCATCGCCGGGCACAAGGGCTATCCCACTGCCGTCCATCTGGAGGCCTTGCGCCGCCTAGGGCCGACTCCCATTCATCGTCGCTCCTTCGGCCCTGTCCGGGAGCTGATCGAGGGCGGTCGCTGAGGCCCGTTGTCGCTCCTGTCCGCGACCTTGCCCCAAGCCTGTAGCTTTGTCCGAGGGCCCGGTACAATCCGGGCCTTGTCGTTTTCGCGTTTTGCATAGGACTTCCATGACCGCTTCCTTCGTCCATCTGCGTCTGCATTCCGAATACTCCCTGGTAGACGGCCTGGTGCGGGTCAAGCCACTGGTCAAGGCCGTGGCGGGAGCGGGTATGCCGGCGGTGGCGATCACCGACCAGAGCAACATGTGCTCGCTGGTGAAGTTCTACAAGACCGCCATGGGTGGCGGCATCAAGCCCATCTGCGGCGCCGATATCTGGCTCGACAGCCCTGTCGAGGACGGCCCCCTGAGCCGCATGACGCTCCTTGTGATGAATGCCAAGGGCTATCGCAATCTCACCGAACTGGTTTCCCGTGGTTGGTCCGAAGGTCAGAGCAACGGTCTGGTGATCATCCAGCGCCATTGGGTGAAGGAGGCCGCCGAGGGCCTGATCGCCCTGTCCGGCGCCAAGGAAGGGGAGGTCGGCATGGCTCTGCTCAATGGTGACCAGGCCGGTGCCGAAGCCCTGCTGGCCGAGTGGCAATCCGTCTTCCCCGACCGTTTCTACCTGGAGCTTCAGCGCACCTCGCGAGTCAACGACGAAGAGCACGTCCATGCGGCCGTCGCCCTGGCCGATCGTTGCGGCGCACCGCTGGTGGCCACCAACGACGTGCGTTTCATCAAGCCTGACGACTTCGAGGCCCACGAAACCCGCGTGTGCATCGGCGAGGGCCGGGTCCTGGATGACCCGCGCCGCCCGCGCAACTTCTCCGATCAGCAGTACCTCAAGTCCCCGGCGGAAATGGCCGAGCTGTTCGCCGATATCCCCGAGGCGCTGGAGAACACCGTCGAGATTGCCAAGCGCTGCAACATCGAGGTCCAGCTGGGCAAGCACTTCCTGCCTGACTTCCCCACGCCCAACGGCATGAGCATCGACGACTACCTGCGTCATGCCTCCTTTGAGGGGCTGGAAGAGCGCCTGAGCGTGCTCTTGCCCAAGGACACCACGCCTGACTACGAAGAGAAGCGGCAGGTCTACATCGACCGCCTGGAATTCGAGCTGGGCACCATCATCCAGATGGGTTTCCCCGGTTACTTCCTGATCGTTGCGGACTTCATCCAGTGGGCCAAGAACAACGGCGTGCCGGTGGGACCGGGCCGTGGCTCGGGTGCCGGCTCGCTGGTGGCCTACGTGCTGAAGATCACCGACCTCGACCCGCTGGCCTATGACCTGCTGTTCGAGCGATTCCTGAACCCCGAACGCGTTTCCATGCCCGACTTCGACGTCGACTTCTGCATGGACGGCCGCGACCGGGTGATCGACTACGTGGCCGACAAGTACGGGCGTAATGCGGTGAGCCAGATCATCACCTTCGGCTCCATGGCGGCCAAGGCAGTGGTGCGCGACGTGGCCCGGGTGCAGGGCAAGTCCTACGGCCTGGCAGATCGCCTGTCGAAGATGATCCCCTTCGAAGTCGGTATGACCCTGGAGGCGGCCTACAACCAGGAAGAGGTGCTGCGCGACTTCCTCAAGACTGATGAGGAAGCCCAGGAAATCTGGGACATGGCCCTGAAGCTGGAAGGCATCACCCGGGGTACCGGCAAGCACGCCGGTGGCGTGGTAATCGCGCCGACCAAACTCACCGACTTCTCGCCGATCGCCTGTGATGAAGAGGGCGCCGGCCTGGTGACCCAGTTCGACAAGGACGATGTGGAAGCCGCCGGCCTGGTGAAGTTCGACTTCCTCGGCCTGCGTACCCTGACGATCATCAAGTGGGCCATGGAGATGATCAACCGGGAGCAGGAGAAGCTGGGCAAGCCCCTGGTCGACATCGACCGTATCCCGCTGGACGACAAGAAAACCTACGACATGCTGCAGAAGGCGGAGACCACCGCCGTCTTCCAGCTCGAATCCCGCGGCATGAAGGAGCTGATCAAGAAGCTCAAGCCGGACTGCCTGGAAGACATGATCGCTCTGGTAGCGCTGTTCCGCCCGGGGCCGCTGCAGTCAGGCATGGTGGACGACTTCATCAACCGCAAGCACGGTCGCGCGGAGCTTTCCTATCCGCACCCGGACTACCAGTACGCCGGCCTTGAGCCGGTGCTCAAGCCCACCTACGGCATCATCCTGTACCAGGAGCAGGTGATGCAGATCGCCCAGGTGATGGCCGGCTACACCCTCGGCGGCGCCGACATGCTGCGCCGCGCCATGGGTAAGAAGAAGCCCGAGGAAATGGCCAAGCAGCGCGGCGGCTTCATCGAAGGCTGTTCCAGCAACGGCATCGACCCCACCCTCTCGGGCAACATCTTCGACCTGGTGGAAAAGTTCGCCGGCTACGGCTTCAACAAATCCCACTCGGCCGCCTACGGCTGGGTTTCGTACCAGACGGCCTGGCTCAAGGCGCACTTCCCAGCACCCTTCATGGCCGCGGTTCTCACTGCGGATATGCACAACACCGACAAGGTGGTGACGCTGATCGAAGAATGCCGGCACATGAAGCTGCGCATCGTCGCGCCGGACGTGAACAACTCCGAGTACCGCTTTACCGTCGACAATGACGGCCAGATCGTCTACGGACTGGGCGCCATCAAGGGCGTGGGTGAAGGTCCGGTGGAGGCCATTACCGAGTGCCGCGCCGAAGGCGGTCCCTTCAAGGATCTGTTCGATTTCTGCAATCGCGTCGATCTCAAGCGCATCAACAAGCGGACCCTGGAAGCCCTGATTCGCTGCGGTGCGCTGGATCGCCTCGGTCCGTTCTTCAGCAACGAGCCCAAGGCCTACCAGGCGGGTATCGACACCAACCGCGCAGTGCTGCTGGCCGCCATGGAAGAAGCCATCCAGGCCGCCGAACAGACCGCCCGCAGCCATGACAGCGGCCATATGGACCTCTTCGGTGGCGTGTTCGCCGAGCCGGAGGCGGATCTCTACGCCAATCACCGCAGAGCCAAGGAAATGTCCCTCAAGGAGCGCCTGAAGGGCGAGAAGGACACCCTGGGCCTGTACCTCACCGGCCACCCGATTGACGAATACGAGGGCGAGGTCCGTCGCTTTGCCCGCCAGCGCATCGTCGAGCTGAAACCGGCGCGGGACACCCAGATCATCGCCGGCCTGATCGTCAACCTGCGGGTGATGAAGAACAAGAAGGGCGACAAGATGGGCTTCATCACCCTCGACGACCGCTCCGGCCGTATCGAGGCCTCGCTCTTCGCCGATGCCTTCAACGCTGCCAGCGGCCTGTTGCAGACCGACGCCATGGTGGTGGTGGAAGGGGAGGTGAGCCACGACGACTTTTCCGGTGGCCTGCGCCTGCGCGCCAAGCGTGTGCTGAGCCTGGAGGAAGCCCGTACCGGTCTGGCGGAAAGCCTGCGGATGAAGGTGGACTTCAGCGCCCTGCAAGGCGATCGCCTGCGCTGGCTGGCCGAGTTGTGCGGCCGCCATCGCGGCTCCTGCCCCCTGACCCTGGACTACAGCGGCAATGACGCGAAGGCCCTGCTGCAGTTCGGCGACGACTGGCGGATCGCACCGGCCGACGCTTTGATTCAGGCATTGCGTGACCAGTTCGGGCGCGACAACGTCTTCCTGCACTACCGCTGATGCGAGCGTGATGGCACGCCCGCACCGGCCCGATTTCGATTTGATCTCGACCCGAACGCGCCCGATCCCTTAAGGTAGGGCGCCAAATGGAACCAGCCGCCTGGCCCCAAGCGCACGACGGAAGCCTATGAACCCGAACTTTCTGGATTTCGAACAGCCCATCGCCGATCTGCAAGCCAAGATCGAGGAGCTGCGTCTGGTCGGTAACGACAACGCCCTGAACATCACTGACGAGATCTCTCGCCTGCAGGAAAAGAGCAGCGCGCTCACCGAGAGCATCTTCGGCAACCTGTCCAGCTGGCAGATTGCCCAACTGGCACGCCACCCGCGCCGGCCCTACACCCTCGATTACATCGAGCACATCTTCACCGAGTTCGACGAGCTGCACGGTGACCGTCATTTCTCCGATGACGCGGCCATCGTCGGCGGCATTGCCCGTCTGAACGACCAGCCGGTCATGATCATCGGCCACCAGAAAGGCCGTGACGTACGCGAGAAGGTCCGCCGCAACTTCGGCATGCCGCGCCCCGAGGGCTACCGTAAGGCCTGCCGCCTGATGGAAATGGCCGAGCGCTTCAAGATGCCGATCCTCACCTTCATCGATACCCCCGGCGCCTACCCGGGCATCGATGCCGAGGAGCGTGGCCAGAGCGAGGCTATCGCCTGGAACCTGCGTGTCATGGCTCGCCTCAAGACCCCGATTATCGCCACCGTGATCGGTGAAGGCGGTTCTGGCGGCGCACTGGCCATTGGCGTTTGCGACCGCCTGAACATGTTGCAGTACTCCACCTATTCGGTGATTTCGCCGGAAGGTTGTGCCTCGATCCTGTGGAAAACCGCCGAGAAGGCGCCGGATGCCGCTGAAGCCATGGGCATCACCGCCGAGCGTCTGAAGGGCCTGGGAATCGTCGACAAGGTGATCGCCGAGCCCCTGGGTGGCGCCCACCGCGATCCGGCTGCAGCCGCCGAGTCGATCCGCAAGGAGCTCTCCGAGCAGCTGAAAACCCTGCAGAAGCTCAACAATGAGGATCTGCTGGCGCGTCGTTATGACCGTCTGATGAGCTATGGCGTAGCCTGATCCCGTCAGAAGCTGTAAAGATCGGGCCCCGGCTTTATGCTTGGGGCCCGATTTTTTTTGAGCCACATCATGTCCCTCGAGTCCCGCCTCCTGACTGCCCTGGCCCCCTGGCGCCATGCGCCGGCCTGGCACGTTGCCTACTCTGGCGGGCTTGATTCCTCCGTACTGCTTCATCTGCTGGTGCGCCTCGCCCGTCGCGAAGTCCTGCCACCGATTTCCGCCATCCATATCCATCACGGCCTGCAGCCTGCGGCCGATGCCTGGCTTGAACATTGTCAGCGGGTCTGCGACGAACTGGGTGTGCCGCTCAAGGCGTTGCGGGTGAAGGTCGACCCCGGGCCCAGCCTGGAAAGGGCTGCCCGGGATGCTCGGTACGCCGCTTTCTGTCGTCAGCTGGGAGTAGGCGAAGTGCTGCTGAGCGCCCAGCATCGCGACGACCAGGCGGAAACGCTGCTCTTCCGCCTGTTGCGCGGCGCGGGTGTGCGCGGTCTGGCGGGCATGCCGGAAAGCCGCCCTCTGGGGGCGGGTATCCTGGTCAGGCCGTTCCTGCAGTTTTCTCGCACGGAGCTGGAGGCCTTCGCCCGTGCCGAAGGCCTTGCCTGGGTGGAAGACCCGAGCAATGCCGACACCTCACTCGCTCGGAATTATCTCCGTCACGACGTCTTCCCGGGGTTGCAGGCCCGCTGGCCCAAGGCCGTAGAAAGCTTGGCGCGCAGTGCCGAGCACATGGCCGAGGCGGAAGGCCTGCTGGGTGAACTGGCACGGGCCGATCTCGACAGGGCGTCTGGCATCAGCGAATTCTCCTGGCTGACCCTGCCGTCCCTGAAGCTGCAATCGCTCGCGTCCCTCTCGCCTGCCCGGCAGCGCAACGCACTGCGCTTCTGGCTGGCGCCGCTGACGCCGCTGCCCGACAGCGACCATTGGGCAGGGTGGGAAGACCTGCGGGATGCGGCAATCGATGCAATGCCTGTCTGGCGTCTGGCTAAGGGCGAGTTGCAGCGCGCCGACGGACGGTTGTGGTGGTTATCCGGCGACTGGCTCGCCGCGCCGGCTTCGAATCTCACCTGGCCCGACCCCGCCCGACAGCTTGTACTGCCCGGCAACGGACGGCTGGAAATCGAGGGGACGCCTCCTGCTGGAATGCTCGAAATCCGCTATCGCCAGGGCGGTGAAGTGCTTTTGATCGCAGGGCGAGGGCGTCGCGACCTCAAACGATTGCTCAATGAATCCCGTGTACCGGCTTTTGTCCGCGGCCGATTGCCGCTGCTGCTGGTGGACGGTGACTTGCAAGCCATCGCCAATCTTCCCGGCCTTGATGGTCCACCTGCGGGCAACTGGCGGCTGCGCTGGACGCCACCGACGAATGACCAAGGTTTGAGCTGGTAGGGTCTTTCCGGTAGACTACGCTCCCGTCTTACATAGCTTCCGCTGATTCCTTCGGAATCGGCGGCTGCTGCTTTTGCAGTAGCGCCCAGTGGCGCTCCATGGTTGAAGGCCATAGCCCTTCATCGCTTTCCCCGGCGGCTTTCCGCCTAAACGCAGACTTCTAGGGTTTTTCATGACGCGCTACATTTTCGTCACGGGTGGTGTTGTTTCTTCTTTGGGGAAAGGCATCGCCTCGGCATCCTTGGCCGCCATTCTGGAAGCTCGGGGACTGAAGGTCACCATGCTCAAACTGGATCCGTACATCAACGTGGATCCGGGCACCATGAGCCCCTTCCAGCACGGTGAGGTCTTCGTGACTGAGGACGGCGCCGAGACCGACCTCGACCTGGGCCACTACGAGCGCTTCGTGAGCACCACGATGACCCAGAACAACAACTTCACCACCGGCCGCGTTTACGCCGACGTGCTGCGCAAGGAGCGCCGTGGTGACTACCTGGGCGCCACCATCCAGGTGATCCCGCACATCACCGACGAGATCAAGCACCGCATCATCAAGGGCGCCGCCGGTGCGGACGTGGCCCTGGTGGAAATCGGCGGCACCGTCGGCGACATCGAGTCCCAACCCTTCCTCGAAGCCATTCGCCAGCTGCGCGTGGAAGTGGGCGCCAAGCGCGCGATGCTGATGCACCTGACCCTGGTGCCCTACATCGCCACCGCCGGCGAGACCAAGACCAAGCCGACCCAGCACTCGGTGAAGGAGCTGCGCTCCATCGGCCTGCAGCCTGACGTGCTGGTCTGCCGTTCCGACCATGAAGTCGACCTGTCTTCCCGTCGCAAGATCGCCCTGTTCACCAACGTGGAAGAGCGTGCGGTGATCTCCCTGCAGGACGTCGACACCATCTACAAGATTCCGTCCGTGCTGCACGCCCAGGGCTTGGACGATTTCGTCGTCGAGCGCTTCGGCCTGCAATGCGGTAGTGCCGACCTCTCCGAGTGGGACCGCGTGGTGGATGCCAAGCTGAACCCGGAGAAGGAAGTCACCATCGCCATGGTCGGCAAGTACATGGAACTGCTGGACGCGTACAAGTCGCTGATCGAAGCGATGAGCCACGCCGGCATCCAGAGCCGTACCAAGGTGAACCTGCGCTACATCGATTCCGAAGATATCGAGACCCAGGGCACCGCCCTGCTCGAAGGTGTCGACGCCATCCTCGTTCCGGGCGGCTTCGGCCTGCGCGGCGTGGAAGGCAAGATATCCACCGTGCGCTTCGCCCGCGAGAACAAGATCCCGTACCTCGGCATCTGCCTCGGCATGCAAGTGGCGGTGATCGAGTACGCCCGTAACGTGCTCGGCTGGACCGACGCCAACTCCACCGAATTCGACAAGTCCAGCGGCCACCCGGTCGTGGGCCTGATCACCGAATGGGAAGACGCCACCGGCGCCACCGAAATCCGTACTGAAGCCTCGGACCTGGGCGGCACCATGCGCCTCGGCGCCCAGGCCTGCCAGCTGGAGAACGGTTCCCTGGTTCACGATTGCTATGGCAAGGACGAGATCGTCGAGCGCCATCGCCACCGCTACGAAGTGAACAACAACCTGCTGCCGCAACTGCAGGAAGCCGGTCTGAAGGTCACTGGCCGTTCCGGCGACGGCGCACTGGTCGAAGTGGTAGAAGCTCCGGATCACCCGTGGTTCGTGGCTTGCCAGTTCCACCCGGAGTTCACCTCCACCCCGCGTTACGGTCACCCGCTGTTCAGCGGCTTCGTCAACGCCGCCCTGGCGCAGAAAGCGAAGAAGGCCTGACCCATGGCGCAGAAGATCGTCCGCGTCGGCAACATCGACATCGCCAACGACAAGCCGTTCGTGCTGTTCGGCGGCATGAACGTGCTGGAGTCCCGCGACCTGGCCCTGAAAGTCTGCGAGGAATATGTGCGGGTGACCGAGAAGCTCGGCATCCCCTACGTGTTCAAGGCCAGCTTCGACAAGGCCAATCGCTCCTCGATCAACTCTTTCCGTGGCCCGGGCCTGGAAGAGGGCATGAAGATCTTCGAGGAAGTGAAGAAGACCTTCGGCGTGCCGGTGATCACTGATGTCCATGAGCCCTATCAGGCGGCTCCGGTGGCCGAAGTGTGCGACATCATCCAGCTGCCGGCCTTCCTGTCCCGCCAGACCGACCTCGTGGTCGCCATGGCCAAGACGGGCGCGGTCATCAACATCAAGAAGGCCCAGTTCCTCGCGCCCCAGGAGATGAAGCACATCCTCACCAAGTGCGAGGAGGCCGGTAATGATCGCCTGATTCTCTGCGAGCGCGGTTCTTCCTTCGGCTACAACAACCTGGTCGTGGACATGCTCGGCTTCGGCATCATGAAGCAGTTCGAGTACCCGGTATTCTTCGACGTCACCCACGCCCTGCAGATGCCGGGCGGTCGTGCCGACTCCGCTGGTGGCCGCCGTGCCCAGGTCACCGACCTGGCCAAGGCCGGCATGAGCCAGGGCCTGGCCGGCCTTTTCCTCGAGGCCCATCCGGATCCGGACAACGCCAAGTGCGATGGTCCCTGCGCCCTGCGCCTGAACAAACTCGAACCCTTCCTGTCCCAGCTCAAGCAGCTGGACGACCTGGTCAAGAGTTTTCCGCCGATCGAGACTGCCTGAACCGGCCGTTCTCCGGTAAAGTGCCGCGTGGGCACAATCTGACCGATCGGTCAGGACATTCGCCGGGTCGGCCGACCCCGAGACCCGGCGAATCGCCTCACTTTCTGCTGAGCGTTTTCGTCAACATTTGGAGTGCTAACAACAATGGCAAAGATCGTCGACATCAAGGGCCGCGAGGTTCTGGACTCCCGTGGCAACCCCACTGTGGAAGCCGATGTGATCCTCGAGAACGGCATCGTAGGCAGCGCTTGCGCGCCGTCCGGTGCATCCACCGGTTCCCGCGAGGCACTGGAACTGCGTGATGGCGACAAGAGCCGTTACCTGGGCAAGGGCGTTCTGAAGGCCGTGGCCAACATCAACGGCCCGATTCGCGACCTGCTGCTGGGCAAGGACGCTGCTGACCAGAAAGCCCTGGACCGCGCCATGATCGAACTGGACGGCACCGAGAACAAGGGCAAGCTGGGCGCCAACGCCATCCTCGCCGTGTCCCTGGCTGCCGCCAAGGCCGCTGCCCAAGCCAAAGGCGTTCCGCTCTATGCCCACATCGCCGACCTGAACGGCACCCCCGGCCAGTACTCCATGCCGGTACCGATGATGAACATCATCAACGGTGGCGAGCACGCCGATAACAACGTCGACATCCAGGAGTTCATGGTTCAGCCGGTTGGCGCCAAGAACTTCGCCGACGCCCTGCGCATGGGCGCCGAGATCTTCCACCACCTCAAAGCCGTGCTGAAGGCCCGTGGCCTGAACACCGCCGTAGGTGACGAGGGTGGTTTCGCCCCGAACCTGGCCTCCAACGAAGACGCCCTGGCCGCCATCGCCGAAGCCGTTGCCAACGCCGGCTACAAGCTGGGCACCGACGTGACCCTGGCCCTGGACTGCGCTTCCAGCGAATTCTTCAAGGACGGCAAGTACGACCTGGCCGGTGAAGGCAAGGTGTTCGACGCCGCCGGTTTCGCCGACTACCTGGCCGGCCTGACCCAGCGTTACCCGATCATCTCCATCGAAGACGGCATGGACGAATCCGACTGGGCTGGCTGGAAAGGCCTGACCGACAAGATCGGTGCCAAGGTTCAACTGGTGGGTGACGACCTGTTCGTGACCAACACCAAGATCCTCAAGGAAGGCATTGAGAAGAGCATCGGTAACTCGATCCTGATCAAGTTCAACCAGATCGGTTCCCTGACCGAAACCCTGGAAGCCATCCAGATGGCCAAGGCTGCCGGCTACACCGCGGTGATCTCCCACCGTTCCGGCGAGACCGAGGACAGCACCATCGCCGACCTGGCCGTAGGCACCGCCGCCGGTCAGATCAAGACCGGTTCCCTGTGCCGTTCCGACCGCGTGTCCAAGTACAACCAGCTGCTGCGTATCGAAGAGCAACTGGGCGAGAAGGCTCCCTACCGTGGCCGTGCGGAATTCCGCGGCTAAGAGACTGGCTACGATCGGCTGCGCGTCGGAATAACTGCGTTGAGAATGGCTTCGGAAAGCCGCTTGCGGCTAACGTGCTTCAGCACGGCCCGGAGGGCGAGCGAAGTGAGTACTGCTCATTTACAGCTCGTAAACTCCGCGTCCTCAGCCATTCTCGCCTTGTTCTTCTCTAGCTCGCTCGATCGTGAGCAAGTCTCAGCGATGCCATGTTGAAATCAGGCGCTGAATGCATCTTTACTTCATGTAAACTTCGCAGCCACACCTGATTTCTCCTGGCCGGTCGTCTCCCGCCGCACGGCAGCGACGTAATCCGTTCAGGAATGGTAAAAGGGCAGCGCAAGCTGCCCTTTTCGCATGGATACTCCCTGGCAAAATGACTCGCCCTAACACTTACTGGTTGTTCGTTGTCCTCATCCTGCTGCTGGCTGGCCTGCAGTATCGACTGTGGGTGGGCGACGGCAGCCTGGCGCAAGTCCAGGACCTGCAACGGCAGATCGCCGAGCAGCAAGGCGAAAACGAACGCCTGCTGGAACGCAACCGTATCCTCGAAGCGGAAGTGATGGAGCTGAAAAAGGGTATGGAGACCGTCGAAGAGCGTGCTCGTCACGAACTGGGCATGGTCAAGGAAGGCGAAACCCTCTACCAGATTGCCGAATGAACCAGGCCGATACTCCCTTCTTCTGGGCGGTGATCCCCGCCGCCGGCGTCGGTGCCCGCATGCGCGCCGACCGTCCCAAGCAATACCTCGAACTTGCCGGACGCACCATTCTCGAGCACAGCCTCGATTGTTTCCTCGACCATCCGCAGCTCAAGGGCCTGGTGATCAGCCTTTCTGTGGATGATCCCTACTGGCCGGCGCTGCCGTGTGCCAGCGACGAGCGCATTATCCGCGCCGACGGTGGCAAGGAGCGTGCGGACTCGGTACTCAGTGCCCTGTTGCGACTGGCCGAAAACGGTGCCCGCGCACATGACTGGGTGCTGGTGCATGATGCGGCCCGGCCGAACCTGTCGCGTTTCGACCTCGACCTGTTGCTCGCCGAATTGGCCGATGACCCGGTGGGCGGCCTGCTCGCCGTTCCCGCACGGGATACCCTCAAGCGCGCCAGCGCAGATGGGCGTGTGGCGGAAACCGTTGATCGCAGCCTGATCTGGCAGGCCTACACGCCACAGATGTTCCGCTTCGGCGCGCTGCATCGCGCCTTGGCCGATGCCCTGGTTGCCGGCGTCGCCATCACCGATGAAGCCTCCGCCATGGAGTGGGCCGGCAATGCACCCAAGCTGGTGGAAGGCCGCGCCGACAACCTCAAGATCACTCGCCCCGAAGACCTCGACTGGCTGCGTCAGCGCTGGTCGACGCGCAGCTGAGCAGTCGCGTACTCCGGACGCTGGGCCAAACCCTCCTTAAGCAGATCCACCAACTGCCGCACCTTGGGCGAGAGGTGCCGTTGCTGTGGATAAAGTGCCCAGACCGCGGTGTTCGGCGGGCGGTGCTGTTCCAGCAATGACACCAGGGCACCGCTTTGCAGGTGCTCCAGCACGTAGTAATCCGGCAACTGGCACAGGCCGAAACCCCGCAGGGCAGCATCCAGCACTGCCTGGCCACTGTTGCAGCGCCAGTTTCCCTGGACGCGAATGGCATGCTCGCGTCCCTGCTGCAGGAAGTCCCAGTGGTCCGAGCTGCCGACCAGGCAGTTATGCCGAGCGAGTTCCGACAGGCTGTGGGGGCGGCCATAGCGCTCCAGGTAGGCAGGTGCCGCGCACAGGTACATGACCCGCGGCGCCAGGCGCGTCGCCACTAGACGCGAATCCTGCAGGCGACCCAGGCGTATCGCTACGTCGAGACCTTCATGCACCAGGTCCAGGGTGCGATTGCTCAGCTCGATCTCCACCCGCAATTGCGGGTGTCGCGCCATGAACTCGTTCACCAGTGGCACGATGAAGCGCTCTCCATAGGCCACCGCGCAGGTCATGCGCAGCAGGCCCTTGGGCTCGCTGGTCAGGTCGCTGACTGCGCGCAGGGCTTCTTCGCGGGCGTCCATCAGGCGCTGGCAGTGCTGCAGGAAAGTCTGCCCGGCTTCGGTGAGCGCCACCTTGCGCGTGCTGCGATAGAACAGGCGGGTCTGCAGGCGTTCTTCGAGGCGGGCGATCTGCCGGCTGACGTGGGACGAAGAAATGCCGAGGCGTTCCGCCGCAGCCGTGAACTGGCCTGTCTCCGCAACCGCAACGAACTCGTCCAGGCCTTCCCAGCGACTCATGGATTATCCCTCCACAGCAATAAAGTTTTGCTTTGCCATGGATTATTTACCATTGGCGGCTCAACTACACTCCTTGGCCATTTCAATCAGCTGGAGAATGACCATGATCAAGTCCCGTGCCGCTGTGGCCTTCGCGCCCAACCAGCCGCTGCAGATCGTCGAAGTGGACGTCGCCCCGCCCAAGGCTGGCGAAGTCCTGGTGCGGATCGTGGCCACCGGCGTTTGCCACACCGATGCCTACACCCTGTCCGGCGCGGATTCCGAGGGTGTGTTCCCCTGCATCCTGGGTCACGAAGGCGGCGGTATCGTCGAAGCGGTGGGCGAGGGCGTCACCTCGCTGGCGGTCGGCGACCACGTCATCCCGCTCTACACGGCCGAATGCCGTGAGTGCAAATTCTGCAAATCCGGCAAGACCAACCTGTGCCAGAAGGTGCGCGCCACCCAGGGCAAGGGCCTGATGCCGGACGGCACCTCCCGCTTCAGCTACAACGGCCAGCCGATCTACCACTACATGGGTTGCTCCACCTTCTCCGAGTACACCGTGCTGCCGGAAATCTCCCTGGCGAAGATTCCGAAAGACGCACCGCTGGAAAAGGTCTGTCTGCTGGGATGTGGTGTAACCACCGGCATCGGCGCCGTGCTCAACACTGCCAAGGTGGAGGAGGGCGCTACCGTGGCGATCTTCGGCCTGGGCGGCATCGGCCTGGCGGCGATCATCGGCGCGAAGATGGCCAAGGCCTCCCGCATCATCGCCATCGACATCAATCCCGAGAAGTTCACTGTGGCCCGTGAGCTGGGCGCCACCGACTTCGTCAACCCGAAGGAACACAGCAAGCCGATCCAGGACGTCATCGTCGAGCTGACCGATGGCGGCGTCGACTACAGCTTCGAGTGCGTCGGCAACGTCGACCTGATGCGCGCTGCACTTGAGTGCTGCCACAAGGGCTGGGGCGAGTCCGTGATCATTGGTGTGGCGCCGGCTGGCACCGAGATCAAGACCCGTCCGTTCCAGCTGGTGACCGGCCGCGTTTGGCGCGGTTCGGCTTTCGGCGGCGTGAAAGGCCGTACCGAACTGCCGAGCTACGTGGAGAAGGCGCAGAAGGGTGAGATTCCGCTGGACACCTTCATCACTCACACCATGGGGCTGGACGATATCAACAAGGCCTTCGACCTGATGCACGAAGGCAAGAGCATTCGCTCGGTCGTCCACTATTGATCTGGCTGCCTGCCCGGGACCGCTTCGTCCGGTGCCGGGCCGGCTCAGGGGAGATCGCTCCATGACCCTCGAAATCGTATCCAGCAACAAGAGCTTCGGCGGTTGGCACAAGCGTTACCGTCACCGCTCCACCAGCCTGAACTGCGACATGGTGTTCGCTGTGTACCTGCCACCCCAGGCAGAGCAGGGCGCGAAGCTGCCGGTGCTCTACTGGCTGTCGGGGCTGACCTGCACCGACGAGAACTTCATGCAGAAAGCCGGTGCGCAGCGCCTGGCGGCGGAGCTCGGACTGATCATCGTCGCTCCGGACACCAGCCCTCGCGGCGCCGAAGTACCCGGCGACCCGGACAATGCCTGGGACTTTGGCCTGGGCGCGGGCTTTTACCTGAACGCCACCCAGGAGCCCTACGCGCGCCACTACCGCATGCATGACTACGTGGTGCATGAGCTGCCGACGCTGATCGAGGCCAACTTCCCGGTGTCCGGGAAGCGCGGTATCAGTGGTCACTCCATGGGCGGCCACGGTGCGCTGGTGTGCGCCTTGCGTAATCCGGGGCGTTATCAGTCGCTGTCCGCATTCGCGCCGATCAGCAACCCGATGGCTTGTCCCTGGGGCGAAAAGGCCTTCAGCCGCTACCTGGGGGACGATCGCGCCCGTTGGCGTGAATGGGATGCGAGCGTGCTGCTTGCCGAGGCCACTGAACGCTTGCCGATTCTGGTGGATCAGGGCGACCGCGATGACTTCCTCGCCAACCAGCTCAAACCCGAGGCGCTGCAAGCAGCGGCCAAGGCGGCGGGGCATTCCTTGACCCTGCGCCTGCAGCCGGGATACGACCACAGCTACTACTTCATCGCCAGTTTCATCGGCGATCACCTGAAGCATCACGCCGAGGCCCTGAAGGGCTAAAGCGGGTAGAATCACGCCCTGACTTTTCAGGGCGTTCTTCTTTATGCGAATAGGCCACGGCTACGACGTACACCGCTTCGGCGATGGTGATTTCATCACTCTGGGCGGTGTGCGTATTCCCCACAAATTCGGACTCGTTGCCCATTCCGATGGCGACGTGCTGTTGCACGCGCTGTCCGATGCGCTGCTGGGTGCCGCCGCTTTGGGCGACATCGGCAAGCACTTCCCCGATACCGACCCGCAGTTCAAGGGCGCCGACAGCCGCGCCTTGCTGCGCCATGTGGTGTCCCTGGTGAAGGCCAAGGGCTGGAAAGTCGGTAATGTCGACGGAACCATCGTTGCCCAGGCGCCGAAGATGGCGCCGCACATCGAGGCCATGCGCGCGAATATCGCTGCCGACCTGGAGGTCGAACTGGATCAGGTCAACGTCAAGGCCACCACCACCGAGAAGCTCGGCTTTACCGGTCGGGAGGAGGGTATCGCCGTGCATGCGGTGTCCCTGTTGTTGCCCGCATGATCGAACTCGAACTGCTGGGCCCGCGTGCCCATGGCGAACCTCTCGGCCAAGCGCAACTGAAAGCCGTCGCGGAAGACTTCCAGGTTGACGAGGTTCTGGACATCCCGCTGGAAGGCGAGGGTGAGCACCTTTGGCTCTGGGTGGAAAAGCGCGAGCTGAACACCGAGGAAGCGGCTCGGCGTATTGCCCGTGCTGCCGGTGTGCCATTGAAGGTGGTCAGCTATGCCGGGCTCAAGGATCGCCAGGCACTGACCCGCCAATGGTTCAGCCTGCACTTGCCGGGGAAAGCCGATCCGGACCTGTCCGCTGCCGAGAATGCCAGCCTGCGGATCCTCAAGAGCGTCCGCCACAAGCGCAAGCTGCAACGTGGTGCCCATTCCGCCAACGGTTTCACCCTGCGCCTGACCCGCCTGGTCGCTGACCGGGAAGAGCTGGAGGCACGCCTGAAGCGGCTGGCCGAGGCCGGGGTACCCAACTACTTCGGCCTGCAGCGCTTCGGTCATGGTGGCGGCAACGTGGTCGATGCCCGCAACTTCGCCGAGCGCAAGGAACTGCCGGTGCAACGCAATGTGCGTTCGCGCCTGCTCTCCGCTGGGCGCAGCTTTGTCTTCAACCGGGTGCTGGCCGAGCGTATCGCAGCCGGAACCTGGAACCAGGCCCAGGTCGGTGATCTGCTCGCCTTCACCGATAGCCGCAGCTTTTTCATGGCGAGTGAGACCGAGTGCAATGACCCGCGTCTCGCTCTGCTCGACCTGCACCCGACCGGTCCGCTCTGGGGTGAAGGAGATTCACCCGCCCAGGGACAGGCCCAAGTGCTGGAAGCGGCGGTAGCCGCGGGCGAGAAGGCACTTTGCCACTGGCTGGCCGAAGCGGGAATGGCGCACGAACGGCGCATTCTGCGCCTCCCCATCGGCGGTCTGACGTGGCATTATCCCGAGCCTGACGTTCTGCAACTGGAATTCGTCCTGCCGGCTGGATGCTTCGCCACCGCAGTGGTGCGTGAGCTCGTCGATCTGCTGCCGGCGGGGCAGACGGAAAACCCATGCGCATTCTGATTTCCAACGACGACGGGGTGAACGCACCCGGTCTCGCCGCTCTGCATGGTGCGCTCAAGGATTACGCCGAATGCGTGGTCATCGCACCGGACCAGGACAAGAGTGGTGCCAGCAGTTCCCTGACCCTGGACCGCCCGCTTCACCCCAGTACGCTGGAGAACGGATTCATCAGCCTCAACGGCACGCCGACCGATTGCGTCCATCTCGGACTCAACGGCCTGCTCGATGAGCTGCCGGATATGGTGGTGTCGGGCATCAACCTCGGCGCCAACCTGGGTGACGACGTGCTCTATTCGGGCACCGTGGCCGCCGCTTTGGAAGGGCGCTTCCTCGGCTTGCCGGCGTTCGCCTTTTCGCTGCTGTCGCGCCAGGTGGACAATCTGCCCGCTGCTGCCTACATCGCACGCCGGCTGGTGGCCGCCCATGATCAGCTCGATCTGCCGCCGCGCACCGTGCTCAACGTGAACATTCCCAACCTTCCGCTGGAGCGCATCCGGGGAATCCAGCTGACTCGTCTGGGACATCGCGCGCGCGCGGCAGCCCCGGTGAAGGTGGTCAATCCACGGGGCAAGGAGGGATACTGGATTTCCGCGGCCGGTGACGCCGAAGACGGTGGCCCGGGCACGGATTTCCATGCGGTGATGCAGGGCTATGTGTCCATCACGCCCCTGCAGCTCGATCGGACTTTCAACGAGGCCTTCCAGGGTCTCGATAGCTGGTTGGAGGGCCTGCTCTGATGTCCCGGGAACAGGACGACCTGATGCGCCGCGGGATCGGCATGACCTCCCAGCGCACCCGTGAGCGCCTTATCCAGCGTCTGTACGAGGAAGGGCTGTCCAACGCCCGCGTGCTCGAAACCATTCGCCGGACACCGCGTCACCTGTTCGTCGATGAGGCACTCGCCCATCGAGCCTACGAAGACACCGCACTGCCGATCGGGCACAACCAGACCATCTCCCAGCCCTACATGGTTGCGCGGATGACCGAGCTGCTGCTGGCGGCCGGCCCCCTGGATAAGGTGCTGGAAATCGGCACCGGCTCTGGCTACCAGACTGCAATCCTTGCGCAACTGGTCGAGCGGGTGTTTTCCGTGGAGCGCATCCAGGTCCTGCAGGACAAGGCCAAGGAGCGGCTGGCAGTACTCAACCTGCGCAACGTGGTGTTCCGCTGGGGCGACGGTTGGGAAGGCTGGCCGGCGCTGGCTCCCTATAACGGCATCATCGTCACGGCGGCAGCTGCGGATGTACCCCAGGCACTGCTGGACCAACTGGCCCCGGGTGGGCGCCTGGTGATTCCGGTAGGCGCCGGCGATGTCCAGCAACTGATGCTGATCATCCGCGAAGAGCAGGGCTTCACCCGTCACGTACTCGATGCGGTGCGATTCGTTCCTTTGCTGAGCGGGCCACTGGCCTGAGTCGCAAACAGGGAACCCACATCGCGGGCAACTATCTGATGCACCGCCAAGCCGTCCGCCTGCTGTACTTTGTGCGGTAGGCGGCTGGCTCGTCCGGATATTTCCGGCACAATAAATAACACCTAGGAATGTTGGGAAAGGGGACAAGAGTGAGCCTGATGGCCATTCGGCAGTGGATTCGCATGGGGAATGGGCTCACCTGGTTGCCCGCGGTCGCCGCTGGCATCCTGCTGGCCGGCTGTTCCAGCACCCAGAAAGACGGTGTAAACGTGGTCGACCGCAATCACCCGGGATCGACCTCCGCGCCGCAACGGCAACCCGTCACCAGCGGCCAGTACCGCGTTCAACGTGGCGATACGCTCTATTCCATTGCATTTCGCTTCGGTTGGGACTGGAAAGCGCTTGCCGCACGCAACGGCATCCCCGCCCCCTACGTGATTCGCCCGGGTCAGATCATCCGTTTCGATGGGCAGCCGGGCCAGGCGCGTCCGACTGCGGTTGCCACCGCCCCTGTGGTGACCAATCCAAGGACTGGAAGCAGTACTTCGACCCGTCCGCCTGTGCAGGCCCAGCAACCGGCCGTCCGCCCTCAAACGCCGGCGCCGCAACCGGTGGTGACTGCGCCAGTAACTCCGTCGAACACGTCTACTACGCGCTCTGCAGCCGGTTGGGTGTGGCCCGCAAACGGCGCTCTGATCGGGCGTTTTTCGTCAAACGGCAGTTTGAATAAAGGGATTGATATCGCTGGGGAATTAGGCCAGCCTGTCTTGGCTGCGTCAGACGGATCAGTTGTTTATGCCGGAAGTGGATTACGGGGCTACGGCGAACTGGTCATCATCAAACACAGCGATACCTACGTAAGCGCCTATGGTCATAACCGCAGGTTGCTGGTGCGGGAGGGACAGCAGGTCAAGGTCGGGCAGACAATTGCCGAGATGGGCTCAACGGGGACTGACCGGGTGAAGCTTCATTTTGAAATTCGCCGTCAAGGTAAACCTGTAGATCCGCTGCAATACCTGCCACGTCGTTGATCTGTTTTTCAGCCCGTTCCACCACGTGGTAAGGACGGGCTCAGGCGGCGCCAGGGATATAAGGCTTCGCCGGGGCTTGTTGTCGAACTCAGCAAGGGACAACAACAATGGCACTCAATAAAGAAGCGCCGGAGTTTGACGTCGATGACGAACTGCTCATTCTTGAGCCAGGCGTCATTTTGGATGAAGCGTTGAGCGAGGAGAACGACGCGCCTCTGCCCACCGCGAAATCCCGGCATTCGAGCTCACCCAAGCAGCACAAGTACATCGACTACAGTCGTGCACTCGACGCGACCCAGCTTTACCTCAACGAAATCGGCTTTTCCCCCCTGCTAACCCCGGAAGAAGAAGTGCACTTCGCGCGCCTTGCGCAGCGCGGTGATCCTGCCGGGCGCAAGCGCATGATCGAAAGCAACCTCCGCCTTGTGGTGAAGATCGCGCGACGCTACGTCAATCGCGGCCTGTCGCTGCTCGACCTGATCGAAGAGGGCAACCTCGGCTTGATCCGCGCGGTTGAAAAGTTCGATCCAGAACGGGGCTTCCGATTCTCTACCTACGCGACTTGGTGGATCCGTCAGACTATTGAACGGGCCATCATGAACCAGACCCGGACCATCCGCCTGCCGATCCATGTGGTCAAGGAACTCAACGTCTACCTGCGGGCTGCACGTGAGTTGACCCACAAGCTGGATCACGAGCCCTCGCCTGAAGAAATCGCCAACCTGCTGGAAAAACCGGTGGACGAGGTCAAGCGTATGCTCGGTCTCAACGAGCGGGTGACTTCGGTGGATGTGTCCCTCGGCCCGGACTCCGACAAGACCCTGTTGGACACCCTGACCGACGATCGTCCCACCGACCCGTGCGAGCTGTTGCAGGATGACGATCTCTCGCAAAGTATCGATCAGTGGCTGTCCGAACTGACCGACAAGCAACGTGAGGTTGTGGTGCGTCGTTTTGGTCTGCGTGGCCACGAGAGCTGTACGCTTGAGGAAGTGGGCCAGGAGATCGGCTTGACCCGCGAGCGAGTGCGGCAGATCCAGGTCGAAGCGCTGAAGCGTCTCCGGGAAATCCTGGAGAAGAATGGCCTGTCCAGTGATGCGCTGTTCCAGTAGCGTGTGAAAGATTCGAAAAAGCCCGGCCTTGGCCGGGCTTTTTCATTGTGGCATCCGGCATTTCCCGGTGCGCATATGTCGGCTTTCACGAGATCACTTGCGAACTCGAAGTATCAATGCAGACGAAGATGCTTCGATCGCGGATCATGCGCGTCCATTTTTTAGCGTCGCCTTGTAAGTCATTGCTTACACGCCATGTACGTGATCTGAGGAAGTTGCTGCTCGCCAATGGAGAGTTTAATGTTGAGAGTATTTGTAACTTATTGATATTAAAGAATTTTATTTTTATCGTTATGACATTTTCAGGCGTCGAGACGCTGTTTCGCCAACTTGATCCGTCCCCGTGGATCGCTAATATCACCCTTGCGTACAGGATGTATGCGGGTTGATAAGGATATCGACCAAGGATATCGCCGGATGCGATTCATCAGGATGATGAGCAGGGACTACAGGGAATATGGACAAAAGAGTGGGCGGGTATCCCCCGCCCCTTTTTTCGTCCACAGGAAAGCAAAAGGCCCGCAGATGCGGGCCTTTTTGCGTTCGGACGCTGAGCGGGATCAGCGCGCCAGATGTTCCAGCTTGCCTTTGACGCCGTCCCATTCTTCGGCGTCAGCCAGGGCATCTTTCTTCTCGGTGATGTTCGGCCAGACTTCGGCCAGATCACGGTTCAGCTCGATGAACTCCTGCATGTCCTCAGGCACTTCATCCTCGGAGAAGATGGCTTGCGCCGGGCATTCTGGCTCGCACAGTGCGCAGTCGATGCACTCATCCGGGTGAATAACCAGGAAGTTCGGGCCTTCGTAGAAGCAGTCCACCGGACAGACTTCCACACAGTCGGTGTATTTGCATTTGATGCAGTTGTCGGTGACGACGAAGGTCATTTCTATTCTTCTCCTCAAGCGGCGGCTCGGAAGCCTTCTATGTCCGGCTTCTCGGCTCTGGAACTCACGGCGCCGGGCAGGCTGAATCCCGGGTGTCTTCCAGAGCGCGCGGGATTCTAGCAGCTTGTGCGGTTCAGGGGTTAGAGGCGTGACTTCAGTGTATACAACAGCTCCAGTGCCTGCCTCGGGGTCAGGTCGTCCGGTTTGACCTTCGCCAGATCGTCCAGCACCGGGTGCGGAAGGCTGGCGAAGAGGTCGCTCTGCATGGGCGAACTCGGTTGTCCGGGGCTCTGGCGTGGGGCTTCATGGGGCAGGCTGGTGGTTTCCAGGCGCGCCAGGTGCTCGCGGGCACGCTGGATCACGCCACCCGGAACGCCCGCCAGTTGCGCCACCGCCAGGCCGTAGCTCTGGCTCGCCGGACCCGGCAACACGTGGTGCAGGAACACGATGCGCTCGTTGTGCTCGGTTGCGTTCAGGTGGACGTTGGCGACCACGGGCTCGCTCTCCGGCAGAACCGTCAGCTCGAAGTAGTGGGTGGCGAACAGGGTGAAGGCGCGCAGGCGGGCCAGATGCTCTGCCGCAGCCCAGGCCAGTGACAGGCCGTCGAAGGTACTGGTCCCGCGACCCACCTCGTCCATCAGCACCAGGCTGCTGGCGCTGGCGTTATGCAGGATGTTGGCGGTTTCGCTCATTTCCACCATGAAGGTGGAGCGGCCGCCGGCCAAGTCGTCGCTGGAACCGATGCGGGTGAAGATGCGGTCCACCAGCGACAGCTCGCAGCCGGCCGCCGGTACGAAGCAACCGATGTGGGCGAGCAGCACAATGAGTGCGGTCTGGCGCATGTAGGTCGACTTACCGCCCATGTTCGGGCCGGTAATGATCAGCATGCGAGTGGCGTCGTCCAGGTTCAGATCGTTAGCCACGAAGGGCGTGTCCAGTACCTGTTCCACTACCGGGTGTCGGCCCTGGTTGATGCGCATGCAAGGTTCGTCGACAAAGCGCGGGCGGTTCAGGTCGAGGTTCAGCGCGCGTTCGGCGAAGTTGCTCAGTACGTCCAGCTCGGCGAGGGCAGCTGCGGTGTCCTGCAGAGGTGCCAGTTGCTCGATCAGCAGTTCGAGCAGCTCGTCGTAGAGCATCTTTTCCCGCGCCAGGGCGCGGCTCTTGGCGGACAGCGCCTTGTCTTCGAAAGCTTTCAGCTCTGGTGTGATGAAGCGTTCAGCACCTTTCAGGGTCTGGCGACGGATGTAGTCCGCCGGCGCTTGTTCGGCCTGCACGCGGGGCAGTTCGATGTAGTAGCCGTGGATGCGGTTGTAGCCGACCTTGAGGTTAGGAAGGCCAGTGCGGGCCTTTTCCCGGGTCTCCAGGTCCATCAGGTATTGGCCGGCGTTCTCGCTGAGCGCCTGCAGCTCATCCAGTTCTGGGTCGTAGCCGGTCTTGATCACGCCGCCGTCGCGGATCACCGCCGGCGGGTTGTCGATGATGGCGCGCGCCAGCAGGTCGGCCAGCTCCGGATAGGTACGAATGCCGCCTGCCAGGTCCTGCAGGTGGGGCACATCCAGTTCGGTCATCGCGCCTTGCAGTTGCGGCAGGGCGGCCAAGGCGTCACGCAGACGGGCGAGATCGCGCGGACGGGCATTGCGCAAGCCGATGCGGGCGAGGATGCGCTCGACGTCGCCGATTTCCTTCAGTTGCGGCTGCAGGCCTTCGAATCGATAGCGATCCAGCAGGCAGTCGATGGCATCCTGACGGGCCTCGAGTACGGCACGGTCACGCAGCGGGCGGTTCAGCCAGCGGCTTAGCAGGCGGCTGCCCATGGCGGTTTGGCAGCGGTCGATCACCGATTGCAGGGTGTTGTCGCGCCCGCCGGACAGGTTCACGTCCAGTTCCAGGTTGCGGCGGCTGGCGGCGTCGAGGATGACGGTGTCGTCGATGCGCTCGTGGCGCAGGCTGCGCAGGTGGGGCAGGGCTGTGCGCTGGGTTTCCTTGGCGTAGGCCAGGAGGCAGCCGGCGGAGCCGATGGCCAAGGTCAGGGTTTCGCAGCCGAAGCCCTTGAGGTCCTGCACGCCGAATTGCTGGCAGAGGCTCTTCTTCGCCGAATCGCGATCAAAATCCCATGGCGCGCGACGGCGTACGCCACGACGTTTCTCTGCGGGTAGGCCCTGGGGCCAGTCGTCGGGGATCAGCAGTTCGGCTGGATTGAGGCGTTCCAGCTCGGCAAGCAGGTTTTCCCAGCCCTTGATCTCCTGCACGCTGAATCGGCCGCTGGTGATGTCCAGCACTGCCAGGCCGAACAGGCGTTCGTCACCCAGCACTGCGGCCAGCAGGTTGTCCCGGCGCTCGTCCAGCAGGGCTTCGTCGCTGACGGTACCGGGGGTGATGATGCGGACGACCTGCCGCTCTACCGGCCCTTTGCTGGTGGCCGGATCACCGATCTGCTCACAGATCACGATGGATTCGCCGAGCTTTACCAGCTTGGCCAAGTAGCCTTCCACTGCATGGAAGGGGATGCCGGCCATGGGAATCGACTTGCCCGCCGACTGGCCGCGTGCGGTCAGAGTGATGTCGAGAAGCTTGGCGGCCTTCTTGGCGTCCTCGTAGAAGATCTCGTAGAAGTCGCCCATGCGGTAGAACATCAGCTGGTCCGGATGCTGATTCTTCAGCCTCCAGTACTGCTGCATCATGGGTGTGTGTTCGCTGAGATCACTCTGACTCATTGGCTGGCCTTGCATGCAAAAGGCGCTAGTGTACGGTATCCCGTTGGCCCGCTTTAACCCCGGAGTGCACATGTCCGTTACCGAAGATGAACTGACTTCGCTTGCCGCCTGGCTGGGCAATGAACTGAAGGCGCGTGGCGAGTCGGTGAGCACTGCCGAGTCGTGCACCGGTGGCGGAATTGCCGAGGCGATTACCCGTATTCCCGGCAGTTCGGCCTGGTTCGAGGCGGGTTTCGTCACCTATTCAAACGAGCAGAAGACCGCGCAACTGGCGGTACCGGCCGAGCTGTTCCCGCTGGTGGGGGCGGTCAGCCGCGAAGTGGTCGAGGCGATGGTGCGCGGTGCCCAGTTGCACAGTGGGGCACGTTTCGCCGTGGCGGTCAGCGGCGTCGCCGGACCCGATGGTGGCTCCCCGGAAAAACCTGTTGGCACCGTCTGGCTGGCCTGGGGCAATGGGAAGGAAGTAGAGGCCGTACGCCGCCAGTTTCCGGGTGATCGCCTGTCTGTGCGCCGGCAAACGGTAGTGGAAGCGCTCCAGGGATTGATCCGACTAGCTGCAGGAGAAAAAGCCGTCCAGGGGTAGGCGAGCGACTTGCCCTATGGAATAATACTGTCTACTTATACAGTTGTTGGTGGCCGCCAGGCCCTCTTGAGTTTAGTGAGGACTTCAATGGACGAGAACAAGAAGCGCGCCTTGGCTGCTGCCCTGGGCCAGATCGAGAAGCAGTTCGGCAAAGGCGCGGTCATGCGCATGGGCGACCACGATCGCCAGGCCATCCCGGCCATTTCCACCGGTTCTCTGGGCCTGGATATCGCGCTTGGTATTGGCGGTCTGCCGAAGGGCCGTATCGTAGAAATCTACGGTCCAGAATCCTCCGGTAAAACCACTCTGACCCTCTCCGTCATCGCTGAAGCCCAGAAAATGGGCGCTACCTGCGCCTTCGTCGACGCCGAACACGCCCTGGATCCGGATTACGCCGGCAAGCTCGGTGTGAATGTCGACGACCTGCTGGTTTCCCAGCCGGACACCGGCGAACAGGCCCTGGAAATCACCGACATGCTGGTGCGCTCCAACGCCGTTGACGTGATCATCGTCGACTCCGTGGCCGCCCTGGTACCCAAGGCCGAAATCGAAGGCGAGATGGGTGACTCCCACGTCGGTCTGCAGGCGCGCCTGATGTCCCAGGCCCTGCGCAAGATCACCGGCAACATCAAGAACGCCAACTGCCTGGTCATCTTCATCAACCAGATCCGTATGAAGATCGGCGTGATGTTCGGCAACCCGGAAACCACCACTGGTGGTAACGCCCTGAAGTTCTACGCCTCCGTGCGTCTCGACATCCGCCGTACCGGCGCGGTGAAGGAAGGCGAGGAAGTCGTGGGTAGCGAAACCCGCGTCAAGGTGGTGAAGAACAAGGTGGCCCCGCCGTTCCGTCAGGCCGAATTCCAGATCATGTACGGCAAGGGCATCTACCGCACTGGCGAGATCATCGACCTGGGCGTGCAACTGGGCCTGGTGGAGAAATCCGGCGCCTGGTACAGCTACCAGGGCAACAAGATCGGCCAAGGTAAGGCCAACGCCGCCAAGTACCTGGAAGACAACCCGGAAGTTGGCAGCGCCATCGAGAAGATCATCCGCGAGAAGCTGCTGGTCGACTCCTCTGCCAACAACAAGTCGGCTGCCACTGCTGACGACCTGGCCGACGTAGACCTCTGATCCTCCCATGCCCGTCGTGCTCGACAGCCCCGCCGCCGTGCGGCGGGCCGCCATGGACCTGTTGGCACAGCGCGAACACGGGCGAGTCGAGCTGACGCGCAAGCTGCGTCAGCGCGGCGCTCCTCCCGAGCTGATCGACAGTGCCCTCGACCGTTTGACGGAAGAGGGCCTGCTCTCCGAAACCCGCTATCTCGAAAGCTTCATCGCCAGCCGCGCCCGTGGCGGCTATGGTCCGCAGCGTATCCGCGAAGAACTGGCCCAGCGTGGCTTGCCGCGAGGTGATATCGACCAGGCCCTGCGCGAGGCCGATATCGACTGGGGCGAGCAGTTGCGCGAGGTTTGGCGCCGCAAATTCAATCGCCAACCCCAGGACGCCCGAGAGCGTGCCCAGCAGGGCCGATTCCTCGCCTACCGTGGCTATTCCATGGAGATGATCAGCCGTCTTCTGCGCGGTAATCTCGACGACTGAATAATCACGCGTGCAGCCTTGAGCCATGCGCGGATGCGCATGGCTGATAGCTGGATGGGACTGCGTTCGTCTGGCGAATCAGGCCTTGCCGGCCCAGTGTTGCGGCAGGTTGATGAAGTCGATGAGTTCGCGCAGGCGTCCGTGGTCGCGACCGTTGAATCGGAACGCCAGGCGGATCAGCTCACTGAACTCCGGTTCGTCCTTCTCCGACTCCACGTAGGCTTGCTGGCAGAAATCGCCTTCCAGGCAAAGGTCGGCGAACTGCTCCTGAACTTGCCCAAGGGCCTTCTCGCTGAGGGAGTGATTCATGCGAATCACGAAGCTGTTCTTCAACCAACGGCTGGAGTGGTAGTTGCGATAGAACTGGGCGATCTCAGCGGCCGCCTCGTCGGCATTGCGCACCAGACGCATCAGGTTCATGTCGCTGGGCAGGATGTAGCGGTTGCGCTCCAGTTGCTCGTGGAGGAAGCCAATGGCGTCTTCCCAGTAGCTGCCGTCAGGTTCGTCCAGCAACACCACCGGCACCACCGGGCTCTTGCCGGTCTGAATCAGGGTCAGCACTTCCAGCGCCTCGTCCAGTGTGCCGAAACCACCCGGGCAGAGCACCAGTGCATCGGCTTCCTTCACAAAGAACAGCTTGCGCACGAAGAAAAAGTGGAACGACAGCAGGTGCTCGGTGCCATTCACCGTCGTATTGGCATGCTGCTCGAAGGGCAGGGTGATGTTCAGGCCGAGGCTGTTCTCCAGCCCGGCGCCTTCGTGGGCGGCAGCCATGATGCCGCCACCGGCGCCAGTGATTACCATCAGATCACGCTTGGCGAGTTCCGCTCCCAATTGGCGGGCCAGGGTATAGATCGGGTGACCTTCGGGGGTGCGGGCCGAGCCGAATACCGTAACCTTGCGGCGCCGCTTGAACTGCTCCAGCACGCTGAAGGCGTGCTCCATCTCACGCAGGGTCTGCAGCATGATCTTGGCGTCCCAGCGATTGCGGTCGGCCTGGGCCATGCGCACCACGGTGATCAGCATCTCGCGATAGAGCGCGAGGTTGGGGCTGCCACTTGGAACGGTGAGGTTGATCAGCTCGTCGACCTTCTGGGTCAGGTCGATTCCACTGGTCTGGAAGTGCCGGGAGAGATAGTCGTCCGGATCATAGGGCATAGCGTTCTCCTTGCTCATCAACATCTCTGAGCAGCGCTACGGGCCGAGTCCGGAATCCGGGCGACCCGGTCGAGCCGCTCAACTACAGCTTGCGGCAGGGGCTGGATCTTTTCCAGTACGCCGCAGCCTGAATGAACCGCAGCGAGGTGTCCGGATTATGGCGGAGTGAGCGTAGGCCCTGGACTCCAGGGCGAAAGGAGAGGGCGGCGCTCCCCGGACAGGAGTGCCGCGAAGTCGATCAGTTGGTCTTGGCCTTGAGGCCGCAATCCTGGGCAGTGAAGCGCTCGGACGTCACCGGGCGATTGGTCTTGTACTCGCTGAACTCGTAGCGCAGACCGGCGCCACGGGCCAGCAGTTGGCGGTAGCCAGTATTGCGGCAGACGCTGGCGCCCAGTTGTGCGCGCACGGCATCGGGGTTGGCGCGCATCTGCGCCGCATGGGTTTCGCGCACGCTGAGGTGATTCACCAGCTCATTGCCTTCCACCGTGTAGCCCTGGTCGAGGATGTCCTCGTTGATTGCGCGAGGCGTGCCTACGCTGCTCTCCTTGGCGACTTTCTCGAGCATCTTGCTGAGCTCGTAGTCCTTGAGCGATGCGGCCTGGGCGAAGAAGGGCAGGGTCGCGCAGACGGCGATGGCGGTGAGGCGCAGCATGTGAATCTCCTAACGAAAAGTAGCTCTTTGACCAGCGCGGCAATTGTGCGTTCGCAGGCAGCGCTTGTCGCGTGAAAAATCAGCTCACGGCGTCTCTGGTAGAATCGCGCGATCCTTCTTGCCACCCCGATTCCGCCCGCTGCCTTTCGGCCTGCGCAGGGCGGCCAGCCGCTGTATTGGAACCCGTTTCGATGAGTCACGCCGTCTTCCGCCTGCGCGCCGAATGCCTTGCGCGCAGCACCCGTCCCTTTGTCGCCCGTGGATCGCGTGCGCCGCGCTGTCCGGAATGCCGGGTCGCCTTCGACTACTGCTTCTGCGCCTGGCGGCCCAAGGTCCCGGTGCGTTCCGGCGTGTGCCTGATGATGTACTACTCCGAGCCAATGAAGCCGAGCAATACCGGCTGGTTGATCGCGGACCTCGTGCCCGACACCTGGGCGTTTGGCTGGTCGCGTACCGAGGTGGACGAGGCGCTGCTCACCTTGCTCGAAGACCCGCAGTGGCAGCCTTATCTGGTGTTCCCTGGTGAGTACTCGGCGCCTGAGCGCGTGGTGGACAGCGTCGAGGTGGCGGAGGGCAAGCGGCCCCTGTTCATCCTGCTCGATGCCACCTGGACCGAAGCGCGCAAGATGTTCCGCAAGAGCCCCTATCTGGACCGTTTTCCAGTACTCAGCCTGACGCCGGAGCAGATTTCCCGCTATCAGCTGCGTCGCCGGAAGAACGAAGAGCACCTGTGCACGGCGGAAGTCGGCGCGCTGTGCCTGGAGCTGGCGGGTGACGAAGAGGCTGGCGGTGCGCTGAACGCCTACTTGGATGTGTTCACCGAACGCTACCTGGGGGCCAAGCGGGCCCTGCCTCTGGACGAGGCAAGCCCGGCGCACCAGGTGCTCAGCAGCTATCTCTGATCAGGCTTCGGCCTTGGCCGGTGCCGCCTGTGGCTCCTGTTTCTGCGGCCAGAGCTGGGCCACCAGCATGCCCACGAACATCAGGGCGCAGCCCATGTAGCCACGCGCGTGCAGGGACTCATCCAGCAGCAAGGCACCGGCGATGGCGGCGAATACCGCCTCCAGCGAGAGGATGATGGCTGCGTGGGAGGCGATGGCGTGACGCTGCGCCACCACCTGCAAGGTGTAGCCAATGGCGACGGCAATGACGCCGCCGTAGAGGATGGCCGGACCGGCCTGGATGATGGCGTCGAATTTGATTTCCTCGAACACCACTGCCAGCACCAGGCTGACCACCGCGCAGACGGCGAACTGCAGAATGGACAGGCGGATCGGGTCATAGCGGCTGGCGAAGTAGCCCACCAGCAGCACGTGCACGCCCCAGACGCAGGCGCCGGCCAGTTGCAGCCAGTCGCCGGACGCGACGTGGAAACCTTCACCGACGCTGAGCAGGAACATGCCCACCACCGCCAGGCAGGCGCCAAGCCAGGTGCCCGTGCCAGTGCGATGGCCGAGGAAGAGGCCAAGCAGCGGCACTATGATGACGTACAGGCCGGTGATGAAGCCGGAGTTGGTGACGGTGGTGAACAGCAGGCCCACCTGCTGCAGGTTGATCCCCAGCGACAGGGCCAGGCCCATGAGCAGCCCGCCCAACAGCATGCCCCGGTTCAGGGGCTGCTTCACTGCCGGCTTGGGCAGGATCAGCAACAGCGGCAGCAGGATGAGGGCGCCAAGGCTGAAGCGCAGGCCGGTATAGAGGAAGGGGCCGACAGCATCCATGCCCAGCCGCTGGGCGACGAAGGCCGCGCCCCAGATGGCGGCGGTGATCAGCATCAGGATATCGGCGCGCAGAGCTTGGCTTCGCATGGCATTTCTCGGCGGGAAAAGCCGAGAACTTTGCCGTAAAGCGTTCGACTTGACCACCCCGCCCCGGCTCGGCATTCTGGGCGCCGCTTTACGGCCTGCCCGTATCAAGCTTCGGGCCTGGCCAGCGTATCCCGTCGTGCCGAAATGCCTTTCCACACCCCCGGAGAGGCGTGTCTGGGCCCATTACAAAAAGGACATGCCCATGGCCTCATACGAAATTCTCATCGCCGATGACCACCCGCTGTTCCGCAGCGCCCTGCAGCAAGCCCTGACACTGGGCCTGGGGCCTGATGCGCGGCTGGTGGAAGCGGCGAGCATCGCCGAGCTCGAGACCCGCCTGGCCGAGCGTGCCGACTGGGACCTGGTCCTGCTCGACCTGAACATGCCCGGAGCCTACGGCTTCTCCGGCCTGGTGCTGCTGCGCGGTCAGTATCCGCAGATCCCTGTGGTGATGATCTCCGCCCAGGAAGAAGCGTCGGTAGTCGCTCGTTCCCGTGAGTTCGGTGCCAGCGGTTTCATTCCCAAGTCCAGCCCGCTGGAAGTCATCCAGAACGCGGTGCGCGCGGTGCTCGATGGCGATGTCTGGTGGCCTCCGCAGCTTGAAGAAGCACAGGCCCTGTCCGATGAGGCCAAGGCTGCCAGCGAGGGCCTCGCAAGCCTGACGCCCCAGCAATTCCGCGTGCTGACCATGGTCTGCGAGGGCCTGCTCAACAAGCAGATCGCCTTCGAACTGCATGTTTCGGAAGCCACGGTGAAGGCCCACGTGACCGCTATCTTCCGCAAGCTCAACGTGCGTACCCGCACCCAGGCCGCGCTGCTGCTGCAACAGATGGAATCGATTCCGTCGTCCTGACGCCGGGTCTTTCACGCAAATTTGAAGCGCGTTGCGTTAGGCTGCGCGCTCCTCTCAACAGCCCCTTTTCCTATGTCGCCATTCAAAGGCCAGACCGGCCTCAAACGTATTCTCAACGCCGCTGGATATTCCCTTGACGGGCTGCGTGCCGCCTTCACTGGCGAAGCCGCCTTCCGTCAGTTAGTGCTGCTCAACGTGGTCCTGATCCCGCTGTCGTTCTTCCTCGATGTCAGCCGTGGCGAACGCGCGCTGATGATCGGCGTCTGCCTGCTGGCGCTGATCGTCGAGCTGCTGAACTCGGCGGTGGAAGCGGCCATCGACCGCATTTCTCTCGAACGCCACCCCCTTTCGAAGAACGCCAAGGACATGGGCAGCGCCGCGCAATTCACTGCGCTGACCCTGATCACTGCGGTCTGGGCGACCATTCTCCTGGGCTGATGCTCAGGCAATCGGCGGAAGTACGATCTCGTCACTGCGCGTCACCCCGGCGGTCAGTGCCCGGCACTGATCGAGGAACTCGCGCATGGCCGCCGTCTGGTACTTCTGCCGGTGCCAGATGAAATAGAACTGCCGGCGCAGGTCGATGCCCGGGGTTTCCACCGGCACCAGGCTGCCGCGGCGGAAGGCATCGCGCAGGGCCAACCGCGAGATGCAGCTGATGCCGAGGCCCGATTCCACCGCGCGCTTGATCGCTTCGGTGTGCTCCAGCTCCAGGCGGACGTTCAGCGGGGTAGGGTGGTGGCGCATGGCCTGGTCGAAGGTCAGGCGGGTGCCCGAGCCCTTTTCCCGGAGAATCCACGCTTCGCGACTCAGCTCCGCCAGGCTCGCCTGACCCTTGGCAGCCAGCGGGTGCTGCGGCGCACAGAACACCACCAGCTCATCCTCCACCCAGGGCAGTACTTCGATATCCGGGTGCTGGCAGTCGCCTTCGATTAGACCCAGATCAAGCTCGTAGAGGGCGATCTGCTGGACGATATTCGCCGTGTTCTGCACATGCAGGCTCACCTGGCATTCCGGGTGGCGCTGCATGAAGGAGCCGATCAGCAGGGTGGCCAGGTAGTTGCCCACCGTGAGGGTGGCGCCGACATCAAGGGAGCCGAAGCCCGTCTTGCCATTGAGCAGATCCTCGATCTCGCGGGCCTGGTCCAGCAGGGCCACCGCCTGGGGCAGCAACTGCCGGCCCAGGGCATTGAGGCTGAGGCGCTTGCCGGCGCGATCGAACAGCTGGCACCCCGACTGCCGCTCCAGCTCCGTTACGGAAGTGCTGGCGGCCGACTGCGACAGGGAAAGCTGCTGGGCAGCGCGGGAAACGCTCTCCTGCTGGGCGACGGCGACGAATACCTGGAGCTGACGGAGAGTAAATCGCATATCTATATAACCGATAACCTATATCTTGATAATTCAGTTAACAGATATTGTGGTGGTCATTACAATGTCGCGCAATCGCGCCCCCTCCTGAGCGGCGCTGGCGACTTCAAATTTTCGGAGCCCCGTAAATGAGCAACATGAACTCGGAGCGCATTCTCAGCGTTCATCACTGGAACGACACGCTGTTCAGCTTCAAGTGCACCCGTGATCCGGGCCTGCGCTTCGAGAATGGCCAGTTCGTCATGATCGGCCTGCAACAGGCCAGCGGTCGTCCGCTGATGCGCGCCTATTCCATCGCCAGCCCGAACTGGGAAGAGCATCTGGAGTTCTTCAGCATCAAGGTGCCGGATGGTCCGCTGACCTCCCAGCTGCAGCACCTGAAGGAAGGCGACGAGATCATCATCAGCAAGAAGCCCACCGGCACGCTGGTGCTCGACGACCTGAACCCGGGCAAGCACCTGTACCTGCTGAGCACCGGCACCGGCCTCGCGCCCTTCATGAGCGTGATCCAGGACCCGGAAACCTACGAGCGCTTCGAGAAGGTGATCCTGGTCCACGGCGTGCGTTACGTGAACGAAGTCGCCTACCGCGAGTTCATCACCGAGCATCTGCCGCAGAACGAATTCTTCGGCGAAGCCGTCAAGGACAAGCTGATTTACTACCCCACCGTGACCCGCGAGCCGTTCGAGAACCAGGGCCGCCTGACCGACCTGATGCGCAGCGGCAAGCTGTTCGAAGACATCGGCCTGCCGCCGATCAACCCGCAGGACGACCGTGCCATGATCTGTGGCAGCCCGAGCATGCTCGACGAGACCAGCGAGGTTCTCGACAGCTTCGGCCTGAAGATCTCCCCGCGTATGCGTGAGCCGGGCGACTACCTGATCGAGCGCGCCTTCGTCGAGAAGTAAGCGCCATCGTTACACAGCAAAGCCCGCCAATTGGCGGGCTTTGTCGTTTCCGGGGATCAGACCGGGGAGCTGAAACGCTGTCCGGAGATGGCCGGGTGGTAGATCGGCTGGATCTTGTTCCCGGCTGGGTCCAGCACGTGGAAGCTGTGGGCGCCGTCGCCATGGGCGAAGGGGCGGTCGAGCATGGTCACGCCCTTGGCCTTGAGGTACTGGTACCAGGCTTCCAGCTCTTCCAGGCTGTCCACCACGAAGCCGTAATGGTCCACCGCCTGCACGCCGCTAGCGGATGCGAAGGCGCGGCCGAGGGACAGGTTGTCGTTGCCGCAGGTGAGGTAGACGAGGTCCTCGTTGGCGCGGTTGAGGACTTCCATGCCCAGCACGTCCACGTAGAAGCGTTCGCACTCCTCCAGGTTGGGCACGACGATGGCGATATGGCGCAGGCCGTTGAGGCGGCTCGGGCGAGTGGGCATTTCTTTGTCTCCGTTTTTGTATACAATTTTTGAGAAATATAAGACAAAACGGAGTTCAACGTGTACTGCCTTCTCCTCAAGACCCGCCTGCGTCCCGGCAGCCTGGACGCTTTCATGGACGCCATGCGCGTCAACGCCGCTGCATCGGTGCGCGACGAACCCGGTTGCCTGGTGTTCGATGTACTGCGGGATCGCAGCGATCCCGATCTGGTCTGGCTCTATGAGGTCTACACCGACGAAGCCGCCTTCGAGGCGCACATGCGGACGCCGCATTTCCTCGCCAGCCGCCCGTTGGTGGACCCGCTGATCATGGAGCAGGACTGCATCGAAGCCGATTCCCTGGTGCTCAACCCGGCCCGCTGAATAGCGCCTCTTTTTGTAGGAGCGAGCTTGCTCGCGAACAGCTAGAGCAGGATCTTTTCGCGAGCAAGCTCGCTCCTACACGTTGGGCCATGCGCCAACTGCGACGGTTGGCGCTGCCCCGAAAAAATCAGCCCCGCGCAATCTCCAGCACGCGAATCCGCCCCGGTTCGGGGTAATGCCAGCGCACGTCCACGTCCCACAGGCGGGCGCCGTAGCGGCGTTCGGGCTCGGGCTTCTGGTAGGCCGGACGCGGGTCCTGGGCCAGGCACTGCTCCACCAGCTCGGCCAGGGGTTCGCCCAGGCGCTGGCCGTGTTCGCGGGCCTGGAGCAGGGCGCTTGGCTCCCATTCCACCGGAATCAGTTCCGGCGCCGCGTCGGCGATGGCGTTGAGCGCGCCTTCCTGACGGTCGGCGTAGGGCACGTAAGGTTTGATATCCACGACCGGCGTGCCGTCCAGCAGGTCGATGCCGGACAGCCAGAGACGACCGGCTTCGACCTTCTCCAGTTTCACCACCGACTGGCCAATGCCGTTGGGGCGGTGGGTGGAGCGGCTGGCGAAGACGCCAATGGACTGGTTGCCGCCCAGGCGCGGCGGGCGCACTTTCAGTCGCGGCTTGTCTTCCAGGGCCTGGTGGAACAGGAACAGCAGCCAGACATGGCTGACCTGTTCCAGCCCTGCGACGGCATCGCCGGTATCGAACGGTGGCACCAGTTCCAGCACGCCCCGGGCAGCTGGCGCCAGGTGAGGCTGGCGGGGAATGGCAAATTTTTCCTTGAAGCAGGAGCGGACGTAACCGACCGGGGAAATGCTGTGCTGCATGTCAGTAGGGCACGCGGCAGCCGGCATCGCGGAAGGGCCCACCCAGGCGCTGCCAGCCTTCGCCAGGCGTGGTCTGGGCGCAGGTCAGCGCGCCATCCTGCTTGCTCTGCCAGATGAAGAAGGGCGCCGGCGCAGCGAAGCTCGGGGCGGCAAGGGTGAGCAATAGAGTCAGGAGAGCGAAGCGCATGGGGTATTTCCGCTGAAGTGCGCGGCTACCCTAGCGCCGCGCCGGGCGCCGCGCAATAGACCGGTTACAGGTGGAAACCACCGTCGATGGGGATGACGTTGCCGGTCATGTAAGCCCCCGCCGTGCTGGCGAGGCTGATGGCCAGTGCGGTCATTTCTTCGCCCCGCCCCCAGCGCTTCATCGGGATCAGTGCGGTGTCGCGGGCCATGGCCTCAGGGTCATTGGCGATGAAGCGGGTCATCTTGCTGGGGAAGCGCCCGGGGGCTATCACGTTGACATTGATGTGCTCGGCCACCAGTTCCCGCGCCAGCATCCTTGAGAGCTGGTGCAGCGCCGCCTTGCTCGGCCCGTAGGCGTAGGCCTCTTCGCCATGGGAGGTGATCCCGGCGACCGAGCCGATGTTGATCACCCGCGCCGGGCTGGCTTCGCTGCCGGCCTTGCGCAGCAGCGGCAGCAGTTGCTGGATGCAGCTGAACACCGAGGTGACGTTGAGCTGCATGACCTTTTCCCAGCCCTTCACCGGATAGCTTTCCAGCGGGGCGCCCCAGGTGGTGCCGGCATTGTTCACCAGGATGTCCAGCCGTTCGATGCGCTGCGCCAGCGCTTCGGCCAGCGCCTTGGCGCCTTCTTCGCTGGAGAGGTCCGCGGCAAGGCCATGGCATTCGCCAAAGGCGGAGAGCTCGACAGCGGTTTCGTGGCAGGCCTCGGCATCACGGGCGCAGATGAAGACGCGCGCACCGGCTTCGAGGAAGCCCTGGGCGATCATCCGACCGATTCCACGGGTACCACCGGTGACCAGGGCGGTGCGGCCCTGAAGGCTGAAATAAGGATGCATGGCGAACCTCGCGACTGTGCCGGGAAAGGCCCATACCCTAGCCCCGGGGTGGCCGGGGCGGGGGCATTATCGAGGTGCGGAATGCACTGGCATTGTCAGGCGGGGGCAGCCTGGGCGGCGGCCAGCTCGGCGTCTTTGGCCAGGGCACGGGTGTAGGCAGGGCGTTCGATGAAACGGGCGATGTATGCCTTGATGGCCGGCACTTCCGGGATCAGCCCGAACTGGGTCGTCCAGTTCAGCGCGCTGCCCCAGAGCACGTCGGCGGCGGTGAACTGTTCGCCGAGCAGCCAGGGCCCTTGCTTGAGCTGGCCAACCAGGGTCTTCATCACGCTGTCGAAATCGCCATAGGGCGAGCGCGCTTCCGGAATCGGCTCGCGATTCTGTACCCGGTCCACCACGGCCGGTTCGAAACAGGAGCCGTAGAACACCATCCACCGCAGGTAGGGGCCGCGCAACGGGTCGCCCAGGGGCGGTGCCAGTTTGGCCTCGGGGTAGAGATCGGCGAGGTAGAGGTAGACCGATACCTGCTCGGTGACCACCGCGTCGCCGTGGGTGATGGTGGGGACCTTGCCCATGGGGTTGATGGCGAGGAACTCGGGTTTGCGCTGCTCGCCGAGCTTCATGTTCATCACATGCAGCTTGAAGTCCGCGCCGAGCTCTTCCAGCAGCGTCAGGGCGCCGGTGGAGCGGGTGTAAGGGCAGTGGTAGAGGGTTACCTGGCGGTTCTGGTCGGTCATTGTTGTGATTCCGCTTGGGCCATGGATGCTGCGAGTCTAGACGCAGCCTCTAGAGCCTGCCGTCCCGCCTCAAACGGCGCAGAACCCAGCGGCGGTAGACCAGTGACAGAAGTGGCCTGATCAGCGGCAGCCCGATCGCCCAGGCCAGCGGTGCCATCCTGGGGACCCGCGCGAACAGGAGGATGTAGGCGTCCAGTTCGCGATGGATGCGGCCGGCTTCGTCCTGGACGTGGAGTTCGGTTAGTGCCAGGTAGGGGTCAATGCCCAGGGCGCGCAACTCGGCGTCACGGCCGGTGATGTCGATCCATTCCACGCCCTCGGCGGCGCGGGGGAAGGATTCGTACCAGCGGCGGTCGGCGATGCAGCGCGGGCAGGCGCCGTCGTAGAAGACCTTGAGCATGGCGGGGCTCTATTGATGGGTATCGCTGCGCTCCACCACATCCTACGACCAAGAGGGCGCATGAGTGTGCCCAAAAGAAAAAGCCCCGCATCAGCGGGGCTCTTTCATCCAACTATCGACTCAGACCAGTTCGGCCCACATGTCGTACTCGTCGGCATCGACGATGCGTACGCGCACCTTGTCGCCCGGCTTCACGCTGGTGGACTCGATGAACACGCTGCCGTCGATTTCCGGCGCGTCCGCCCAGGAACGGGCCACGGCACCTTCGTCGTCCACTTCGTCGATCAGCACGTCCATTTCGCGGCCGATCTTCAGCTGCAGGCGGGCGGTGGAGATGGCCTGCTGGTGGGCCATGAAGCGCTCCCAGCGGTCCTGCTTCACGTCGTCCGGCACCAGTTCCAGGCCCAGGTCGTTGGCCGGGGCGCCTTCCACCGGGGAGTACTGGAAGCAGCCGACGCGGTCGAGCTGGGCTTCGGTCAGCCAGTCCAGCAGGTACTGGAAGTCTTCCTCGGTCTCGCCGGGGAAACCGACGATGAAGGTGGAGCGGATGGTCAGGTCCGGGCAGATCTCGCGCCACTTCTTGATGCGGGCCAGGGTCTTGTCCTCGAAGGCCGGGCGCTTCATGGACTTGAGCACTTTCGGGCTGGCGTGCTGGAAGGGGATGTCCAGGTAGGGCAGCAGCTTGCCTTCAGCCATCAGCGGGATCACGTCGTCCACGTTGGGGTACGGGTAGACGTAGTGCAGGCGCACCCACACGCCCATGGCGGACAGGGCTTCGCACAGTTCCAGCATGCGGGTCTTCACCGGCTGGCCGTTCCAGAAGTCGAGCTTGTACTTGAGGTCGACGCCGTAGGCGCTGGTGTCCTGGGAGATCACCAGCAGCTCCTTCACGCCGGCCTTGACCAGGCGCTCGGCCTCGGAGAGCACGTCGCCCACCGGGCGGCTGACCAGCTTGCCGCGCATGGAGGGAATGATGCAGAAGCTGCAGCTGTGGTTGCAGCCTTCGGAAATCTTCAGGTAGGCGTAGTGACGCGGGGTCAGTTTGATGCCCTGCGGCGGTACCAGGTCAACGAAGGGATCGTGGTCGGCCTTGGGAGGAATGACTTCGTGAACGGCGTTCACCACCTGCTCGTACTGCTGCGGACCGGTCACGGCCAGCACGCTCGGGTGTACGTCGCGGATGGAATCTTCGGAAACGCCCATGCAACCGGTGACGATCACCTTGCCGTTCTCGGCGATGGCTTCACCGATGGCGTCGAGGGACTCGGCCTTGGCGCTGTCGATGAAACCGCAGGTGTTGACCACGACCACGTCGGCATCCTGGTAGGTCGGTACGATTTCGTAGCCTTCCATGCGCAGCTGGGTAAGGATGCGTTCGGAGTCGACGGTGGCCTTCGGGCACCCTAAGGAAATAAACCCTACACTAGGAACTTTCTTTTCTGCTTTGGCGGTCATGGCGAATCACGGGGGGTGAAAAATAAACGCGCGAGTATACAGCTATCTGCGGTTCTCTGACCCTAAGCAGGCGACCGGGAGCAGCGCCGACCGTCAGTTGCAGTACGCACAGAAGTGGGCGGCTGAGCGCGGCCTGGTGCTCGATCAGACCCTTTCCCTGCGGGACGAGGGTCTGTCGGCCTACCACCAGCAGCACGTCAAGCAGGGCGCCCTCGGGGCTTTCCTGCAGGCGGTTGACGAGGGTCGCATCCCTGCTGGCTCGGTGCTGATCGTCGAGGGGCTGGACCGGTTGAGTCGTGCCGAGCCCATCCAGGCGCAGGCTCAGCTCGCCCAGATCATCAATGCCGGTATCACCGTGGTGACCGCGAGCGACGGCCGGGAGTACAACCGCGCCGGCCTGAAGGCGCAGCCCATGGACTTGGTTTACTCGCTCCTGGTGATGATCCGGGCGCACGAGGAGTCCGACACCAAGTCGAAGCGGGTCAAGGCGGCCATCCGACGTCAGTGCGAGGGCTGGCAGGCCGGCACCTACCGGGGCCTGATCCGCAACGGACGAGATCCGCAGTGGTTGCGCTGGGACGGCGAGGCGTCAGTCTGGCAGCAGATCCCTGAGCGGGTGGAGGCGGTGCGCTACGCCCTGGAGCTGTACAAGCAGGGCGAGGGCGCCACCCGGGCGGTGCGCAAGCTGGCCGAGAAAGGCTATGCCCTGACCGAGTGGGGGCTGGCGGGGCAGCAGCTATACCGCCTGGTGAAGCTGCCGGCGCTGCGGGGTGCGAAGCGGATCAGCGTTGACGGAGAGGACTACCTGCTGGAGGGCTACTATCCGCCGCTGCTCACCGATGAGGAGTACCAGGACCTGCAGGGCTCGACCGAGACGCGTCACGGGCGGCGGGGTGCTAGCGATATCGTGGGCCTCGTGACGGGGATCGGGATCACCTGGTGCGGCTACTGCGGCACGGCCGTGGTGGCGCAGAACCTGGTCAGCCGAGCGCGCGAGGATGGCACGCTGAACGATGGCCATCGCCGGCTGCACTGCACGTCCTACAGCAACCGCCAGGGCTGCAAGTCGGCCAGCTGCAGCGTGGTTCCAGTCGAGAAGGCGGTCATGACCTTCTGCTCCGACCAACTGAACCTCGACCGGATATTGGCTCCTGCAGATGATGACGCGGGTCCGCGCCGCCGCCTCCAGGATCTTCGCCGCCGGCAGGCTGAGGTGGAGCGGCAGCTTTCCCGGGTGACCGAGGCGCTGCTGGCCGATGACCAGGGCGCCGCGCCGCTGGCATTCGTCAGGAAGGCGCGCGAGCTGGAGGGCGAGCTGCAGCAGCTGCAGCACGATGCTGAGCGCATCGAGCACGAGCTGGCCGGGTCGGCGCCCCGGCAGTCGCCGGCCCGCGCCGAGTTGTGGCGACAGCTTGCGGTGGAGGTGGAGGACATCTACAGCCCTGCCCGTGAGAAGGTGCGGCAGCTGATGCTGGACACCTTCAGCCGGATAACGGTCTACATGCGGGGCGTGGTGCCGGACCCGGCATCCAAGGTGCTTAACCTGGTGCTGGTGTCGCGGACGGGGAGGCAGGTGTATCTGGAGGTGAATCGGCGGACGGGCCATTGGGTCGAGAGCCGTGGCCGCGCCCGCCGGGGGTGATCAGGCAGCTTTGCCCATGAGCCTTTCGACCAGTACGGGGTCGCCGGGCGGGCTGGTGTGAACCTCCAGCCAGCCCATACCCTCCCAGAAGTTCTCCTGCACCTCGACGCACACGCGCCAGGCTGCCCAGGCGAGATCCTGGCCAGCCTCGATCACGTTGCCTTCGTCGTCCACCACGGCCAGGCGGGCAGGGCGCCCGTCGGCGGTGGTCACCTTGAAGCCCGTGCTGGCGTTGGCGGTGATGCGCGAGGCCTGCAGCGGGGGGTTAGGGATAGCGTTCTTCATGCTGCAAGTCTCCTAATCTGACGCGCTTGCCAGGGATCATTGGCGCGTGCGATCGCTGCCATGGTTCCGGGGCTGACACTGTTGCCGCACATGTGCACCTGCTCCGACAGGGTGAACCGGCGGCCGTCATGGCCCTGGTCGATGATGTAGCTGTCGGGGAAGCCCTGGGCGCGGTACAGCTCTCGCGGCTTCAACATGCGCAGCCGGATATCTACGATCACGTAGGGGTCGCCGCTGATCCACACAGTGACCAGGGCCAGGCGGTCCTTGGTGGTCACGGTGCTGACCGGCTCGTCCAGCGGCCTGATGTTCTCCCCAGTGCCGTGGTACTTCATGAGGAACGCAGCGACCCACATGGCGCCATCCATCTGCTCTGGCGTCAGGCTGGCGCCTGCCATCTCCGCGGTGACCAGGCCGTGGTGCTGACCGCCAGCGCTGATGGTTTGCAGGGGTTCGTCGGCGCCGCGCGCGTCACAGTTGCCGCGCAGGTGCAGCAAGTGCGCCGCGACCAGACCGTGGTGGTCGGCGCCGGTCTGGGTGCCCAGCGGGGCGTCCACCGGGGCTCCGTGCGAACCCTTGCGCAGGGTCACCAGGTTGGCGCTCACCAGCTGCTGCTGGCTGCCCTTGTTGGTGATGGTGCTGATCGGCACGTCGGACGGGCGGCTGTGGGTGGTGTTGTAGCCACCGTTGGCCTGGGCCAGGAAGGCAGTGGCAAGCGCGTGCTTGCCGCCTCCAGCGACCACCGTGCCCAGCGGTTTGTCCAGCCCAGGCACTCGCGGCTCCTGGCCTTCCCGTTCGCCGTAGCCAACCTGTATCAGCGTTGGGGAGGCCAGCGCGAACGAGCCACCCTTCGGCCAGGCGGTGATGGTGTTCAGCGGCTGGTGAACCGGGTTGACCGCTTCGCGCGACCAGTTGGCGATGGGCACGATGAAGGGCTGCGCACGCTGTTTCACTTCCCGCTCGATGCCGAGGGCGATCCGGCGCATGGTCGCGTCGGCCAGGGCGCGCTTCCGGTTGCGGATGGACTGGCCCAGGTCGCTCCAGTCGATGCACTCCGCCGCAGTGCGGTGCGGCTTCTGGCCCTTGGCGGGCTTGGCCGCGTGGGTCTTCACTGGCGCCGCCGGCTCGTAGCCGTCGGCGGTGGCCACCATGTACAGCCGCTGGCGGCTGGTGGGGTCGCTGTAGTCGCAGTTGCGCTCAACCCACCACTCGACGTGGTAGCCCAGGCCGCGCAAGGTCTGGACGAAGTGGTGCCAAGTACGGCCCTTGTGCTTCGGGTTCGGCACCAGGAACTGCTCATGGCGCGGTACGCGCTCGCCCGGCGCCGCCACGGCGCCGTCCAGCTTCACCACGCGGCCGGTGACCTTGCAGCGCTTGGCGATCAGCGGACCCCACTGGAGGATCTGCTTCACGTTCTCCAGGCTGATCACCCATGGTCCTTTGCTCTGGCGCCGCAGCTTGCCGGCCCACTTCACCACCACCCAGGACAGGTCGCGGATCTCCTTCTTGCGCGGCTGGCCGCCGGCCGCCTGGCTATGGTGCCGACAGTCCGGCGATGCGTGCAGCCAGCCGACTGTCTTGCCGCCAGTGCTCTCCAGCGGGTCTACGCCCCAGACATCGGTCTGGTAGTGGGTGGTGTGCTGGTGGTTGGCGGTGTGCATGCTGATCGCCGCCGGGTTGTGGTTGATGGCGATGGCTACCTGGCGCCCGAGGCCGATTTCCAGGCCAGTGCTGGCTCCACCGCCGCCGGCAAACAGGTCCACTACGATGGCATCGTCGGCTTCGTCCAAAGGAAGGCCGTATTGGGTTCGGAAGGTCGACGGCGCGCGGTTGTTGAGGCTGGTCATGCAGCACCCCCGCCGGCCTGGTTGGCCTTCTCCTGCAGGTGCGTATACCCCTTAACAGGCTGCGCGTGCGGGCGGGGCGGGAAGCGGAGCGTTGTCCCCATTTGCGCGGCACGGCGCACGCCTGTCGTGGGGTGTACAACTCCTGCGCGGGCGCTGGATAGGGTAGGGATGATGCCTGCCGCTGCGCGGCAGAGGCTGTTTATCTCGCCACCCTTGGGCGTCTGCTGGCGGCCGATGGCCACGGCGCAGTCCTGGGGTATGTGAGCGAGGCCGCCGCCGCGCTTTCGCGCGGCCGGGGCTTGAGTGCGGTGGGTGGCGAGGGTCACGGCTGCACCTCCGCGCCTTCGGTGGGGTGCCCTTCGGGCGAGCCGGGCAGGGGGGTGGGTTCGCTGGCCGCTTGGGCCATCGAGAAAATCACGGACCACTCGCGGCTTCCCTCGAAGGTCTGGCCGTCGCGGTCCCCGTTCGCATCGCTGTACAGCGTCAGGGAAACCGTGACGTCGTCGGCGCCAAGCTCGCGGAACCAGCCGGCGACGGCGGCAGAGTCGTTGAAGGCGGCATCCCAGATGTACAGCACAGCCTCGAACAGATCCGGCTGAATCCTGGTGATGATCGGGCACTCGCCGAGGCAGCCAGCGGTGGGGCAGTTACCGCCATTCATGCGATTGTTGATCGCGTTCAGCATGTTGCTGGGGATGGTCGCGGTTTGGATCGAAAGGACATCGGCCGCTTCCGGCGTGACCACCGTAAAGCGCCGGTCTGTCGCCTCTGCTGGCAGGTAGTCGGTGTGGCCGGTGACGAATAGCGGTGAGATCGGAGTGGTTCTGGCAGTGGCGCGGTCCAGGCGCTCGATCTCGGCCACGATCAGGGCGCCGGCTTTGACCAGCATCCGGCGTGGCTCGCTTGGTCTGAACCAGTGGGGCTCCCATGGCCAAACCGTCTCGAACAGCTCGAATGGCTTGCCTGTCGAGGCGATGGCATAGCCGGCCGCTGCCTCGGCGAGTTCGTGCGATACCTGGGCGTCGTCGTGATCCGGCGTCCAGCCTTCGTCCGTCCCTTGGCGGCGGCGCTCGATCAGTACGTCCTCAGCGGCTTGGCTGATGCCCACTCGGGCGGCCACCAGGAATGGATCGTTGCCCGGGTAGAGGGGGACGGCCGCGTAGTGGTCGAAGGTCCCGCCGCCCAGCGCAGACTCGCGGTTCAGATCCTCGGCTAGGGCTTCCATTTCCGCGAAGGAGCTGGAGACGCACAGATCGTCGATGTAGGGCGTTCCGTCCTGCCGCTGAATCCCGACGAGGAAGGGTGTGCTAGTGGTCAGGGGGCGGGCGCGGCTGTTCCACGCCTGAGCCAGTCGGGGATAGCAGCTATCCATCAGGCTGTAGGCCTGCATGGTGGACAGGCCGCACGTTTCCTTGGTGCATTCGATCCAGTTGGCGCCTTCGCCGTCGTTGTTGAAGGCGGCCGTGCTGCCGCAGCAGGGGCAGGGCTTGAGGTTGATTCCGGTCATGCTGCAGCCCTCGCTCGGTGGGTGGTTGCCAGCAGATCCAGCAGCCTGTTGTGGAAGTGGGTGGTCGACTCGGCCGCGTTCCAGGGCGTGATCCTGGCGGCGATGGGCTGGGTGCCGGCGAGGCATTCCCAGGCGTCACGGTGGGGTGGCATCAGGTCGCGGCGTTCGGTCGCCAGGGCGATCAGGTCGGCGTCGTGGACGCAGGCCGGCAGCTCGGGCTCGATGTGGAAGTGGGCGCAGATGGCGTGCCAGATCCGCAGCTCGATCTGGCGGAACTCCGGCAGCATCTTCTTCAGCGGGCTGGCCATGTCGCCCACGTAGGCCTCGGCCGCGTCGTGGAGCAGGGCCTGCAGCTGGTGCTCGGCCGGCACCAGGTCCGCGACAATGATGGAGTGCTGGGCAACGCTGTAGAAAGCGCCGGTGTGGCCGTTGAAACGGCAGAGCTGGCCGAGCGCGTAGGCGATGTCGGCGCCGTCGACCATCTTGGCCGAGGGTTCCTGCAGGTCGAAGCGCTTGCCGCTGCGGGTGAGTATCCAGGTCATGCTGCGGCCTCCTGCAGGGTGGCGGCGTGGTTCTGATCGATCTCCTCGTCTTGCTGCTTGGCCAGCTTGAGCACGTCGCGGATGTGGTTGTAGCCAGTCGGATCTGCAGCAAGCTGGAAGTTCATTTGCACGTACTCCTCGCCGTGGCCGTAGACGGAGGCCGCGCGGTCCAGCCACTCGATCAGCTCGGTGTCCGGGTGGACGTGGCCGCCGTCGATGGCGGCCTGCACCTTCGCGGCCAGGGCCGAGAGGGCATCACGATGCAGGGCGGCGTGATTGGCCTTGGTGCTGCCCGTGCGGGCGAACTGCTGGGCAGCCACACCGAGCTGGCGAGCGGCCTTGATCAGGGTCTGCTGGTCATCCCAGGTCAGGGCGAAGGTGCGGGCTGCTGCCAGCTCCTGCTGCAGCTGCTGCTCAAAGGCTTGGTGGTCGGAGGTCTCCTGCTCGACGTTGATCCGCAGGGCGCGGATCTCGCGCTCGCGGGCGTCGAGGCGCTGCAGGGCCTCTGCCAGTTCGCCGCGGCTGTCGGTGAGCATCGGCCGCCAGCACTTGGCGGAGGCCTCGCGGCCTTGCTTCTCGCCGGCAGAGCAGCCGGTGCGAAGCCCGGCGCAGTAGGCAAGCCCGATCAGCGCAGCAGCGGTCAGGCCGAGAGCGAACAGGACGTAAATCAGCTGTTGGGTGGTCAGTTCCATGGTGTGCTCCTTGTGGTGAGTCCACGCGCCTGGTGGTGGCAGGCGCGCAACGGGATCAGAAGTCGGGGTCGGCCAGACCGGCCATAACGGCCGCTTGGAAATCCTGGTGACCTTCGGCTTTCAGGGCGTCGTAGCGCTCATAGGTGTCCGACATGAACTGGTGGTCGACGCAGAGGCGGGTGCCGTTGTCCACGGCGCGCGTGACGCGGCACTCGCGGCAGAGGGTGATGGTGGTGTCGGCGCGGGCCAGGGCCTGATCGAAGGTCAGGACGCGGCGCACGAACGGATCGAAGGGTGGCTCTGCGTTGGTGAGCACCAGGTGATCGGTGGCGGGTGCTCGCATGCCCGGCTCCCAGCCGTCGAACACGTGCTTGAGGCCCATGGCGTCAGCGATGGCGCGGGCATGGGTAGTCTTGCCGCAGCCCTGGGGGCCGTGGACGAGCCAGCTTTTTTGGGTGGGGTGGGTGTTGCGGTCCATGGTGTGCTCCTTGGTGTGGTGTTCCGCTGGTGGTGGCAGCGGTGGGTGGATCAGTCTTCCTCGGCTTCCAGTTCCGGCACTTCCGAGCTATTGAGCAGGCGCACCAGGTCCTCGTCTGCGAGGGTGGCGCGGTGCTCGATGTAGGCGGCGAGCTGGTGGATCTCGATAAAGGGCAGCGCCTTGCTGCTGCCATCCACGGTGGTGACGGGGATGGGCAGTCGGCGCGTGCCTACCGTGAGGCGAAAGCGCTTTTCGTTGAGGTTGCGGAACATCTTGGCGCGCACGTCCTCCAGCGGGATCAGCACCGTCCCGAACATGCGGAAGAGCATGTCCACCGTCATGGGGCGGGGCTGGGCAAGGAGGTTGAGGCGCTGCTGGTTGTCGTGTTGATGGCTCATGCGCGACGCTCCCTCGGCAGCATGCGGAGCGGGTTGGAGCTACGCAGGCGTCGAGGGGGCCGCTTTTCGAGGGCCTTGCCGTGCTGCTCCATGTCGCGGCGCAGGGATGCGATCACGCGCTCAGCTGACCCGCCGTAGCCGGTCCAGCGTTGTCCCTCGTCGCCGAGGGTGCGTGCTTCGATGGTTGCGAACAGCTCCATGCCTTCCAGGTCTGGGCCGAGGCGCAAGTTGGTGCGGTAGGTGAAGCCGTCACCTAGTTCGGCGGCCAGGTGGCCGACAGCGGCGTGCAGCTTCATGTGCTCCAACTGGAGCGGGGAGGCGCCGTGCAGCTTGGCATCTGCAGCCGTGGCTGCGAGGGTCAGATGGCTCAAGATGCGCTCCGGGGTTCTCTTGGCCACGGGTAGCTGCAGCACCTGGAGCAGGGTTTCATCGATTAGTTTGCTGTCCATGGGGTTCTTTCCTACTTGGATGGTTCCAGGCGATCTCCACTTGCTTCTTCACTAGCTCGCGCCACTCCGGTGGTACCTTGTCGAACGCCGCACGGCGTTCGGACAGGGTGGGCAGGCTCACGATGTGAGCCGCGTAGTGGCGCGGCCAGGGGCCGGAATCACGCGACATCGCGCGGGTCCGGCTGGGGCTCCGGCATGGCAATGCCGAGCTTTTCGCGCAGCCAGACCACGCCGGCCTCCGTCACTCGGGTGGAGTAGGTGTATTGGGTGCCGCAGGTCGGGTGCTGCCAGCTGCCTTCCTTCTTGCGCAGGTAGGCCTTGTCACGCAGCGGGTGCTTGGGAAGTCGGCTAGCGTCAAGCAGGTCCAACTCGCGCATCCGGCGCATCAGTGCGGGCCGGGTGAGGCCGAGCAGCTTGGCGGTCTGTTCAAGAGTCCGTTCCATGGCTCACCTCACGCGGCTTTACGTTGTGGCAGGCCAATGGCGGCGAGGTGTTCAACGGATAGCATCACCCGCTTGAACCGCTCGTTGTGCTTGCCCAGGACGGTGAAGCAGGTAGTGCGCGGGCGCTCCTTGCCGATGGTGAGGATTACGGTCAGCCCCTCGCGGTTGAAGGTGCGGTGGGTGGCAACGCGGATGGGATGCTGCAGGCCCACGTCGAGATCCAGGGAACCGCCACGCCGGACGATGTGATGCAGCTGCTCGACCTGCTCGGTACTGATCAGCGGCTCGGGCTCGTCGACCTGGCTCATGATGCGAGGCGGCGCCGGCTCGGCGCTGTCCACAGTTCCGTTGGCGATGGCGTCGATGAAGTCAGCCAGGGTGTGGTGCTTGGTGCGGTCGGCCGCTTCGAGGGCAAGGGTGTGGCGCTCACCGCCCACAAGGATGGTGGTGGAGACGGTGGCGCCGCCTTGCTCCACCTGCAGCTTGAAGGGCAGCACCTGGTCGCTGTAGGCCGACCGGGCGTTGTGGTTGAAGGTGCCGGTGAGGTTGAGCTGGGCGGCGAGGCGCACCAGGTCCTGATCGCTGAGGGAGAAGCGGCTCATGCGGCGGCCTCCTGTGCGATGGCGGGTTGTTCCTTCCAGGTGTAGAGCGGTTGGTTGTGTTGCAGCTCCCGCCGCCGGAATTTTCTGGCATTGGATGCCAGATCCCACAGGAGGTCGTACTCGGAGGCAGAGAGCTGCTTGAGGAACAGGCCGGCCGAGACCATTCCGTGGGCAAAGGCGGTTGGGGATTCCAAGTCGGACTTGAGCTTGGTTTCGCGGTCGGCGCGGATGGCTGTCAGCGTGCGCTGGATGTAGAAGGCCCGATCACTAGCCGTTTGGGCTCGGCGCTGCTTGGCGGTGAGCTTATTCATGCTGCGTCACCTCCCCAGGGGTTGGTAGGGGTGACGGGCGCGGAGCGCTTTTGCAGCTTGGGTTTGCCGCCGTTGATGACAACAAGCAGGCCGGTATCAGACTGCAGGCGCTCGATCAGTTGACGGTTGGAGGCGCACGCCGGATGGACGTGCAATGTGGCGGTAGTGTGCATGGCTTTGCCTCGGCTCTGTGGTGGAGAGACGAGGCAAAGCTACAAACAGTCCTGTTAGGCTGTCAACAGTTTTGTTTGTAGAATCGACAGGCAGTGCTTGTTAGAGCTTTTGTACCTTCCACATGGCTTTGCCACAGATGTGCCATTCCTCGGTCATTCGGATGTACCGGGGGCTCCAGTCCGGGTTGGTCGCTTCGAGGAACCACTCACCGTCCTCACACTGCAGGCGCTTGAAGGTCACGCTGTTCGAGCTGGCGACCTTGGCGGCAACGTAGTCTCCTGGCCTGGCGTCTGCATCGGGGTCAATCACCACTCGATCACCTGGTGCGAAGCTCACAGAGCCCCCAGTATTGAGCATGCTGATGCCTTCGATCTGGAGCACGAATGCTCGGGGCCCTACGGGGCCGGGGGATTCAATCCATTCCTCTGCGTCACCAGGTTGAAACAAATCAATAGCTTCACACCATGCGCCTGCTGCAATCGAGCCTACCACTGGCAACTTCCTTCCTGTTTCCCCAACTACTGTGGCTGTCTCGCCATAGGGGATGATCGACTCCTGCACCAAGCGGGGCGCAGGGCTTGCTGGGTCTACCGCCTGGGGCGGTATGCCTAACACGCGAGCTATCTGCGCTAAATACCTGGAGTGCTTGGTTTTGCCTGATTCGATTGCGGCATATGACTGCTGCTTGAAAACCTCCCCGCCCAGCAGCTCGCTAACGCCCCGAGCTACATCGCTCTGGGACATCTTCAGTTCTTGCCGGCGGCGTTTGAACAGGTCTGCTATGGCCTGTTGTCTTTCAGTAGGAGTGCTCATAGACGGCACCCTACAAATTTCTTTGTAGCCTCTCAAACAGAAGTCTCTGTTGCCAGATAACAGTTTTGTTTGTAGATTGGGTGCCAGCTCCATCTGAGGATTACCTCCATGTTTACGCGAGACGAGATGAAAGAAGCCTTTGAGCGGGCCGTTGTGGCAGCGGGTGGCCAATCGGAGCTGTCACGAAAACTGACGGCTGCCGGTTCGTCGATTTCTCAGCAGCTGCTTTGGCATCACCTTCGGGTCAAAGGCCTTTGCCCTGCTGAGTTGGTCCTGAAGGTTGAAGAGATCAGTGGCGTTAGTCGCTACGAGTTGCGCCCCGACGTTTTTGGCTCCGGCGCGGTTGGTGTGGCTGCCTGAATCAAAGCAGCCATGCTGCGTCGCAGCTGACTGCCCCCGTCACCACCGGGGGTGGGGTTGCGAGACAGGTCGAAGGGAGCACACCACGTACACCGCCACGACCTGTCCCGCTTCCCCGAACCAGAGCACGGAAGCTCTGGGTTGCCAGCCTCTCCACCACAGAGCAGCTGGCTTGTTCGGCGGGGCGTTCGCGGAGCGAGCGCCTCGCCTACTGGGGAGCAGATGGCCTTTCCACCACAGAGCCGCCATCTGCACATGACCACCTGTAAGTGACCATGCCGCAACTGTAGCAATCAGTAGCGGTGCGGTCACTGGCAGACTTAGGGAGCAACTGCCATGACCCGAGCCCGGATTGGATATGCCGAGCGCGCCAAACGAACGATTCTTACCCTGCCACAGGCCCTGCATCACGCGGCCCGCGACTATCCCGGTGGCGCTACTGCCATCGCGGCCATTGATGGGGATATCAACCCCACGACCTTCAATCACAAGCTGAGCCTCACCAACACCACACACACGCCGAACATCCGCGACCTGGAGCTGATCCTCGACGCCACTCGTGACGGCCGCATCATCGAATCGATCCTGCGTCCCATTGGTTGGGTGGGCATCGACGTGTCCGATCTGCGCGAGACCGACACTCCCAAAGCCCTGCTGGCTGGCATCAGCGACATGCTCAGCCGCGAGGGCGACCTGACCAAGCACCTCTCTGAAAGCCTGGATGACGACGACCTCAACGACGACGAGCTGGCCGAGTTCGAGGCGCTGACCGAGCGCCTGGTTCAGGCCGTGTTCAAGCTGGGCGCCGCCGTGCGTAAGAAGCATGCGGAGGACCAGTCCCATGGCTGATGACGTGGACAAGGCGAACGACGCCATGTTGCTCCAGCTGGAGCAGCAGATCGCGGCGCGCCTGCCTGCCCAAGGTGGGGCAGTCGCAGAGGATTGCGAGGATTGCGGGGAAGAGATCCCCGAGGGGCGTCGCCTGGCTCTGGCCGGGCGAGGCTGCACTCGCTGCATCGAGTGTCAGGGCCGGCATGACCGGACAAGGACGGTGATCTATGGCTGATCGTCACGAACTGCTCGACGACGTGCTGGCCCAGCTGCAGGCCGGCGGTTTGGACCCTGACCTGCCGTTGATCATCGGCGAGCGTGTGCGCTGCCGTGCCGAGGGCGACAAGGGCAAAACGAAAACCGGCTTCTACGTGGTCTATGAGCATGTGAATGAGGGCCGCACCTTCTACGCCGGGGCGTTTGGCTCATGGCGCGAAGGTGAGAAGGGTTCATTCCAGAAGCTCAAGCCTGTAGGCGGGCGGATGACCGAGGAGGATCGCAAGGTCATCAAGGCCCGCGTGGAAGCGACCAAACAGAAGGAAGAGGCGAAGCGCGCCGGCCGAGCGGCCCGTGCGCGGCGCCGTGCTGCACGGATGTGGGAGACGCTGCCCGAACGTGGGCGCTGTGCGTATCTGGATCGCAAGGCGGTGCCGGCCGTTGGGCTGAAGTTCGGGCGCAAGCCCGACACTGCCCTGGTGCCGATGATCAACGTACATGATCAGGTGGTCGGCCTGCAGGTGCTGTTCGGCCAGCCGGACGAGGACGGGCTGAGCAAGCGCTTTTGGCCGCCGGGCCTTGATCCGGTCGGGGCCTTCCACCTGCTCGGCCCGCACCCGGAGCCGGGTGAGGCGGTGCTGATCTGCGAGGGCTATGCCACGGCGGCCAGCGTTCATTTGGCGACCGGGCTCTGCACCTGCGCAGCCTTCACTGCGGGCAATTTGATGCCGGTAGCCGAGGCATTGCGCGAGCGCTTTCCCGGCCGGCAGTTCCTGTTCTGCGCCGATGATGACTGGAAGACGACGAACCACAAGGATGAGCCCTGGAACCCTGGCGTGGAAAAGGCCGAGCACGCGGCAGCTGTGGTTGGCGGCCGGGTGGTGTTCCCAGTGTTCAGCGGGGAGCGCGATGACAAGTGGACCGACTTCAACGACCTGCACCTGGCCGAGGGCATGGATGCGGTGCGCCGCCAGGTGATGGCGGTTGTGCGGCCGAGTGCCGACGCGGACTGGCTGGCGGGGTTGCACCGGACGAAACAGGGGGCTCTGCTGCCCCACCCGGCGAACATCTCGCTGATTCTGGAGAACGACGACCGCTGGAAAGGCGTGATCGGTGAGGATGTCTTCGCCGGCCGAACCGTGAAGCGCAGGGCCACGCCTTATGGCGGGCGTGCCGGCGAGTGGTCTGACCTCGATGACACGCGCACGGCGATCTGGTTGGCGGAGCAGTACGGGCTGCTGGTGAAGTCGATGGCGGTACTGGAGGCGGTGGCTGTGGTTGCGCACCAGAACCAGTTCCACCCGGTTCGGGACTATCTGCAGGGGCTGAAGTGGGACGGGAAGCCACGGCTCAGCACGTGGGTGCGCGATTACCTGGGCGGCGTGCCGCTGGCGGGGAATGATGAGTACCCCGGCGCGGTGGGTATGCGCTATCTGATCTCGGCGGTTGCGCGGGTGATGGTGCCGGGCGCGAAGGCGGACTGCGTGATCATCCTCGAAGGTGAGCAGGGGTTGAACAAGTCGTCTGCGCTCGGGGTGCTGGGCGGTGAGTGGTACATGGACACGCCCATCGACCTGGGCAACAAGGATGCCTACCAGCAGATCCAGGGCATGTGGATCGTCGAGCTGGCCGAGCTGGATGCGCTGAACAAGGTGGAGAGCACCAAGGCCAAATCGTTCTTTGGCGCTTCCGTCGACACGTTCAGGCCCAGCTACGGGCGGCGCAATATCCGGTTGCCGCGTCAATGCGTGTTCGCCGGCACAACGAACCAGGACGAGTATCTGCGCGATCCGACTGGCAACCGGCGCTACTGGCCGGTGCTGTGCATGAAGGTGGATCTGGCGGGGCTACGGTCGGTGCGTGATCAGCTGCTGGCCGAGGCGCTGCAGCTGTACCTCGCTGGTGAGCCCTGGTGGCCGCAGGATGATGAGAAGGTGATGTTCGAGGCCGAGCAGGACGTGCGCTTCCAGGGTGACTTCTGGGAGCCCCGCATCGTGAGCTACCTGCAGACGAACCCTTGCGAGAGTGTGAGCGGTGACGTTCTGCTGGAGAAGGCGCTGAACATCGAGCCCGGCCATTGGGGGCGGCCTGAGCAGACCCGGCTTGGTCAGATCATGCACCGGCTCAAGTGGCGCAGGCGCCGCCTGGCGCCAGCCGGTCGTGGGGGTGTCCGGCCTTATGCCTACATGCGGCCAGAGAGCTGGAAGAGTCCAGGCCAGATGGCATTGGCGGATCGGGAGCCGGCCCTATGATCGACTATATCGACGAGGCGCTACGTCTATGGGCGGCTGAGCTGCATGGGCCGGAACCTGGTGGTGATTTCGGTGGCGGAGGCGGCAGCATGATTGCTACCCTGATCGCCAACAAGGGAGAGCTGATCCGCTGTACGCGGGGCTCACGGGTGTTGTTGGACCGAGCAGCGGAGATCGAGCTGATCGTCAACAAGCATCTACCGTTCAAGGAACACCAGGTTGTGATCGAGCATTACACCAACTACGACAGTCTCGAGTGCCAGAAGTGGGAGGCATGTGGCTGTAGTAGGCCCCAGTACTACCGAAGGCTTCACGACGCGCACGTGTCGATAGAGGACCAACTGATCAGGAGGCGCGCCGCATGAGGCGCGCTTTTCGTTTGTACCCCACCTGCCATACGTTGATTCGTATGTGGGGCAGCGCGAAAGGCGCGGTGTTGCTGGTTGCGTCCAACCTCCCCACCTTCCCCAAGGGCACGTATGTGCAGACGTGGCGCGTGTCTACACGCGCAAGCGTGTGCACGCTCCCACAAGATAACTATTCCTCCTTTTAGGTGGGGAGGTGGGGAACAGTCAGCAAGGATGCGGGGTGTAGCGGTGTCCAACCTGTTAGAACGGTGGGGTATGTGGGGAATGCGCCTGCGGCGCCAATAGCCAGCAGTAACTTATTAGGTACGCATTCGGTACGCATTGCGGGCACATTAGGTACACATTGCGCCTATGGCAGTACCGCCCCCTAGCTGCCATGAGAATCAGGGGGTATAAAGTCGCTAACTTCGTAGAGGTGCGCGAGCAGCAAGCCTCCCCCAAAACCCCGGCCGCCGCGCCGGGGTTTTTGTTTCCGTCTCCCTGGTGCTGCAGGGCCCCCAGCCCTGGTCAGCAGCACCCGCCGCCGCAAGGCGGCACCTATCACGCTGGTCGGCTGATAGCCGGCCCTTCGCCCGCAAGGCAGCGGGCTTTTTCTTCGAGGTGATGCGATGAGCGATCAGAACCAGGTGGTGGCTGAGGTACCGCTGTGGATGGTGGTACTGGCCCTGGTGCTGGCGGGACTCAGCGGCGAGATGTGGCGGGCCGACAAGGCTGGCCTCACCGGCTGGGATCTGCTCAAGCGCATTGCGCTGCGTGCTGGTGCCTCGGCCTTTTTCGGCCTGGGCACCTTCGGCCTGGTGCTAATCGGCCTCAAGGTGCACATCGTGGTCGCGGTGGCCGTTGGCTGCATCGTGGCCACCATGGGCGCTGACGTGGCGTCGGCCCTCTACGAGCGGTGGGTGGCCAAGCGGATGGACGTGTGCGATGTGCCGCCGCCAGGTGGAGCCGATGAGCACTAAGCCTCTCAGCTCGGCGGCCAAGGGTTACGGCTACCGCTGGAAGCTGGCCCGCGCCGATCATCTGCGCCGCCATCCACTCTGCATGTTCTGCCTTGGTCGCGGCCTCTCGGTCGCGGCCTCGCTGGTCGACCACACCGAGCCTCACCGTCTGGGTGACGCCAAGTTGAGCGGTGACCCTGAGCGGATCGCCAAGGCGTGGAAGTTGTTCTGGGATCGGGCCAACTGGCAGTCGCTGTGCAAGCCCTGCCACGACTCGACCAAGCAGCGGATGGAGAAGTCGGGCCAGGTCGGCTGCTCTGCCGATGGCCGACCGCTCGACCCGCGCCACCACTGGAACCGCCCGGTTTCGACCGGGGAGGGGGGGTGAAAAACCTCCAGTCTCCCGAGTGTCGAACGACGGGGGGATCTCGGTTTCCAGCGCCGGGAAAAATGGAGGGGGTGGGGGTTTCAACATGGCCCTCTGACCATGGAGGTTTTATGGCTGGGAATCACAACTCTGGCCGCCCGGCGTTGCCCGCTACGGTTCACATGCTGCGTGGCGACCCCAGCAAGAAGGGTATGACTGCGCTACAGGCAGCTGCGCAGGAGCAGGCTATCCCGGTACAGGCTCCGCCGAAGCCGGACTTCCTGACGCCCGAGGCGGCCATGGAGTGGGACCGCGTAGTCGAGGCACTGCTGGCCCTTGGGTGGATCAGCTGCCTCGACATGATGGCGCTGGCCACCTACTGCGAGGCCGTTGCCGACTGGCTGCGCTTCCGCCGCAAGATCTCCGAACTGAACGCAACGATGGAGAGCAGCGGCGATGTGCAGACCTTCCAGAGCGGAGCCAAGCAGCTCAGCGTTTGGCGGCAGCTGGCCAACGATGCCGAGCAGCGCGCGAACAAAGCTGGCGCGCTGTTCGGGTTCTCCCCGGTTGCCCGCCGAGCCATGAAGGCGCTGGCACCACAAGGCGAGCTGTTCCCAAATGCACCAAGAGACGCTGCAGACAAATACTTCAGCTGAGTGCCGCGTGGCCGGCTTCGCCCGCGCGGTGCTGGCCGGCGAGATCGTCGCAGGGCCGGACGTGCGCAATGCTGCGCGGCGCCACCTACGGGACCTGGACGAAGGGCCGCTGCGCGGTCTGGTATGGAATCAGGAGGCGGCCGACCGGGCCATCGGGTTCTTCGAGGACGTGCTGTGCCTCAACGGCGGCGAGTATGAGGGCATGCCCTTCCTGCTCGCGCCCTGGCAGGCCTTTGTCGTCGGCAGCCTGTTCGGCTGGTACAAGGACACCGGCCACCGTCGCTTCCGTATCGCCTACATCGAGACGGGCAAGGGCTCTGGCAAGTCGCCCCTGGTGGCAGGCATCGGCCTGTACGGCCTGGTGTCCGATGGTGAGCAGCGCGCCGAGGTCTACGCGGCGGCGACCAAGAAGGACCAGGCGCAGATCCTGTTCCGCGACGCGGTGAGCATGGTCAACATGTCGCCGAAACTGTCCGCCCGCCTGGTGCAATCGGGCCGGGACGAAAAGGTCTGGAACCTGTTCTACCCGAGCACCAACAGCTTTTTCCGCTGCATTGGTTCGGACGAGAACAGCCAGTCGGGGCCGCGCCCGCACATCAGCCTGCTGGACGAAGTGCATGAGCACCGAACGGCGGCCATGGTGAACATGATGCGCGCCGGCACCAAGAACCGCCGCCGCGCCATGGTGGTGATGATCACCAACTCTGGCTCGGACAAGAACAGCGTTGCCGGCCAGTACCATGACCTCGGCAAGCGCGTGTGTGCCGGTGCGGAGGACAGCGACTCCTTCTTCGCCTTCATCTGCTCCCTGGACGAGGGCGATGATCCCTTCCAGGACGAGTCGTGCTGGCCGAAGGTTAACCCCTCGCTGGACCACATCCCTGAGGGCCAGTCGGACGGGATTCCGGGCCGCATCTACCTGCGGGAGCAGGTGCAGGAAGCGCGCGGTCTCCCCGCCAAGGAATCGGTGGTCCGTCGGCTGAACTTCTGCCAGTGGACCCAAGCGGACTCGCCTTGGATCAGCTGGGAGGTGTGGAGCGAGGCCGAAGAGAAGGTGCCCATGCGGGTGCTGCGCAATCGGCCCTGTGTGGGGGCGCTGGACCTGTCCAGCACCACCGACCTCACGGCGTTCTCGCTGCTGTTCTACCCGACGGACACCGACCCGCACTGGCGCCTGCTGCCGTACTTCTGGATCCCGGACCACGAGCTGGAGGAGCGGGAGAAGCGCGACAAGGTGCCGTACAGCGTGTGGATCAAGGACAAGCACCTGGAGACCACGCCGGGGCGAGCCATCAGCAAGCTGCATGTGCTGCGTCGGCTGCAGACGATCTGTGCCTACTTCGAGGTGCTGAAGATCGCCTATGACCGCTGGCGGATTGAGGACCTGAAGGCGCTGATGATCGAGCACGACATCGAGCTGCCCGAGCTGGTGTCGTTCGGCCAGGGCTTCAAGGATATGGGGCCGGCTGTCGATGAGTTCGAGCGCCGCCTGCTGGGCCTGCCGCCCAAGCGCGAAGGCGACGTGATCGACCTGGACCCTGATGACTATGAGCTGGTGTCCGATGAGGTGGAGGTGGAAACCCTGCGGCACGACGGCAACCCAGTCCTGACCTGGAACGCCGGTAACGCGGTCACCGTGTCCGACCCGGCGGGTAACCGTAAGGTCGACAAGGCCAAGGCTATCGGCCGTATCGACGGCATCGTGGCTTCCATCATGGCTACTGGGGTCAGCGGCACCGCCGCGCCTGGTAGCGGCAAATCAATCTATGACGAAGGGGTGGGCATATGAAGCTGCTCATTGCGGGCTGGCTGGCCGGCCTGCTGGGCTTCGGCCTGCTGGTGGCTGGGGTGGCCCAGCTCAATGTGCCCGCCGCGTTCATCGTGGCGGGGGTGGGTCTGATGGCCTGGTCGCGCTTGGCCGACAAGGCCGCTGCGGCAACCATGAACGGCAAGGGGGGCTGAGCATGTTCTTTTCCAGTGTGCTCGGCCCTGGCCAGGGCAATCTGGTCGATGCCACCTCCGGCTTCTGGCGTGGCTTGATTGGATCGGCGCGCAGTAGCGCCGGGGTCGTTGTTACCCCCGAGACCGCCCTCGGTGTGCCCATCCTCCAGAACTGCGTCACGCTACTGGCTGAGAGCATGGGGCAGTTGCCCCTTGAGCTGTTCCAGCGGATGGATAAGGGCCAGCGCGAGGCGGCGATAAACCATCCGCTGTACGACGTGCTGCGCTACCAGCCCAATGGTTTCCAGACGCCCTTCGAGCTGCAGGAATGCAAGCAGATGGCAGCGGGGTTGAGGGGCAACAGCTTCAGCTACATCGAGCGGAGCGGCGACGGCAACGTGGCGTCCATCTGGCCACTACAGAACGACAAGGTCCAGGTGCTGAAGGGCAAAGATCTGCTGCCGTACTACCGGATCGGCTCCGGCGAGCCACTGCCCATGCGTTTCATCCACCATGTGCGCTGGTCGAGCACCAATCACTATGTGGGGTTGTCGCCTGTCGAGTTGCACGCCGAGTCGATTGGCATGGCCCAGGCTGTTCGCCAGTACGCCAGCAAGTCGTTTGCCAACGGTGTGGCTGTCTCGGGCGTGATCGAGCGGCCCCGAGAGGCGCCTGCGATCAAGGATCAGGGCTCGATTGACCGCATCCTGGATCAATGGGGATCGAAGTTCAGCGGCGTGGACAATGCCAAGAAGGTGGCCTTCCTGCAGGAGGGCATGGCCTTCAAACCGGTGTCGATGAACCACGTCGACGCCGAGATTGTGAACCTGTTGAAGCTCTCGGGCGTCGACGTGGCGCGGATCTACAAGATCCCGTTGCCGATGGTCAACGACCTGGACAAGGCGAACTACAACACCATCGAGCAACTACTGATCCAGTTCGTGGTGTTCGGCTTGTTGCCGTGGGTCAAGCGGCACGAGCAAGCGATGATGCGCGACTTCCTGCTGCCGCAGGATCGCCGCACCTACTTCATCGAATACAACCTGTCCGGCCTGCTGCGTGGTGACCAAAAGAGCCGCTACGAGGCCTACGCGATTGGGCGCCAGTGGGGCTGGTTGTCGGTCAACGACATCCGTCGACTGGAGAATATGCCGCCCGTGGCAGGCGGTGAGGTGTACCTGCAACCGCTCAACATGGTGGACGCCGGTAAGGGCATGCCCGATCTGAACAACCCCAATGTGCGGGCGCAGCTGGAGCTGCAGCAGCGCGAAATCGAGAGGATCCTGGCGCAATGAAACAGTACCTGCGTGCCGCCAACCTGCTGTTCAACCAGCCCCTGCTGGTGACCCCCGACATGCTCGACCTGGGCGTGCGCTGGGCCAACCAAGCGATGAACCTGAACATCATCAACATCGGCCCTGCGGTCTCCGACAAGCTCTGGCACGACGATGACGACTACGGCGCCCGTATGGAGCGCATGGAGGAACAGCGTCGTGCCGCGATTGGCAAGACGGGTGTGGAGGTGCTGCCGGTTCATGGCGTGCTGGTCAGCCGTGGCAGCCATCTCAACGCCTGCGAGACCATGACCAGCTACGAGGACCTGCGCGCCCAGCTCAAGCAGGCGGTGTCGGACCCGCTGGTCGAGCGCATCGTGCTCGATATCGACAGCCCCGGCGGGGCAGCGGTTGGCGCCTTCGAACTGGCTGCCGACATCCGCGCCCTGACCAAGCTGAAGCCAATCACCGGCCTGGTGAACTTCATGGCCTACTCCGGCGGCTACCTGATTGGCAGCGCCTGCAGCGAGCTGGTGGTGAGTCAGACCAGTGGCGTCGGTTCCATCGGCGTGATCGCCAGCCATATGGATCGCTCCAAGATGGAGGAGAACATGGGCGTGAAGGTCACCACCGTCTATGCCGGCGCCCACAAAAACGACCTGAGCCCGCATGAACCGCTCAGCGACCAGTCGCTGAAGGTGCTGCAGGATCTGGTGCAGGAAAGCTATCAGCTGTTCGTCGGCGCCGTGGCCGAGTATCGCGGCCTATCCCCGGAAAAGGTCATCGCCACCGAGGCGGGGTTGTTCCGGGGGCAGGCGGGAATCGCCGCCGGCCTGGCTGACCGCCTGCAGAGCCCGCAGGATGCGGTAGACGAGATCTCGCAAGCCGTGGCGATCAGCCGGGCCAATCGCCAGGCAGGCCGCATCAGCGTTCGCGCGACGGCCGCCAACATCCAATCCCAACTCTGACCGCGTTCGCGGCAGTAACCGAGCCCGCCCTGTGCGGGCTTTTTCATGCCCAGGAGGCACTATGTCCCTTGTACTTCAAATGCGTAGCGAACGCGCCCAGCTGAATACCCAGCTCCAGGCGCTGGCCAAGATCGAGGCCGACGGTGGTGCCCTCAGCGCTGATCAGCTGAAAGAATTCGCCGAACTGGAGGCGAAGATCAACGACCTCAGCGCCAAGATCAGCCGCGCCGAGGCTGCCGAGCGGCTGGCCGCCGCCTCGGCTGTCCCGGTCAATGAAAGTGCCGCTGGCAACAATTCTCCTCCGGCAAACATCTCGGGCCCGTTCAACCAGGCGACTGCGCCGGGAGTGGCGATGGCGCAGATGGTGCGCCTGCTGGCCCAGGCCAAGGGTAATCAGCAGCAGGCTGCCGAGCTGGCCAAGTCTGGGGGCTATGGCGCTGATGTCCACATGGCTCTCTCCACTGTCACTCCAGGCGCGGGCGGTGTCCTGGTGCCGACCAACTTCAGCGGGAGCATGATCGAATCCCTGCGCCCCCGCTCCGTGGTGCGCCGCATGGGCGCCGTCAGCCTGCCGCTGAACAATGGCAACCTGACTCTTCCGCGTGTGATCGGCAACACCTCGGTGACCTACATTGGCACCGAGACGGATATCCCGCTGACCGACATGCAGTTCGGTGACCTGAAGCTCAGTGCGAAGAAGGCGGCAGCCATCGTGCCGATCTCCAACGACCTGTTGGCCTACGCGGGCGTTAACCCGCGCGTGGACGCCCAGGTAACCGCCGACCTTTCCGTCAGCATGGCGCTGTCGGAAGACCTGCACTTCATCCGCGGCTCTGGCGTCGCGCCGCTGCCAAAGGGCCTCCGCTACTGGGCGCCGGCCGGTCACGTCATCCCGCAGCCGGCAGGCCTCACCCTGGCGGACATCGACAACTTCCTGGGCGCCCTGATGCTGCGCCTGGAGGTCGCCAACGTCGACATGTCGTCCTGCGGCTGGCTGCTGCACCCGCGCTCTGTGCGCTGGCTGCAATCGCTGCGCGATGGCAACGGCAACAAGGCCTACCCGGAAATCGATGCGGGCAACCTCAAGGGTTATCCGCTCGCGCTGACCACGCAGATCCCGACCAACCTGGGCGTGGGTGGCGATGAGTCGGAGATCTACTTCGTCAACTTTGCCGACTGCTACATCGGCGAAGAGGAGACCCTGGAGATCGCGATCAGCACCGAGGCGGCCTACAAGGACGGCGGCGGCAACATGGTCAGCGCCTTCCAGCGCGACCAGACCCTGATCCGTGTGATCAGCAAGCACGACTTCGGCCCGCGCCACCCCGAGTCGATTTCGGTGGGTACTGCCGTCACCTGGGGCGATGGCATGTAACCGGACGCCCCGCCGCATGGCGGGGCACTCCCTGATTCCTGATCACAGGTGAAGCAATGAGCAATCGCAAGATCGTGAAGTTCATCCAGCCGTGGAGCGGCTACGGTCCCGGCGAGGTCGCCGGATTCCCGTCCGAGAAGGCCGATCAGCTGATCGAGGGCGGCGTTGCGGCGCTGTATGACAAGGCCAAGGCCGCGAAGCCTGCCGCGAAGAAACCGGCGGCCAAGTCCGCTGGTCAGGCGACACCGCCTGCCGGCACCAATGACGGTGGCTCTGGTGACGAAGATCAGAACGCCAACGAGGGTTCCGGCGACGACAACGATCCCAATGCCGGCAACGACGGCGGCGGTGACGAAGACGAGAAGCCCTGACCATGGCCCGGCGAATCGCTTACCAGGGTGATCCGGTGATCACCCTGGAGGACGTGGCCCGGCAATGCCAGGCCGAGGTCGAGGATCTGCAGCGTGAGTTGGTCGAGCAGGTCATCATCCCCGGCGTGACGGCCCAGGCTGAGGCTCGCACCGGAGCGGCGATTCGTCCGGCCGAGTATGAGGAGGAGTGGCCTGAGTCCTACGGCTCGGGCCATGCCCTCGATGTCGGGCAGGCGGGCGAGGTGGTGTCGGTCAAGCGCGTGCTGGGCGACGGCACGACCGAGGATCTGGCCGACGCCTACCGCCTTGAGCGTGGCCAGCGGGAGAGCTTCCTGCATTTCCCCAATGGGCGCCCGGCGGGTGTCCTGCGGATTCGTTACAAGGCTGCGTATGACCCGGCCGCTCATCCGGGCGTGAAGCTCTGGCTGCTGATGCACGCGGCCACCGCTCACGAACACCGGGAAACAATGGTTAACGGAACGAGTCTGGCTGAGCTGCCATCGGGGTTTACCGACGCACTGCTGGCCGAAATCGAAGTCCCTCCGAGGTTCTGACATGCGCTCTGGTGAGTTGAACAAGCGGGCCACGGTGCTTGCCTTGTCGGCAGATCTACTGCCTGAGACCATCGGTCAGCGGTGGGTCGGCATTCGGACCAAGGAGTCCGCTGATGTCCGGGCGGCTGCAGGTCTGCGGGTGGCGGCTCTGGTTGAGGTCCGTGCCCGCTTCAGCCCCTGCTTCGTGCCGGGGCGGTATCTAATCCATGGTGGCCGCCTGTTCCATATCACCAGCGTTCGTGACTTCCGGGGTGACCGAGCCGAGTTGGTGATGTCGTGCGAGGAAATGGTTGGTTTCCGTGGCGAGGCGCGGCGGGAAGGCATGATGTCGCGCGAGTGCCAGGTGTTCCTTCGTCACGATGTGCCGTATCGCAGTGACCATGAGCAGGATGTGGTGCTGCGGACATATGCCGAAGTGGCCTTGATCGAGGCGGGGCGCGTAGAGGCCGACGACCAGTTGCTGGTAGAGGGTGAGCTGTACAACGTAATGGCTCTCGCCAAGGACGCCGACGACGGTGTAGTGCGAGGTCTTTGGCTGGAGCGCGTGGAATGAGACTCCAGGTAGCTGTGGTCGGGGTTGCACTTGCCCGGGCCCGGCTTGCTGCTCAGGGAAAGGCCGTGGAGCCCATCCTGCGCGGTTCGCTGAACACCACGGCTCGCTCGGCGCGAAAGGGGCTGTACATGAAAGACCTGGTCAGCCTGTTCCCGAATCGTTCATGGCTGAACCAGAAGATGAAGGTCAAGCTGGCCGGTACCCGCCGACTCAATGCCCGGATCATTCCGTCTGGCGCGGGCGTCTACGTGGACGAGCGTAAGGGCTGGTCCTGGCAGCATGTCCCCAACAGCAAGACCCGTGGGCGCCTGTTCGTGCCGGACTTCGGTGGCCGGAAGGTAGCGGCCGGGTTCGTGAACCCGGAAAGCGCTGGACGCCTGCCGCTTCGTAGCCGTCGATCAAAGACCGCCACCCGCAAGGATGGCAGTTCCAAGACGTACACCGATGTGCTGAAAGCGCCGGAGCGGGCAGTCGGCCCCTCGCTGGCGTACTACTTCAAGCAACTCACCACTGTCCAGCGTATTCGCCTGATCAACGCCCTGTTGCAGCAGGAGTTCGAGCGCCGCGTGCGCGCTGCCCTGGCCAAGGGGTAAACCCAGGAGATCCCAATGAGCAACGCCAGCAAGGTGACCCGGCAATTGCGGGAGCGCCTGGAATGCATTCGGCCTGACAACGGTTACAGCATCGAATTGAAGGCGATCTACTTCCGACATGAGAAGGTCCCCGAAAATCCGCCCAAGCCCTACGCCATGGTGCGGGTAGTCAGCGACCGCCGGACCAGTACGGCGGGTTTTGAGGCCACGCGGCTGCGCACGCTTGCCATCGAGATCGTGTTTGCGGGTCGAACCGATGACGACGAGGTTGACCGCGCAGGTGTTGATGTCCTGCGCGCCCTGGGCTTCGGTCGAGTGGACCTGGAAGACAAGTTGCCCGGCCTGGTCGACGACGAGGACGAGGCGGAATTCACCTATCCCGATGGGGGCCTGACCACGCGCTCCATCATCACCAGTATCGGCGTGACCTACGTCGAGAACTACAACTGAAGGCCGCCGGCCAGGAGAACCCCATGAGCATCATGAACTACACCCAGCTGTTCCGCGGCCCGGTCGGCGTGGCCCTGTGGCCGGGCTGGAACTTCGAGGAAGTGTTCAAGCTGCAGAACATGGCCGCTGAACCAACCACGACCGAGATCACCATCCCTGACCCGACCCGCATCGGCTTGCCGCCCCTGGATAGCGTGACCTCCACCAGCGAGATCGTGTTCAACGGCGAGGCCGTGAGCTTCAGCCCAGCCGCTGCAGCGATCGCCATGTATGGCTCGGTAACCCAGGTGCCCGCCGGTACCGTTACGGACGAGGCGCATGACGCCCGTATCGACCGCATCATCATGCTGGCGCACATTCCGCTCGAAGTGACCGAGGTCACCAACGACGGCGGCACCACGACCTATACCCGCAACGTGGACTATGCGGTGTCGCCCATGGGGATCCGCATCCTGCCGGGTGGCCCGCTGGCCACGGCCATTGCTGCCGTGGTTGCCGAGGATAAGAAGCTGCCGATCAAGGTCAGCTACAGCTACCCCACGGTGGACGTAATCAAACCCTTCACCACTGGCCAGAAGTTCTACCGTGTGCTGGTTGGCCAGGTGAACGAGGGTGGCAACAACGAGAAGCGCCGTATCCAGTGCTTCTACTGCAAGATTGCCCTGAACGGTGGCATCCCCCTGAACCAGGGCGCCGAGTTCGGCGTGATCCCGATTCAGATCCGCCTGCTGGCTGACCCGAACATTGTCGATGAGGGCGAAGCGGCCATGTGGCAGTGGGAAGTCGAGAACAAGTCGGCAGCCTGATCCTGGTACGGGTGGCAGGAATGTGTCCTGGGGGATACATTCCCTGTTTACCCACATCCAGGGAGGGAGCCCCATGCGCCTTTGGATCCTCGCTGCCGCTCTGCTCGGCAGTGCCTCGGCCTCGGCGGCAACTGTGGTCAAGTGCGTCGACGCCGCCGGCAAGATCACCTACGCCCAGAACGAATGCCCGGCCGGCTTGGTCGGCGAGCAGCACGACGTCAAGGCGAGCCCTCGCCCCAGTGGCGAAGGCCCGGCGGTCAAGCTGGCCGACCCGAGCAAGACCTATATCAAGAAGGAGTCTCGGCCGGTGCGGCGCGCGGCCCCTGCCCAGCCAGCATCGCAGGAGGTGGCCGAACAGCCTCCAGCGCCGCGCGGTGGCGTGGTGCGCCAGAACGCCAATCAGCCCTGCGTGAAGTGGGTGGAGCAGCGATACAGCTATACGCGAATGGACAAGGATGGCCGGCCAGTCGGAAGAGCTGGAATTCGGAAGGTGCCAGTTCCTTGCAATTGAAGTTTCTCTTTCAATCAAACCCGCTTCGGCGGGTTTTTTGTTTTCAGGAGTCCCGATGAGCGATCTCCAGATCCTCTTTCCCAAACCCGAAGTGGTGATGGTGGGGCGTCGTCCCGTCCACATCCTCCCGGTCAAGCTGCGCCACTTCGAGCAGTTTGGCGAAGCGTCCATCCAACTGCTGGCCATGTTGGGCAACTTCAGCGCGGAAGAAATCTATGCCTACGCCAAGCGGTCCGGGGCGCTGGGTCTGGTCCTGCGTGAGTGCACCAGCCTGAGCTGGTGGTCGCTCCGCCGCCTGCCAGCACCCGCTGCGGTGCAGCTGATGATCTACGTGGTCCGGGTCAATTCCAGTTTTTTCGGCCAGGCCCTGGTGGCAGCGAGAAGCGCACTGGATGGGCCGACGCCGCCCAGCAACTGATCAGCGCTGGTCATGCCTGGGGTGATGTCCAGGATTACACCCTGCCTCAGATCGAGGCCTTCCTCGACGCTATAAGCAACGCCGAGCGCGGCCGGGCCCGTCTGGCTCTTCTGGTGGCTCGCGGTGCTAAGGCGACCGAGAAGGCGTTCCGCAAGATGCTTCAGGAGTTCAGCTGATGGCTTTCGGGAAAGTAGTAACCCAGCTGGTGATTGAGGGTATCAACAAGTCGAAGAAGGCCTTCGACGAGGCTGACGGCCAACTCAAGAAACTCACCGCCACGGCTAAGGCTGCAGGCGCGGTGCTGGCCGGCGCGATCTCGGTCGCTGCCCTCAGCGAGTGGGTACGGACCAGTATCGACGCCATCGACATGACCGGCGAACTGGCCGAGCGAGTCGGCATGGCCGCCAGCGAATTTGCCGGCCTGCAGTACGCCGCCAAGTTCGCCAGCATCGAGGGCGAGGCGCTGGCCGCGACCCTGATCAAGTTCAACCAGAACGTGGTCAAGGCCGCCGAGGGTGGCAAGGCTCAGGCTGAGGCCTTTGACTCCATTGGCGTCTCCATTCGCAACGCGGACGGCAGCGTCAAAGGTTCCTCCCAGCTGTTGCTGGAGATCGCTGACCGTTTCGCCGAGCTGCCGGACGGTGCCCAGAAGACTGCCCTGGCCATCGAGTTGTTCGGCAAGCAGGGCGCTAAGCTGCTGCCCTTGCTGAACAAGGGCTCGGCTGGTATCGGCGAGCTGACCCAGCAAGCGCGTGAGCTGGGGTTGGTACTGGACGACTCGGCCTACGCCGCATCCGGCGAGTTCAACGACAGCATGGATGTGCTGGCCGCTTCCTCGGAAGGGGCCGGCCTTCGGGTGGCGGCAAACCTGGTGCCCGCCCTCAACGACGTCACCGGCCTGTTGCTGGACTTCTCCAAGGATGCGCGGAGCGCTGGCGAGACAGCGAACTTCCTCGGCACTGGCCTCAAGCTGCTGACCTCGGTCGGTGTGGTCGTGGTCGCGGTGTTCAAGAGCATCGGTGACCAGATTGGCGCGATGGCGGCGGTAGTGGCGGCGGTAGTGCGGGGTGACTTCAAGGGCGCCTCGGAGATCGCCAGTCAGTCGTTCGACGATATGGTCGACACCGCCGACAACGCCGGCAGGCGGCTGGAGAAACTGTGGAATGGCGACTTTGGGCAGGAGGCCCAAATCGAACAGAACCAGCGCCTGCTGGCTTCGTTCGACGCCACAGTCAGTGGCATGGGCAAGACGGCGGAATCCGCCGCCGCCCACATGAATGACTTGAAGGACACCCAGAAGCAGCTGGTCAAGGACGCCCAGGAATCGCTGAAGGCCCAGGTGTCGGCTCAGACCAAGGCCAATGCCGAGCTGGAAAAGGCGAAGCAGGCCCAGGTCGACACCGCCAAACGCTACAAGGATGCCTTGGCCAAGCTGGAGGCGGGCGCCTCTGGTGATCCGAGCTACGGGCAGGCCCAGACCCTTAAGGTGCAGGCGCGCCAGGCGCAGCAGGCGGGCAACGTCGACGAGGCCAAGCGCAAGGCGCAGGCCGCTCTGGAAATCATTCAATCGCTGCAGGATGCCGGCGCCAACACCCTCGGCTTCGCGGGGTTCGTGAAAGAGCTGCAAAGCATTGAGCAGGCGGCTGACCAGATCCAACTGGCCCGCGCGCAGGAATCGGTTGCGCACACCACCGAGTCGGTGAAGCAACTGAAGGCAGAGATCGAGGCGGTCAAGAAGACCGACATCAGTATCAACCTGCCGCCGGATCAGGTCGCAGCGATTACCAAGCAGTTCGAGGATCTGGCCGCGAAGCTGTCGCCGATGCTGACCTTCACCGCCACGGTGAAGGTGCCCTCGACGGATGACGTGGCTGCGTCGTCTGCCGGGTCCACGACGACGCGGGGCTTTGCCACCGGTACCCGCAGCGCGCCGCCGGGCATGGCCTGGGTGGGCGAGAACGGCCCGGAACTGCTGAAGTTCCGGGGGGGCGAGGAAGTCTTCACCACCGATGCCTCGCGCAATCTGATGCAGCGCCTGGCGGGCATGCGGTCGCCCGATCTGGCCAGCGGCTCGTTTGCCGAGGCGGCATCCGCCATTGGCGTCGGCAGCAAAGGCACCATCGTGCTGGACCTGGGTGGCGGGCGCTCCTACTCGCTGGAGGCTGCCGGTCAGACCTGGGACGACATCCTGCGCAACGAAGCGCGTAAACACCGCCGTCGGAGGTCCTGATGGTCGAGGTAATGCTAGGGGGAATCCCCATCGCCCCGCTGGCCAGTGGTGGCTTTCCGGATCACAGCTACGACCAGGACGAGGAGGGCGTGGCTGAGGGGCGGCGCTCCGGAGGGGCGCTGGTGGTGATGGTGCACTTCCGCAAGGCACTGATCACCATCAGCGGATCCGGGCTGATGGGCCTTGGCTTTGACGGCCTAGACTATGACCAGCCGCTGGAACTGCGTTGCACGGCGGCGCGGACCCTCAGTACCGCCATCCTGACCGGCGTGATTCCAGGGACGATTCGCCCGGACCAAGCACCCTGGGCCACGGCTAGGGTGGGCAACCGGGAGATTCCGACGCCCGTCGCCATGGCTGGTAACAGCTTCACGATTACGCCCGTCGCGGGCGCCCTGGGTTATCGCGTGTCGTGGATGCCCAGTTTCATGGTCCGCTGCAGGCCTCCGGTGGAGGCCATTCAGCAGGGCGCATTCCCCTATAGCTGGACGTTCACCGCACGGGAGGTCTGATGGAACTCAATGGCGCTGAGCTCAACGCCGTTGAGCTGAATGGTTCGACGAGTGGATCTCGCACGGAGCCGTCTGTGGTCGCTCCGGTGTTCTCAGCTGTATGGGGCGTGCTGCTACTGCTGGACGGTGTCGATACCACCGATCTGTTGACCGGCTTGATCCGTATTGAGCGTCAGGAGGGCGCCCGTTGCCTGGCTGACTTCAGCCTGCTGCTGGGCGCGGGCCCAGTGAATCCGGCCGAGTACATTGGCAAGGAAGTGGAGCTTCACTACCAGGTCATCACGGCCAGTGAGATCACCCAAGTCCTGCGTTTTCGCGGGAAGATCGAGCGTCCTCTGTTCAACCTGCAGAACCGGGTGCTGTCCTGCGAATGCAGTGATCAGTTGCACGAGATGGTCGAACCGATGTCGATCACCGCCATTGATGCGTTGGTTGGTGGCCAGTGGTCGCCGGATGTGTTCGAGCCCGTGGCGGGTCGTTCCCGCTGGGATTACGCCATGGAGCGGATGAGTACCCGGGCGGCCAGCTTGCAGCGCAACGTCGAAGGTGCCCTGCAGGTGACGTCCTGGGCGGCGAAGACGGTGCCCGACTGGCTTATTCCTCCGGGCACGGTGATGTTCCGCAGCATCGACTGGCTGCCGGCGGAGCTGACTGAGCGGGTCAATGTGGTGGAAATCGAAGCGGACTACCGCTTTATCCGCCTGCGGGAGCGCCATCAGGCGTTTTCCTGGCGGCACCCGGATATCGCCGGGGATTCCATCGAGTCGGGCTTCTGCATCTGGCGGCATGACTCCACCGAGTTGCCGGACATCAGCATGGTTCAGGATGCTAACGAGAGTGCTGGTTATACCAGCTTGTTGGACGGAGCCTTCTGGTTGCGCCTGCCGCCAAGCGGGGTCTATTGCACTCCGCCGGCGGGCTGGCGCAACGAATACCCTGACCTGCTGCTACGCGCGACCTGGACCAGTGCTTATCGCTGGGCGCAACGGGTGACCGAACAGTACAAACTGCGGGTGGAGGCGCCGGCCAGCGTGGCCCAGGCTGGCGAGGTGATCGGTCGCGACCGCGTGGCGTTGGATACCGAAAGTGACCGGGAACAGGCCTTTCTCAGTGCCAGCTATACGGCGCCGGAGGCAGACGCCGTCGAGGACGCTCTGGGTGATTTTGTCGTGGACGTGCGCAGCGAGACGCGCCGTGGTGAGGCCATCGGCTGCCTGCTGGCCATGGCCAGCACTTCGATCTGGGATAAGCACCGCGGAAATCGCTTCGCCTTCCAGCTGCCCACCATGGATGGGCTGGGTATTCGCCTGGAGCATACGGTGCAGGTGGACGATGTGATCCTAAGCCATCCCATCGTGTGCAAGGCCAAGGTGTTCAGCATCCTCGATGAGTTGGACCTGGACAGCGGAGCCTGCCTGACGACCTTTCAACTGGCCGTCAGCCAGGGTGGTGGTGCCGACAGCGACCCGCTGACCCCGCCGGCCATTCCGGCCAGCACGCCGCCCGGTACGCCGCCGGCGGAGATCGAGCTGCCGACCCAGTTGGGCGGACGCAATGAAAGCCCGATCTACGACGATGCCCTGAAGGGATTTTCTGGGAACTACGACGAGAACGACTTGGACATCAACCCAGACCTGGAGCTTTTCCCGCGAAGGTTTGATTTCAAGATGCCTGAGATTCCGGCCACGCACATGGACGAGTACCCCGTCAGCGTGGCGCAGACCTACCGCGTCCAGATTCCCAACGACCTGCTGGAGTTATAGCCATGACCCTTGCCGAAGAACGCGCCGAAACCGGTGCGGGGATCAGTGCGTCCCGAGCGGCTACCGCCGGAGCGGGCCGTCGAGCATCTGCGGAAGCCATCCGTGTCGGACGTGCTAGTACCTCCCAGGAGGATCGACGGAACTTGGGGGCGTCACTGGAGCGTCAGCGGCGCGGTACCACGCTGAAGCAGGATCTGAATGCGTTGGAGACAACTCCGCGCGGTAACCAGGTCCTGGCGCCGCGCGAAGTCACGGGCGGGCGTCCGGAGACGACGGGGCGAGGTACCTGGGACCCCAACAAGCCCAAGATTGGTGGCGGTGGTGGCGGTGTCGCCTGGCCACTAACCGAGCCGTCATTCGCCGCGCGTGAGTACTGGCCAACGGGCCTGTGGAGCAGTGACGGCATTCTCATGATCCCTGCGCCAAAGACGATCCATCTGGTAGACGCCGACGGCACCGAGGGGGCGCTCAACCTGGCCAACCCGGTGGCGCCATGACGGCTCCAGTCTGGGGCTGCCCCTGGCACGGCCGGGTAGAGGGCGGCCATCTGACCCTGCCCAATGGCGAGAACCGGCCCTGGCCACAGCCCGACGGTGCCCGCCGCGATCTCTATCCAGACAACCGCGCCATGTGGCTGACGAACAATGCCGGAACCACGCACCTGGTGCGCATGCCCGGCGTGCCGGCGGTGGAGCGCTCGACGGAGGAACTGGCGGATGATGCCGCTGCTGGGCGGACCTGGCTGAACAAGGCGCTACTGGCCGGAGCCAGTGACACCGCCGCGGCCAAGACCTATCTGCACAGCAAGGAAGTGGATGGCTGGATCTACGCGGCTCCTGACGGTAGCCGTTGGATGGCATGCGCGCTGGGTGAGTATCAATGGACCAGCGCCGACGGGCTGACTATCCCCTTGGAGATGCGCCGCTTCGGGGTGTTCGGCGCCCCGGCGGCCAGCCATAGCTATTCCCGCACGATCAGCACGGCGGCCATGGGCCAGCCCAGCTGGTTGTCGAGCGAAGAGCGGCGGGGCAAGGTCGAGGCGATCAAGCCCGATGGCTCCCAGGCCATCGTCCGGCTCTACCTGGATGCCGCGCAGGAGGGCACCAAGGGCTTTCTGCAGCTGACCCTCAGCGGTACGCCAGGCGTGGATTTCTCGGCCAGCCTGACGGCCCTGCGCACGGCCGCGCAAACCAACGGCACCGTGGCGGTCAACAACGCGGCCAGCGTCAGCTATGTCGAGCTGGAAGTGTCGACCAGCGAATCGACCGAGGACACCCGGGCGGGCGCGCCGCCGAGCTGTACCGGTTACTTGGACACTATCACCACCTACACCACCGACTTGGTGCCGGCGCCATCAGGTACCGGTTACAAGGTTATCAGCGGTACCAATGCGCTGACCCTGATCGGCCGCATCATGGCGATGTGGTTCAACGCCGCGGGGGAGATCGAGGAAGCGCTGCTGGACATTGAGAAGAGCTGCACCGCCAGCGCGCCGGAACCGGAGATCGAGTACAGCGGCCGGGATGTGCTCCGGCAGTCCAACATCAATGGCGACGGCGTGTGCGTCTTGGGCGGCGCCACCATGATTGAGCAGCACGCGGTGACCCGCTCGCGCTCTTCATCGCAGACGATTTCGGCCCTGTTCCGCCTGCGCGTCGGCACGCGCGAGGTGGAAGTCTCCGGTTCGCAGTCGGTCTCGATCGAGACGAGTTACTCCGCGACCGGCCTCCCGGGCAGCCGGGTCGAGGTGAGCGAGAAAACAACGGATACCAGCGGCACCACGTTTGGCTGGTTTACCGAACGACACGACAGCGTGGCGGGCGGCGAGGGTACCGACGCGGTGGACATCACCACCTACAGCGCCGCCGATGCGGACTTCACCCTGAACTACGTGCCGGTAGAGACGGGCGGTTACAACATCGCCTTCAAGCGCTGGGCGAACAACCTGGTCGGGCTCATCACGCGGCGCCCGGCTGGCTTTGGGGTGGCCCTCGGCACCATGAACTGGAGCGATGCGCTTTCGCCTGGGGATTCCCTGGTGCCGGGCGTATCGGAAACCAGCGCGGACACCGACGACACTTCGCCCTGGTACACCTACCGACCGTATGGCTCGTTCAACCCCCTGACGGGCGAGGCGGTGATTGCCTCGGCCGACCCCATCAGCTGGACCTGACCACAGACCTTCATCAACCCGGAGCCCTGGCGCCGGGTAGGGAGCTTGCATGCTGAAATTTTTGAATAACTGGTCGACGACCTTGCTCGCGCCCATAACGGCAGAGGCAGTGTCGATGTTTGTCGATGCCGGTGAAGCGGCCAAGCTGACGGGGCTGGGGTCTGGCGACCATTACCTGCTGACCCTCAGCGAGGTGGACTCTACGGGTCGGGAGATTGACTGGGAGATCGTCAAGGTCACGGCCAATGTCGCCGGAACGCTGACCATCGAGCGAAACCAGGAAGTCAGCGTGGCCCGGCCTTGGCTCGCGGATACCCGCGTCAGCATCCGCGTGACGGCCGGTGGTCTGGCTGGCCTGGGGCAGACCAGCAGTGGCGGCGCCCAGATCGGCGATCGTCTGGTGTCGTCGCGTGACCCAGGCGCGACCTGGCTGGCGGCCGACGGCAGCGCTAAGCCGAAGGGTACCTATCCGGCTCTGCATGCCCTGCTGGGTGACCGCCTAGCCCGGCTGCGCCGCTCCTCTGCACTGCGTCCGCAAGGGACCGGCACGCCGGGCCCTATCTGCAAGGGCGGCAGCGTCTACCTGCTCAGTTTCGTCGGCTCGTTCCAGTTGGTACGCAGTGCAGACGGTGGCGCTACCTGGGCGTCGGTCACCCTGGTTGATGCCTCCAGTACCAGTGTCCAGGTTAACGGCCTGGCGTTCGGCGCCGGGGTATTCGTGGCGGTGGGCCTCTCCGGCCGGATTGCCTACAGCGCCGACGGCCTGACCTGGACCCTGGCCACCTCGCCATTCTCCGGCTCGACGGTGCGCAGCGTGACCTTTGCGGCCGGGCTGTTTGTCGCGGTCGGGGACTCCGGCAAGCTGGCCACCAGCCCTGACGGCATCAACTGGACCCTGCGGACCAGCCAATTCGGCACCAGTGCCATCAATGGCGTGGCCTACAGCGTGAGCCGGTTCGTCATCGTTGGCGCCTCGGGGAAGGTCGCCTACAGCACCGATGGCCTGACCTGGACCCTGGGGACTTCCGGCACCACGGAGACCCTCAATGCGGTGGGGGCGGTGGCCGGCGGCTTCGTCACCTACGACACCTCGCTGGCGTACACCAGTAGCGACGGAAGCACCTGGACCAGCAACAACCCGGGGCTCGGTTTCCACGACGCCTTCGCCGCCAGCGGCGGTCGCGTGCTGCTGTCCGGGCCCAGCGTGCGGGAATCGACCGATGGCGTGACGTGGACGGCGTTCACCAACCCGCTCCCCTACAACCAGGATGTCCTGACCTACTTCAGCGACGGCGCGCTGGAGGTGCTGGGCGGGGGCAATGGCACCTACTACTTCCGCCCGGCGGGAGGCACCTGGGCGCGGCGCGTCAACGTGGCGGGCGCGTCGGATATCAGCGCCATCGCCTACGGCGCGGGCAAGTACGTGGCGGTCTCCACGGCCGGCGACCTGGTTGTCAGCACCGACGCAGTGAACTGGGCCGGAGTGGAGTTGGCGGTCCCCACCCCGGCGATCTCGGCCGTCTACGGCAATGGCCTGTTCGTGGTGGGGTGTACTTCCGGCCGCATCATGACCAGCGCCGACGGCGAGACTTGGACCTTGATCACCCTCAGTGGTGTGTCCAGCGCGGCCGGTGTCGCCGCGTTCGGCGGCGGTCGCTTCGCCGTCATCTTCGGAAACATCTGTGCCAGCAGCGCGGATGGGGTGACCTGGACCCAGGCGACAGTAAGCGGCGGGGGCTCGGCCTTGCTGGCCTATGGGGCTGGGACCTGGGTGCTGACCACCACTAGCTCCATCACCATGACCAGTCCGGATGCGATCACCTGGACCACGCACTTCGACGTGATGGGTCGCCCCACGGCGCTGGCCTTTGGCAATGGCCGGTTTGTCGCGGTGGACTCCGCGCGGGTGCACGTCTCGCGGGACGGCAAAGCCTGGGAAGTGGTGGGGCCGGCTCCGGTGGGCGCGCTGCACCTGGCCTTCGGGGATGGGGTCTTTGTCCTCGCAGCTACGCACCCCAGCGTCTACACGTCCGAGGATGGCGAGCGCTGGGAAGGCCTCGTCTGGAACTTCCCCAGCGAGAGCGCGCCGGCGCCCAAGCGGGTGCTGGCCGGCGGAGGCCGCGCCCTGGTCGCGGGAAGCGGCGGCTACCTGGCCGCCTATACCCCGGATTTCAACATGAGCACGCACTTCGCGCTGCCGCTCGGCGGCCGCAACGAGTTCATCAAAGCCCTGTAACGCCACTCTGACTTCAAGGAGCAGCCAGCCATGCAGCCGGCCCGCCTAGACCTGCCCGTCATTCAGGGCGCGACCTTCCGCCAGATCCTGCGCATCATGCAGCCGGAGCTGGCGTATCGACCGATCACCGCCATCGCCAGCACCTCGCCCGTGCGCCTGACCGTCGAGCACGGCCTGCCGACCGACTGGCCGGTGTGGGTGCGTGGTGTCGCCGGCTTCCCGGCGCTGAACAAGGAATTCCCCCGCGCGCTGCCGCACCTGGCCCAGGTGGTGGATGCCCAGCACCTGGACATCAACCCATTGGCCGCCACAGGCCTGCTGCCCAAGGGCGGTGAGCTGAGCTACTACCTGCCGGTGAGCCTGTCCGGCGTAGTCGCCACCCTGAAGGTGCTGGATGCGTCCGGTGCCGTGCTGCTTAGCGTGGTGCCGACTGTCCATGCCGGCGGCTGGGTGGAGGTGGAGCTGACGGACGAGCAGACCACTGCCCTGACCTGGAAGGAGGGCGTCTGGTACCTCGATCTGGCTTTCCCCAACGGAGAGAACTACCGCGCCTTCACCGGTCAGGCCAAGGTCTATCCGGTGGGCGCCGCGCCGAGCGCCACCTGTGAGGGTGCCTGGGTCCTCACCGCTGGCGGTCAGGGCGTGCCCGGCCCCATGGGTCCCGCGTTCAAGGTGGATGCTCTCGGCCCCCTGGCTGAGCGCGACCAGTACGACGACGAGGACGTGAACTTCGCCTACCTGGCCCTCGACAACGGTCTGCTGTATCTGCGCGAAGGTGCGCCGGGCGGCTGGACCGATGGCGTTCCGTTCCAGGGTCCGGCCGGCGATGACGGCCGCAGCATCACCGGCGTGGCCGTCAATGGCAGTGGCCACCTGATCATCACCTACAGCGACGGCAACACCAGCGATGCCGGCGCCATCCCAGCAGCACCGACCGTGTGGGGCACCATCGGCGGCACTCTGCTCGATCAGGACGACCTGGTCGCCGCGCTTGCCGGCAAGGCGACGTCCGCCCAGGGCGCCAAGGCTGATAGCGCCGTGCAGCCTGGCGATCTCGCCCCGGTGGCCACCAGCGGCAGCTACCCCGACCTGCAAGACAAGCCGTTCATTCCGGCCACCCCGGGTGATGTCGGCGCGGCCACGGCAGAGCAGGGCGCGAAGGCGGACGCCGCTGTGCAGCCGTCCGACCTGGCTGCTGGCCTGGCCGGCAAGGTCGACAAGGAAGCCGGCAAGGGCCTGAGCCAGGAGAACTTCACCAGCGCCGAAAAGGCCAAGCTCGCAGGGTTGGAGTCGAGTCACTTCAAGGGTGTGTTCGCTAGTCTCGCGGCCCTGGAGGCCGCCCTGCCCACGGCGGCAGCTGGTGACTATGCCGACGTGGACGCGGGAGAGGGCGTCGACACCCTACGGTACATCTGGGACGTCAGCGATCTGGAGTGGGTGCTGTCGGGTAGTGGTGCGCCACTGACCGCCGCTCAGGTCAAGACGCTGTATGAGTCAAACCCGGACACCAACGGCTTCACCGATGCGGAGCAGGACAAGCTGGCGGGGGTGGCCACTGGCGCGACCAAGAACAGCAATACCGACGAGCTGGTAGAGGGCGCGAGCAACCTCTACTTCACCACCGCTCGGGTTCTGGCGACCGTGCTCAGCGGCCTGAGCCTGGCCACAGGTGGCGCCATCGTCAGCACCGACACGGTGCAGCAGGCGTTCGGCAAGATTCAACGACAGCTCAACGACCACTTTGGCCAGGGCGGCAGCGTGCATGCCCTGGCTACCACTGTGGTGGCCGGCTTCATGAGCGCGGCGGACAAGGCCAAGCTGGATGGGGTGGCCACCGGAGCGACGGCGAACGATACCGACGCCAACCTGAAGAGCCGGGCGAACCATACCGGCACGCAAGTCGCCTCGACCATCAGCGACTTCAGCGAAGCAGTTGATGATCGCGTGGCATCCCTTCTGGTTGCTGGCACCAACATCACGCTGACCTACAACGATGCGGCGAACACGCTAACCATCGCTGCGTCGGGCGGAGGCGGGGCGGCCGGCGACATACTCGCCACCCTGGTCAATGCCGAGGTGGGCATCAGCGCGGCGACCACACTGACGTCGACGGCCTTCGGCAAGCTGCACGTCTGCACCGGTACGAGCGCCGATTACACCGTGGGGTTGCCGGCGGTGGCGGGCAACGCGGGCAAGTTCATCGGCCTGCGTATGTCGCCAGCCTTGACCAAGATTGTCACGCTCGACCCCAACGGCGTTGAGACCATCAACGGCGCGACCACGCGCAAGATGGCTGCGAATGAGACCGTTATCCTGTATTGCGACGGCAGCGCTTGGACGGTACTGGCGCGCGGTGACCGTGCGGTACTGGAGTTCTCGGCGAGCAAGGTTTCCGCGGTGCAGTCCATTGCCAACGGCACCTCCACGAAAATCACGTTCGAAACGGAAGATTTCGATTTTGGTGGTGGCTACAACCCCGCCACGTCAGTGTTCACCGTGCCGGCAAACGGGGCGGGTAAATGGGTATTCGGGGCTTCCCTGGTGTTTCAGGGCACCGCGTCCGACGACGTGATATCGATCCGGCTGTACAAGAACGGGTCGCAGGTCGGCAATATCGGCCACGCGCCCGCGGGGCGGCCCAACACAGGCGGCCCCTCCGGTATCACGTTTATCGATGTGGCGGCCGGCGACACACTCGAGATTTACGGGCGACTCGATACGACCTCCGGCGCGCGTGACGTATACGGCGCTGCCGGGACTTCGCGCTTCTACGGCTTCAAGGTGGACTGATATGGCCAAAGTACCCTGCACCGAAGTTCTCAACTTTGTGTCTATCGCGCGTCAGGCTGGATCGACCGGCGACGAAGCTATCCGGTTTGACGGCGAGTTTCTCTACGTCGATGACGTTGAGCAGGCGCCGCTGGAGGCCGCGCTGTTGGCCTATGATCCTCTGGCCGATGAAAGGGATAGGAGCGCTTCGCGCATCGCCGCCCGCCGCTATATGGCTGAGGTCGGCGGGATTTCCGTCAACAGCATGCGCATCAACACCGACGACCGCAGCAAGCTGTTGATCAATGGTGCGGCAGTCGAGGCGATGCTTGACCCCGGTTACGTCCTGCGCTGGAAGGCGGAAGACGGATTCGTTGACCTCACCGCCCAACAGGTGATCGCTGTGGCTCGCGCGGTGCGCGCCCATGTGCAGGCCTGCTTTGACCGGGAGGCGGCACTGCTGGCTGAGCTGGCGGCCGGAACCTTCACCGAGGACCTGCTAGAGGAGGGTTGGCCCAATGGATAGATTCCCGTTCCCGCTACAGGTCGAACTGCAGCACGACCGCAAGAAATGGCGCCTCCTGGCGCCATTTTCATATCTGGACGCTGGTCATGGCCTGCTGGTGGTGCCGGCCGGGTTTGAGACTGATTTCGCCTCGGTCCCGCGTCTGCCCTTGGCATTCCTGCTGCTTGGCGCGTATGGCCACGCGGCTGCTGTGCTGCACGACCACCTGTACCACTCTGGCTCGTTGCCCCGCGCGGCGGCTGACGGAGTCTTTCTCAATGCCTTGCGCTCCAGCGGCCATTCCCGCTGGCGTTCTTGGTTGATGTGGGCTGGTGTGCGCCTGTTCGGCGCGGCGCGCTACCGGCAGTGACCCATCCCCGACCCCGCTTCGGCGGGGTTTTTCATTTCTGGAGAAACCACATGTCGCAACGAGAGCGCGATATAGATGTGCTCGCCCGCACGATCTGGGGCGAGGCACGAGGAGAGGGCATAGCCGGGCAGGTAGCCGTGGGCTGGACCATCCGCAACCGCGTCGAGATGGACCTGGGCAAGGACGGCAAGCCGGACTGGTGGGGCGAGGGGTATGAAGGTGTGTGCCGGGCACCCTGGCAGTTCAGCTGCTGGAACAAGAACGATCCGAACTCCGCTTACCTGCGGGGCGAGAAGCAGATCCCGGCCAGCGAATACATGCGGGCCCGGGAGGCAGCGGTCGCCGTGATCGAGGGGCGTCAGCCTGACCCCACTGGCCAGGCTACCCACTACTACGCCACCACCATGCCCAAGGCGCCGGCCTGGGCGCCGCTGGCGAAGCGCACGGCGAAGATCGGCCGGCACGTCTTCTTCAAGGATGTGCCTTGAGTCGAAACCATGGCTTCGTTTTCGGCTCTTCTGACTGCCGTGCCGTAACAATCGAAGCCACAGCTTAGATTGGAGCAAATGATGGGGTGGACGAAGTTGAATTCGGCCTGGCTCTGGTGGGCGCTGGCGCTGCTCTTGGTGGGCGGTGGCCAGCAGCTGCGGGTTGCTGACCTGCAGGCCGATGTTGCCACCGCGAACACCGGCAAGGTTGAGGCGGAGAAGGGGCTCAGCGATTACCGCCTGGAGGTTGCCGAGCGCGACCGCCGGACGGATGCGCGGGCGAGAGCCGAGGAACAGCGCCGCCAGAAGGTGGTGGATGAGGTGGGGAATGAAGCGGAAGGGGAACTGGAAGTGGCTCGGGCTGATGCTGCTCGGGCTGGTGATGCTCTCGACCGGCTGCAGCAGCGATTCGAGGAAGCCGAGCGAAGGAGCCGCGCCTGCGGCAATTCCGTCACTGCCCAACTCAGCCAGGCAGCCGAAGACGAAGCCCGAATGCGAGCCGACCTGCTCAGCCGGATTGGAGAGGCTGCTCGACTCTATGCTGCTGAAGCCGACCGAAGGGGAGTAGCGGGGCGGGCCTGTGAGTTGGCCTATGACCGCGTGAGGGGGAGTGAGCCCTGATGTGGTAGTGACGCTTGTGCGCTGGTTGTATTGAGTGGCCACCTGGTAACAAGTACGCTCCTCCGATACCACAAGGAGGGTCACTGATGGCAGAAGTATTTGTTCGGCAGTTTGTGATTGTCGGGCCTGACCTTTTGGATTACGCGATCCAGGAGTATCAGGAAGTCACCGAAATCAGGAATCTTGACGGTTCGTGCGAGCGGATCGAGGGAATGAAGCGCTATCAGCTCCAGTATGGCGGCGCTGTAAACAAGCTATCTCAGCGGGAGTTCAAGGTAGTCGCGACAGGAATGGTTCTGACGATTCAGGACTGACTCGCTAGATCCGCGAACGCCCTGCAATCCAATGAGTAAAGGCCCGGTGCCATGGGGTTCTCCCTGTGGCACCGGGCCTTTTTTTGTGCCCGAAATATCTGTATAGAGAATGTGGCCTATGGGCAACCCAGGCTGACGAATCCGACTTTGGGGGTGGCGGTGGACATTGCGGCTAACCTCGATGGGCGCTCGGGAGGGCGCCTCTGATCAAAAAGTGCGCAATTCTAGCGGCAGGCGTCAGCCATTTCCACCCTCATCTGTTGTCATTTCGCAGCTAGCCTGTAGGAAGCTGGCGGAGCGGATGCGGGATGCTTCTCGTTGCCAGGATGGCTTATCAGACGATGCGCACCAACAGTCATGAGCAGGAAGGTTCAGATGAGCGAAAGCGTCACCCACTCCGCCCATCAGCATGAGGGGCATTCGACCACCGGGCTTGGCCTTCTGATAGCCGCCGCCGGGGTGGTCTACGGCGATATCGGCACCAGCCCGCTGTACACCCTGAAGGAAGTCTTCTCCCCCCAGTACGGCGTCCAGGTCAACCACGACGGGGTTCTGGGGGTGTTGTCGCTGATCTTCTGGTCGCTGATCTGGGTGGTGTCGATCAAGTACATGCTGTTCGTGTTGCGTGCCGACAACGAAGGCGAAGGCGGCGCCATGGCACTGACCGCGCTGGCCCAGCGCGCTTCCAGGTCCTACCCGAAGCTGAGGTCGGTGGTCGTGCTGCTCGGCCTGTTCGGTACGGCACTGTTCTACGGCGACAGCATGATCACCCCGGCGATTTCGGTGCTCTCCGCCGTCGAAGGCCTGGACCTTGCGTTCGATGGCATCAGCCACTGGGTGGTGCCGTTGTCGCTGATCGTGCTGGTGGGGTTGTTCTTGATCCAGAAGCACGGCACGGCGCGTATCGGCATTCTCTTCGGGCCGATCATGGTGCTCTGGTTCAGCGTGCTCGGTGCCCTGGGGATCTACGGCATCGTCCAGCAGCCGGAGGTGCTGAAGGCGATGAATCCCTGGTGGTGCGTGCACTTCTTCATCACCCATCCGACCGTGGGTGTGGTCATCCTCGGGGCGGTTGTGCTGGCCCTGACCGGTGCCGAGGCGCTCTACGCCGACATGGGCCACTTCGGCCGTAAACCCATCGCCCGTGCCTGGTTCTTCCTGGTGCTGCCGGGGCTGGTGCTGAACTACTTCGGTCAGGGGGCGGCCATCCTCGCCGACCCCGCTGCCGCGCGTAACCCCTTCTATCTACTGTCACCGGGCTGGGCGCTGCTGCCCATGGTGCTGCTGGCCACCCTGGCCACGGTAATCGCGTCCCAGGCAGTGATTTCCGGCGCTTTTTCGCTGACCCACCAGGCCATGCAGCTGGGCTACATCCCGCGCATGTTCGTGCAGCACACCTCCCAGCAGGAGCAGGGGCAGATCTACATCGGTGCGGTTAACTGGGCGCTGATGGTGGGCGTGGTGCTGCTGGTACTGGGCTTCGAGTCGTCCGGCGCGCTGGCATCGGCCTATGGGGTGGCGGTGACCGGCACCATGTTGATCACCACCCTGCTGGTGTCGGTGGTCATGCTGCTGCTGTGGAAAACCCCATGGTGGCTGGCCGTGCCGGTACTGCTGGGGTTTCTCTTCGTCGATAGCCTGTTCTTCACCGCCAACGTGCCGAAGATCTTCCAGGGTGGTGCCTTCCCGGTGGTGGCCGGTACGGCGCTGTTCGTCCTGATGACCACCTGGAAGCGTGGCAAGCAGATTGTGGTGGATCGCCTGGACGAAACCGCGCTGCCGCTGCCGTTGTTCATCAGCAGCATCCGTTCGCAGCCGCCGCATCGGGTGCAGGGTACGGCCGTATTCCTTACCGCCCGTACCGACGCCGTGCCCCATGCCCTGTTGCACAACCTGTTGCATAACCAGGTGCTGCACGAGCAGGTGGTGCTACTGACGGTGGTGAGTGAAGACACGCCGCGGATTCCGGCGGAACGGCGTTTCGAGGTGGATGCCTACGGGGATGGATTCTTCCGGGTGATCCTGCACTTCGGCTTCATCGAGGAGCCTGACGTGCCGGCAGCGCTGAAGCTCTGCCACCTCAATGAGCTGGACTTCAGCCCGATGAGTACCACCTACTTCCTCAGCCGCGAGACGGTGATCCCCACCAAGCGCATTGGCATGGCGCGCTGGCGCGAGGCGCTATTCGCTTTCCTGCTGAAGAACGCCAACAGCAACCTGAAATACTTCAACCTGCCGCTGAACCGGGTGATCGAACTGGGGACGCAGGTGGAGATTTAGGGGCTGAATATACAAGTAGGGTGCGCCATGCGCACCGGAACGCCGAGTGGTGGTTCCAGTGCGCGCGGCACACCCTACGGGGTAACAGCTATCAGCTCTTGCCCGGCAGCATCCGCACCAGGGTGTTGTCGCGGCTCACGTAGTGGTGGAACAGCGCTGCAACGGCGTGCAGACCGATCAGCCAGTAGCCGGCGGTGCCCGCCAGTTCGTGGAGTTCCTTGATTTCTCCGGCCAGTTCCTTGTTCGGGCCGATCAGCCCTGGCAGTTCCAGGCCGAAGAAGGGAACGGTCTTGCCAGCGGCGCTGAGAATCAGCCAGCCGGCCAGGGGCGTGCCGATCATCAGGGCGTAGAGCGCCAGGTGCATGAACTTGGCCACAAGGTTCTGCAAGCTCGTCGGGGCGGGCTGGATGGCCGGGGTGGGGGAGATCATGCGGCCGATCAGGCGCAGCCAGACCAGGAAGAACACTGCCATGCCGAGCATGAAGTGCCATTGCTTGAGCAGGTCGCGGGTTTCGCTGCCTTTAGGAAAGTTGCCCTTGAGTTCGATGCAGGCGTAAACCGCTGCGATCAGTACCAGCATCAGCCAGTGCAGGGCGATGGACAGGCTCCCATAGCGGGAAGGCGCGTTCTTGAGACTCATCAGGTACCTCTTTCTCGTCTTAAGGCGAAACGGTCGGGCAGGATAACCGCGTTGCCTTAAGCGAATCTGAACCTGGATCAATCCTTTGCAATGGACTCCTGGCGTTTCGCAACCGCTGCCAGCAGTTTCTCCGCCAATGCCGGGTAGTTTTCGTCGTAATGGTGTCCTCCCGGCAGTTCGAGATTTTCCCCGACGGCGCCCGGCTGGGTGCAGCCGCTCTCGCTGATTTCTTCCTTGCCGAACACGCAAAGCACCTTGCTTGCCGGCAGCTTCGCCAATTCCGGACCGGTGGCGGCTTCCTGGCCGGCCTTGCCGAGCCAGCCCTGTACCTCGATCTCGAAGCTGCCACTGCGGGCGAGCGCCAGCAGGAGAATGGCGTCCACCTGGTCCTGGTCGGCCTTGGGTAGCCGGTTGTAGAACGCCGGCAGCACGTCGGCGCCGAAGGAGTAGCCCGCCAGCACGAAACGCTTGGCGCCCCACTTTTCGCGGTATTCCTTCATCAGACGGCTGAGGTCGGCGGCACCCTGTTCGGGGTTCTTGTGCTGCCAGAAGTAGCGAAGCGCGTCGATGCCCACTACCGGGTAGTCGCGCTTGGCCATCTCGTCGGCCACCGCGCGGTCGAGATCGCGCCAGCCGCCATCGCCGGAATAGAACAGGGTGACGGTCCCGGTGGAGTGGGTGGCGGGCACTTCCACCACCGGCAGCGGCTCGCCCTGGCCTTGCAGCAGGCTTTGCAGGCGTTGCTGCAGCAGTTGCGTGAGGCTGGTGTCGTAGTCGCTGATCAGGGTTTCGGCATTGGACTGATTGCGCGCGAAGGCAGCGCTGGGGTCGTCCGGGTTGTCGTTCCAGGCGGCCAGCCAGTGGCCGTGGGGCGCCTTTTGCGGCAAGGCAGCGGGGCAGTCCGGGGTGTCCAGGCTGAAGTCGATGGACAAGGCCTGGACGTTGTCATTGCCTTGCCCGGCCAGCCAGCGCCAGGCGAAAGAGGCCCCAGCGCCGATACCCGCCACCAGCGTCGGTTCGCCGTCCAGGGTCTCGCGGGCTTGTTGCAGGCGTTCCTGTTGCGCCGTGCAGTCCGAGGCCGGCAGGTCCAGCTGTAGCAGGCGGGCATTGCTGCTGCGGGCCAGGGCCAGCAGGTCGGCGTCGGCCAGGCGCTGCTCGCCGCTGGCCAGCAGGAGCACACGGTGTTGAACGGCTCCGGCAGGGTTGGCAAGGGTCATGGGGCTGCCGTCAGAAGCCTTCAGGCTTTCCAGCTTTGCCTGGGGCGTGGGACGGCTCCAGAACAGCAGGATCGCGCCCACCAGCAGGACGATCAGGATCAGCAGCAGGTGTCGCCAGTTGCGTTTGAGCATGTGCACCTCAGCGTTTGACCAGGCCGGTGAAGCCGCCGGCGATCAGCGCGGCGGTGTCGGCCAGCGCCACCAGAGGGTCGAGGCCGGCGGGCACGGCCATGTAGCGCGGCTCCCACTCGGGCTGGAATTTCTCCTTGAAGCGGCGCAGTCCCTGGAAGTTATAGAACTGCTCTCCGCGGCGGAACACCAGCGCGCCGAGGCGCTGGGTCAAGGGCGCACCACGACGGGGTTGCAGGCCGGCGAGCGGCACCATGCCCAGGCTGAAGCGGGCGTGGCCACGTTCCTTGTAGTGCAGCAGCAGGCTGAGCATCAGGAATTCCATGGTCAGCTTCGGTGCGTGAGGATGCACGCGCATCAGATCGATGCTGGACAGGGTGTTGCCTTCGGTTTCCAGCAGGTTGGCGAAGGCCACCGGCTTGCCCTCGAACTGGATGGTGGCGATACGGAAATGCTTCAGGTAGTCCGGGTCGAAGCGGCCGAGGGAGAAGCCTTTCTCCCGTGCCTGCTTGCCCTGCATCCAGGCGTCGGAAATGGCCTGCAACTGCTCCAGGGGCGCAGTTCCGACTTCATAGATCTGCAGGCTGAGCCCGTCGCGTTGGCCGCGGCTCAAGGTGTAGCGCAGGTCCTTCATGGCCTTGTTCTTGGCGTCGAGGTCGAAGCGGGGCAGGTCGACCCGTGCTTCCTCGCCGAGCTTCAGGGCGGACAGGCCGATGTCCATGTAATAGGGCAGGTTCTCCGCACGTACCTGGTAGAACACCGGCCGGGCGTGGTGATGGTCGCAGAGGTCACGGAACTGCCAGATCAGCTCGGCGCGGCGGTGGGACGGGCCGATGGGGTCGAACAGCGCCACCAGGCTGCGGCCACGGCGGGCATACATGAGGAAGGCGTCGCCCTGGGGATGGAAGAGCAGGGCCTTGTCGCCGGTCAGCACCAGGCCGCCATCGGGCTGGTCGGAGCTGCGGATCACCTCGGCGGCGCGCTCCAGCTCTTCATCGGTCGGCTCGTGGATGGTCGGCGGCACCGGTCGCAGCAGCCAGGCCAGGGCGATGCCGGCCAGCAGCAGGCCGCTGGCCAGGGAGGCGCGCAGGGCGCGCGGCGCGTCGCCGTCCACCGCGAATTGCCACCAGAGTTCATGGTCGTAGGGCACGTCCTGGAAGGCGAAGAACATCAGCCAGAGGGCCGCGATCAGCACGCAGGCGCTGGCCGCCAGGTTGATCGGCGAGAAGGGCATCTCCAGCAGGCGGCTGGGGCGATAGAACGCCGCACGGAATATCGCCAGCAGTACGGCGGTCATGCTCAGCAGGCTGGCTTCTTCCCAGTCGAAGCCCTTGAGCAGGGACAGGCCGGCGCCGGTCAGCAGCAGCACCACGGTCAGCGCCCAGGCCGCCGACAGGCGATGGCGCAACCCGTGGGCCAGCAGCAGGCAGAGCACCCCGACCAGGCTGGCGGCCAGGTGCGAGGCGTCGATCAGGCGATGGGGGATCAGGAAACTCAGGTGTTCCAGGCGGGTGTCCACCGCCGGGGTGACGCCGGAGAACAGCAGCACCACACCGGACAGGAACACCAGCAGCGACAGTACCGGCGCGGCCAGGCCGGAGGCGGCGCGCAATGCCTGGCGGCCGGCGGGGAACAGGCGCTGCGCCTCATTGGCCAGCAACAGCAGGCAGGCCAGCACCAGTGGCAGGCCGACGTAGATCAGGCGGTAGAGCAACAGGGCGGCCGCCAGGGGGGCAGCGCCCAATTGGCCGGCGAAGGCCGCCAGCAGGACGGCTTCGAACACGCCGACCCCGCCTGGAACGTGGCTGAGTACGCCAGCGGCCAGGGCCAGCATGTAGACCAGCAGGAAGGCGCCGAGCGGCGGCGCGTCTGGCAACAGTACGTAGAGCACGCAGGCGGCGGCGCAGACGTCCACTACCGTGATCAGCAGTTGCAGCGCTGACAGGCGCAGGCCGGGCAGGCGCACGCTGCGGTTGCCCAGGCGGATGTCGATGCAGCCGGGCACCGGTGGTTCGGGAGCGCGCTGGCGCGAGATCCAGAAGACCAGTGCGGCTCCGGCCAGCAGCACGCCCACGGCCATGAAGATCACCAGGCTTTCCGGCAGGCCCAGGGCGATCGAGGCGGCGGCCGGGGCACTCAGGGCGGCCAGCGCCGCCAGCGGCGGGAGCGCCGAGCCCAGGGAGAGGCTGGCGAACAGGGTGATGCGGGCGATGTCGCCAGCGCCGAGGTTGTCGCGCCCGTACAGGCGAAAACGTACAGAGCCGCCGGTGAGCATCGACAGGCCGACGGCGTTGCCCACGCCCGACGCGCAGAAGCTGCCCAGCGCCATGCGCTGCAAGGGCAGGTGCACACCGGCGAAACGGCAGCCGGACCACTCGTAGCCTACGTAGGCGATGAAGCTGACAGCGGTGGCGCCCAGGGCCAGCAGCAGGCTGGTGCCGGGTACATCGGCAATGGCGGAGCGCAGTGCGTCCGGGTCGAGTTCCCGCAACAGGTGCCAGCACGCCAGCAGGCCGAGGATGAACACCAGCAGGGTGAAGGCGATGACGATCCACTGCCGATAGGCTGTAAGGCTGTCGAGCCAGCGGATCTGGGCGGATTCTTCGTTGAGTTGGCCGTTGGCCGGCTTTTCCACTGGCGGGGTGTTGGCGCGCATCGAGCACCTCTGGGCAATGTGCGCCACTGAGTGTGGGCGCCGACAGCAAGTTCCAAGTGTCTGGCAGAACTTTTTCTTCGCCGGCCTTTCGATGGTCTAGCGCGTAAAACGGCCGGGTGCACCGGCAAGTCTAGGCGAGCAGGGAGTCCCGCCGCTGCGGGAAGTCGGGGAGCGTCAGGGGAGGGCGGCAATTTGCCGCGCGACGGCCCGCCGGTCAGTGCCAGACCGAGCGGGTCTCCCAATCGCGGAACTGTTCGGCTGGAATCGGCTGACTGATCTTGTAGCCCTGGGCGATGTCGCAGCCGTATTGGCCGAGCTGGTTGAAGGTCAACTGGTCCTCCACCCCTTCGGCCACCACCGTCAGGTCCAGGTTGTGGGCCAGTTCGATGATGGAGCGGACGATCTTCGCCGACCCCGCGTTGGTGGTCATACCGCTGACGAAGGACTGGTCGATCTTCAGCGAGTCCACCGGCAGCCGTTGCAGGTATGCGAGGGACGAATAGCCGGTGCCGAAGTCGTCGATGGTCAGGTGGGCATCCAGGTCCTTGAGTGCCGACAGGGTCTGCTGCGAGGCCACCGGATCTTCCATCAGCGCGCTTTCGGTCAGTTCGAACTCGATCCAGTGGGGTTTGGCGCCCCAGGTGGCGAAGGAACCCTGGATGCGTTCCAGCAGCCGCGGGTCGCGCAGGTCGTGGGCCGAGAGATTGACCGAAATGGGGCGCTCATCTCCCTCTTCATGCCAGGCATAACGCTGGCCCAGCGCGGTATCCAGCACCCAGAGGGTCAGTGGGGTTATAAGGCCGGTGTTCTCGGCCAGGCGCACGAACTCGTCGGGCGGCAGCATGCCGTGTTGGGGATGGCGCCAGCGCACCAGCGCCTCGGTGCCGCACACGCGATTGCTGGCGATCTCTACCTTGGGTTGGTAGTAGAGCAGCAGTTCGTTGCGGTCGATGGCTCGGCGTAGGTCGCCCATCAGCGTCAGGTGCTGGGCGCATTCCTGGTCGAGACCACCCTGGAACACCGCGAAGCCGGTATTGGAGCGCTTGGCCTGTTCCATCGCGCTGCCGGAGCGACGGATCAGGGCTTCCGGAGCCGTGCCGTGGCCGGGGTAGAGGGCGATGCCGATACTGGCCCGCGCTTCCAGATAGAGGCCGGAGAGTTCGACCGGGTCGTAGAGCGCCATGAGTATTTGCTTGGCCAGTTGCGAAGCGTGCTCGGCGCCGCCGTTGGGCATGAGCACGGCGAATTCACATTCGCCCATTCGCGCCACCGTGCGTTCCGCCCCCACCACCTGCTTCAGGCGGGAGGCGATTTCGATCTGAAGACGGTCGCCTTCTCGATAGCCGAGGGTTTCGTTGATTTCCTGGTTGCGGGCGATCTCCAGGTGCAGCAGGCCGAAGGGGCGGCGCTCCTGGCGGGCATTGGCGATGGCGGTATCGAGCAGTTCGCGCAGGCGTACGCGGTTGGGCAGGCCGGTCAATGCGTCTTCATAGGCCATGCGGCGGATGGTCGACTCGGCTTCCACCGCACGGGCGCGGGTGCGCAGGGTGGAGATGCCGAAGCCCAGGTCATGGGCCGTGGCCAGCAGCAGTTCAACTTCCTTCTCATCGAATGCATCGGCGCGCTCGGCCATGATCACCAGCATACCGATGAGCGTGTCTTCCACCTTGAGGGGCAGGGCCAACGCCGACGCGAAGCCATATTCACGGGCTTCTTCATGGAGCGCGGCTTCGGGGTCGTTGAGCAGGTCACGCAGTACCAGCGGGTCGCCCGCCTGCAAGGCGGCTTCCAGCTGGCCATGGAAGCTGCCGTCATGGCCGCCCGCGCCCCACCCCTGGCAGATGCCATCGGCCGCGTTGCAGGCCATCACCTTGTATGGGCGCACCGGGTCGTCCTGGCGGTAGTCGACCCAGGCCTGGCGATAGCCGCATTCATCCACAAGGACCCGGCAGATTTCCGTCAGCAGCGGTGTTTCGCTGGTGGCATGGATCACTGCATGGTTGACCGCGACCCGGGTGGCCAGGGCGCGGTTGAGGGCTTCCACCTGCTGCTCGGCCTGCCGGCGTCGGGCCTTGATGCGTAGGGCCTGGAGGCCGAAGGCCATGTCGTCGGCGGCTTCACTGAGCAGTGCCAGTTCCCGTTCACCGAAGGCATCGGGCTCCTTGGCGCAGATGGCCAGGGCGCCGAAGATCTCGCCGTCTACCCGCAGGGGCAGGGACAGGACCGAGGCAATGCCGTGGGTGATGGCGCTCTCCCGCCAGGGGCTGAGCCTGGGGTCTGTGAGGATATTGCGCGTGATGGTCGGGACACCGGTGCGGATGGCGGTACCGGTGGTGCCGCGTCCGCGTTCGCGATCGGCCCAGGTGATGTTGAGCGAATCGACATACGCCTTGTCGAGTCCAACGTGAGCCAGGGGCGTCACCGATTGTGCTTCGTCATGTTCGGCGCGTCCCACCCAGGCCATGCGATAGCCGCCTTCCTCCACCACCACCCGGCAGATTTCCTTGAACAGGAAGCACGGGTCTTCGGCGCGCAACAGGGCTCGATTGCATCCGCTCAGCGTACGCAGCGCGCGGTTCAGGTATTCGACTTCCTCACTGGAGGCGCAGTAACCGGACATGTCGAACCTCCACCAGGTGGACAGGTGCGCTTCAAGTATAGAAGTCGGGACTTTTCCGGATGGGGGACTGACGAGCAGCCTTGACGGACGGAGGAGGGAGGCGGAAACGAAAAAGGCCACTCCGAAGAGTGGCCTTTTTGGAAACTGGTTGCGGGAGCTGGATTTGAACCAACGACCTTCGGGTTATGAGCCCGACGAGCTACCAGACTGCTCCATCCCGCGGCGGCAATTCTACAGTTCTGCGGAGGGCTGTCAAACGATTTCTTTCATTTAAATCAAATACTTATTTCGACCCAAACGAAAAAGGCCACTCCGAAGAGTGGCCTTTTTCTAATGTTGGTTGCGGGAGCTGGATTTGAACCAACGACCTTCGGGTTATGAGCCCGACGAGCTACCAGACTGCTCCATCCCGCGGCGGCAATTCTACAGTTCTGCGAGGGGCTGTCAAACGATTTCGCAGAAAAATTCTTTTTCCCTCAAATATTTAGCAATCGGGTGAGGTGAAGGGGCGCTGCCCGGACGTGTGCTAGAGCGGCTGGAGAGGGCTCGGGCTGCGGTATCATCGCCTGCTATCCGAACCGCCCTCGCACCACCGATCACCATGCCGCAACGAAAGATCATCCACATTGACTGCGACTGCTTCTACGCCGCCATCGAGATGCGCGACGACCCGTCGCTGGCGGGTAAACCCCTGGCGGTTGGCGGCTCGCCGGACAAGCGTGGGGTCGTGGCGACCTGCAACTACGATGCCCGTGCCTACGGTGTGCGCTCGGCGATGCCGATGCGGACGGCGGTCAAGCTGTGTCCGGACCTGACCATCGTCCGGCCGCGCATGGATGTGTACAAGGCGGTGTCGCGGCAGATCCATCAGATATTCCGCGACTTCACCGAGATCATCGAACCGCTGTCCCTCGACGAGGCCTACCTGGACGTTTCCGACAGCCCGCATTTCAACGGCAGCGCCACGCGCATCGCCCAGGAAATTCGTCGGCGCGTCGCCTCCGAGTTGCATATCACGGTGTCTGCCGGGGTGGCGCCGAACAAGTTCATCGCCAAGATCGCCAGCGACTGGCGCAAGCCGGACGGGATGTTCGTGGTCACGCCGGACCAGGTGGATGAGTTCGTCGCCGCACTGCCGGTGAGCAAGCTGCACGGCGTGGGCAAGGTGACGGCGGAGAAGATGGCGCGCCTCGGCATACGTACCTGCGCCGACCTGCGCGACTGGAACAAGCTGGCGCTGGCGCGGGAGTTCGGCAGTTTCGGCGAGCGGCTCTATAACCTGGCTCGTGGCCAGGATGACCGTATCGTGCAGGTGGACAGCAGGCGGCAGTCCATCAGCGTGGAAAACACCTACGACCAGGACCTGCCCAATCTGGATGCCTGCCTGGAGCAACTGCCGGCACTACTGGATGAGCTGCGTGGGCGCATGGCGCGCCTGGACAGCAGCTATAAGTCAGACAAGCCCTTCGTGAAACTGAAGTTCCACGACTTCACCCAGACCACCCTGGAACAGGCCGGCGCCCGCCGCGACCTGGACAGTTACCGGCAATTGCTCAGCGCGGCGTTCGCCCGTGGCGACAAGCCGGTGCGGTTGATCGGGGTAGGGGTGCGTTTGCAGGACCTGCGTGGCGCAGTCGAGCAGCTCAACCTCTTCTAAGGCACGGCCTGCTTTTTTGTAGGAGCGAATTCATTCGCGAAGGGCTGCGGAGCGGCCCGTGGGTTCGTTTCGCGAATGAATTCGCTCCCACAAAGAGGAGAAAGGCGGATTGTTTCAGCCTTCCACCGGCCACAGCCGGATCGCCTTGCCCTCGGCCGGCCACAGTCGGAGCTGGTCGATGGGGGAAATGTCCCAGCGCTGCACCTTGCCCAGGGCGTCGAGGAAGCGTTGTTCCTGTTCCATCAGCGCGGGCGCGCACATCTTGCGCGTGCTGCCGGCGGCGCCGAAGGTCAGCTTGTCGCCTTCCATCGTGTAGGAAGCGAACCAGTGGTTGCAGCCGGCGTTGCCATAGGCGCGGTTGTCATCGCCCAGGGTGATGGTCAGGTGACTGTTATCAATCAGCGGGCGCTCGCCGATCCATTCCACCTGGTAGGTCGTGCCGGTTTCCAGTTGCGGACGATCGCTGGCGCAGCCGGTGATGGCGGCGGCCAGAACGGCCAGCAGCAGGGTGTTCCGGGTCATTGGGTGTCCTCCTGACGACAATTCGGGCAGAAGTGCTTGCCTGCGTGATTGCGCCATCCCAGTTCCGCGATGCGCGCCTCGGCGGCCGGTGCCTGGGCCTGTTTGCCGAGGCCGCTGTCGACGGCGAATTCGAAGTCCAGGCGCTTGCCGCAGGCGTCGCAGTCGACGTGCCAGTTGTGGATAGCGAGTTCCTTGAAGGCCGGGCCCTTGGCCACCGCCAGCCATTGGCCGGGCGGGTTGATCAGGTGGCGCACCTTGTCCACGGTGAGACGCATGCTGAGGTCGCGGCTGCCCTTGAGGGTCACCAGCAGGGTGTCGCCGGTTTGAATCGAGCCGCCGGTGCCCGTGACCTGATAGAGGCCCGGGGAGAGGGCGCGGCATTCGTTCAGGGTGTGGGCGGGGTTGAGCAGGTTGTAGCGAAAATCGTGTTCGGCCATAGGTCCTCCGGCTAGGGCGCGCATCCTAACATGGCCTAGGCATCCACCTGATTGCACGGCCGCCCGGCGGCCCAGGCGGCGATGTTGTCCAGGGTGGTGCGGGCGATGGCGGCCAGGGCCTCGCGAGTGAGGAAGGCCTGGTGGGCGGTGATGATCACGTTGGGGAAGGTCAGTAGCCGAGCGAGTACGTCGTCCTGTAGCGGTAGATCGGAACGGTCTTCGAAGAACAGGTTGGCTTCTTCTTCATAGACATCCAGGCCCAGGTAGCCGAGCTGGCCGGACTTGAGCGCGTCGATCAGAGCTGGCGTATCCACCAGCGCGCCACGCCCGGTGTTGATCAGCATGGAACCGGGCTTCATTCGCTCCAGGCTCTGGGTATTGATCAGATGGCGGGTGGCTTCGTTGAGCGGGCAGTGCAGGCTGATGATGTCGCTGTCGGCCAGCAGTTCCGGCAGGTCGACATAGACCGCGCCCAGCGCTTCGACACTGGGGTTACGCTGTGGGTCGAAGGCCAGCAGGCCACAGCCGAAGCCGGCCATGATGCGGGCGAAGGTCGCGCCGATCTGTCCGGTACCAACTACGCCCACGGTCTTGCCCACCAGGTCGAAACCGGTGAGGCCGTGGAGGGTGAAGTCGCCTTCGCGGGTGCGGTTGTAGGCGCGGTGCAGGCGGCGGTTGAGGGCCAGGATCAGGGCCACCGCATGTTCGGCCACCGCATGGGGCGAGTAGGCCGGAACCCGCACCACGGTCAGGCCAAGGCGCTTGGCTGCTGCCAGGTCGACATGGTTGTAGCCGGCCGAACGCAGGGCGATCAATCGGGTTCCGCCGTTGGCCAGACGCTCCAGCACCGGGGCGGACAGGTCGTCATTGATGAAGGCGCAAACCACGTCGAAGCCATTGGCCAGGGCGGTGGTATCGAGGGTCAGGCGTGCCTGTTGGAAGTGCAGCTCGAAGGTGGGACTGGCGCCGAGGAAGCTCTCGCGGTCATAGGCCTGGCTGCTGAACAGAATGGTGCGCATGGATTCTCCTTGGTTGTTCAGCAGCATAGCTGGCGTCTGGCCACTTCACGTTGTCCCGGATCAGGCCTCCATCCGCGCCACTTCGGACAGGCGGGCGATGGCCGCATCCAGTTCTTCGAGGGCCTGCGAGGCGGCCGGGTCGTTCTGCTTGAGCAAGGTTTCACTGCGCTGGCAGGCGGCGCGCAGTTGCGGAACGCCGCAGTAGCGGGTGGCTCCGTGCAAGCGGTGGACCCGTTCCAGCAGGGTGCTTCGGTCGCCGCTGCGGGCAGCAAACCGGATGGCTTCGCGGTCGGCGTCGAGGGAAGCCAGCAGCATCGACAGCATGTCGGCGGCGAGGTCAGCCTTGCCGGCTGCCAGGCGCAGCCCCTCTTCGGGGTCTAGCACTTCCAGGCCGTTGTCGTCCCGGCTTTCCCATCCCGATCCCTGACGTTGTACCGGCTGGCCGCCGAGGCTGAGGCCGGTCCACTTGAGCACCACCTGGGTCAACTGGCGTTCGCCGATGGGCTTGGTCAGGTAATCGTCCATACCGCCCTGGAGCAGGGCGCGCTTCTCGTTCGCCAGGGCGTGGGCGGTGAGGGCGACGATGGGAACCGGGTCGATGCGCTGCTCGTTCTCCCAGCGGCGTATCGCCTCGGTGGCCTGGGTGCCGTCCATGCCGGGCATCTGCACGTCCATCAGCACCAGGTCGAAACGCTCGCGCTGCACCGCCTCGATGGCGTCGAAGCCGCTGTCGACGGCACGCACCTCGGCGCCCATGTCGGTCAGCAGGGTCTGCACCAGCAGCAGGTTCGCCGGGTTGTCGTCGACGCAGAGCACGCGCGGCGCGCGGCTGCTTTGTGTTTGCGGCGGATCGACGCGGATTGGACGTGGGCTGATCAGCCCGCCGAGCGCCTGTTGCAGTTTGCGTGTGCAAGCAGGCTTGGCCTGAAGCTGGCTGTGGGCTTCTGGCAGGGCGCGGTGGTAAAGGGCCTGTTCGGTGGTGGGGCAGAGCACCAGGCTCTTGCAGCCAAGCTGTTCCAGCTCCCAGACGCGCTGGCTGAGCTGCTCCGGCGAGAGCGCCTGGACGTCCGCGCCAATGACCGCGAGGCCGATGGGGCGATTGCCAAGGCGGTGAGCGGCGACTTCGTCCACCAGGTTGCCGATGCTGGGGAAGTCGAGCACTTCCAGGCCACTGTCTTCCAACTGGTGGCGCAGGGCCTGCCGCGTCAGCTCCTGGGGTTCGAGCACCGCCACGCGGCGGCCTTCCAGGTAGGGCTGCGCGCTGTCTTCGATCTCGTCCAGGGATTTCGGCAGGCTGAGGGTGATCCAGAATTCCGAGCCGACGCCTGGCGTGCTGCTGACGCCGATTTCGCCGCCCATCTGTTCGATCAGGCGCTTGGAGATCACCAGCCCGAGGCCGGTTCCGCCCGCCTGGCGGGAGAGGGAGTTGTCGGCCTGGGTGAAGGCCTGGAACAGGGCGCGCAGATCGCCGTCGGTCAGGCCGATGCCGGTGTCCTGCACGCTGATGCGCAGCTGCGCCAGTTCGTCGTCGCTGTCGTCCTCGAGCATGGCGCGCACGGCGATGGTGCCTTCGCGGGTGAACTTGATGGCGTTGCTCACCAGGTTGGTCAGTACCTGCTTGAGGCGCATCGGGTCGCCCATGAGCTGCAGCGGGGTGTCGCGGTAGACCAGGCTGACCAGCTCCAGGCGCTTCTCGTGGGCCGCCGGAGCGAGGATGGTGAGGGTGTCCTGGATCAGGTCGCGGAGGTTGAAGGGGATGCTTTCCAGCACCAGCTTGCCGGCCTCGATCTTCGAGAAGTCGAGCACCTCGTTGATGATGCCGAGCAGGCTGTCGGCGGACTTCTCGATGGTGTTCAGGTAGTCCTGCTGGCGCGTGGTGAGGTCGCTTTTCTTCAGCAGGTTGGTGAAGCCGAGGATTCCATTGAGCGGGGTGCGGATCTCGTGGCTCATGTTGGCGAGGAATTCGGACTTGATGCGGCTGGCCTCCAGGGCCTCCTTGCGCGCCAGGTCCAGTTCGATGTTCTGGATCTCGATGGTTTCGAGGTTCTGGCGCACGTCCTCGGTGGCCTGGTCGATGTTGTGCTGCAACTCTTCCTGGGCGGTTTGCAGGGCTTCGGCCATGCGGTTGATGCCCGAGGCCAGCTCGTCCAGTTCATGGCTGCCCAGCGGGGGCAGGCGGGTTTCCAGGCGGCCTTCCTTGAGCAGCGCTACGCCCTGCTTGATGCGCCGCAGCGGATCGTTGATCGCCCGACTCATGCGCAGGGCCAGCAGCGCCGTGACGCCCAGGCCGGTGGTGATCAGCAGCAGGCTGGCCAGCAGGCTACGGTAGCCGCGCAACAAGGTGCCCTGGTGGGACATCTCCAGTTCCACCCAGCCCAGCAGGTCGTCATTGGGCAGCTTCGCCTTGTCGCCGGAAAGCACCCGGTGGCGTTCGAACACCGGTTGCAGGAAGCGGGTGGCTTCGGTGTTGCTCTTGAGCGCCAGGTTGTTGCCCTCGCCATCGGGGCTTTCATTGAGCATGCGCGGCCCGGCGTGGGCGAGACGCTTGTGGTCGGCGCCGATGAAGCTCACCGCGCGCACGTCGGCCTGGTCCAGAGCGTGGTCGGCGATACGCTCCAGCAGCACCGCGTCGCCGCGGATCAGGGCGGGGGCGGCGAGTGGCGCCAGGTGCTCGGCGATCATCTGGCCACGCTGCAGCAGCTGAGCCTGCATATCGGCCTGTTGTACCCAGGTGAAATAGCCGCCCAGTACCAATGCCAGCAGGCTGGTGGGCAGCAGCGTCAGCATGAGCACGCGGCCCTTGATGCCCAGATCCTTGTACACGCCCGTCCTCCCCATGGGTTTTCCGCGCAGTGTAGCGGCTCATTGGATGGGAATCTTCCGGCAGTTTTGTCGAAGTTCGTACTCGACAATCCTTTTCATTTACCGGTGATTTCCATGCTGGCCACTTCCTTGGCCCTCGTGCGCATCCCTGCCGTCGAGGACGAGCCGTTGCTGGCTTTCCATCAGCATGAGCGTCTTCAGAGCGGCGGTCTTGACGTCGCGCTGCGCCAGCAAGGCGAAGAAGGCCTGGGGCTGCTCCGTGAGGAAGGCTTCGATCTGATTCTCATGGACGTCCTGCCGCCCTGGCGGCCCGGGCCAGGAGCCTGACTCGCGTCCGGGGCTTGAACAGGAGCTGCGCTGCCTAGACCTCGGCCCAGCGTCGCAGCAGGTTGTGATAGTTGCCAGTGAGCCGGACCAGGGCAGGGTGGTCCGGAACGTCGCGGGCCAGGCTCTGGATTGCCTGATCCATGTCGAACAGCAGGGCGCGCTGGCTGTCTTCGCGGATCATGCTCTGGATCCAGAAGAAGGACGCCAGGCGAGCGCCCCGTGTGACCGGTTCCACCTGGTGAAGGCTGCTGGCGGGATAGACCACCAGGTCGCCGGCGGCCAGCTTCACGCGGTGTTCGCCGTAGGTGTCCTGGATCACCAGGTCGCCACCGTCGTACGACTCCGGTTCGCTGAAGAACAGGGTGGCGGAGACATCGGTGCGCACCTGCTCGGGGCTGCCCTTGATGGCACGCACGGCATTGTCGATGTGGTAACCGAACGCGCCGCCACCGCTGTAGCGGTTGAACAGGGGCGGGTAGACCTTGTTCGGCAGTACCGCGGAGATGAACAGCGGGTTGTTCCACAGACGTTGCAGCATGGCGGTACTGATTTCGCGGGCCAGTGGGTCGCTTTCCGCCAGTTGCTGGTTGTTCTTGGTCTTGGCCGACTGATAGCCGGCGGTGACCTTACCGTCCCCCCATTCGGCCTGCTCCAGTGCTTCGCGGATTCGCGTTGCCTCTTCCGTCGTGAAGATTCCGGGAATGTGCAGGAGCATGGCGGTCTACCGGGGTTGGTTGGAGTGGAGTGGAGGCGAATAGTATTTATTTCCATTAACGCTGTACATCGGCAGCGGCCGGGCGGGCTCGTCGGAATCGCGGTGGCTTCATTCCTATCCCCAGGATTCGGAGCTTCCCAGGGCCGACTGGTGCGCAGGTGGCGGGGAAATGCATTTCCGCTACATCGTTATAGCTGCACGCCATAAGCCGAAACGCTCGCGCCATATGGTGTTGCGCGGTTTGCCGCTATCATATGCACCCCCTGCGTCTGGATTGCGAAACCCGCCATGACTCTGCAGTACCCCACAATCGCCGATTGCATCGGCCACACCCCGCTGGTGCGTTTGCAGCGGCTGGCTGGCGAAACCAGCAACACCCTCCTGGTCAAGCTTGAAGGCAACAACCCCGCCGGTTCGGTCAAGGATCGCCCGGCCCTGTCGATGATCACTCGCGCCGAACTGCGCGGTGATATCCAGCCCGGTGACACCCTGATCGAGGCCACTTCCGGCAACACCGGCATCGCCCTGGCCATGGCAGCAGCCATCAAGGGCTACAAGATGATGCTGATCATGCCGGACAACATGAGCGCCGAACGCAAGGCCGCCATGACCGCCTACGGCGCCGAGCTGATTCTGGTCAGCCGCGAAGAAGGCATGGAAGGTGCTCGCGACCTGGCTGAAAGCCTGCAGCGCGGCGGCCGTGGCAAGGTGCTGGACCAGTTCGCCAACGGCGACAACCCCGAAGCCCACTACGTCGGCACCGGCCCGGAAATCTGGCAGCAGACCCAGGGCACCATCACCCATTTCGTCAGCTCCATGGGGACCACCGGCACCATCATGGGTGTGTCGCGCTACCTCAAGGAGCAGAACCCGGCGATCCAGATCGTCGGCCTGCAACCGCAGGAAGGATCGGCCATCCCCGGCATCCGCCGCTGGCCGCAGGAATACCTGCCGAAGATCTACCAGGCCGAGCGCGTCGATCGCGTGGTCGACATGGCCCAGATCGAAGCCGAGGACACCATGCGCCGCCTGGCCCGCGAAGAAGGCATCTTCTGCGGCGTTTCCTCCGGTGGTGCGGTCGCGGCCATGCTGCGCCTGTCCCGCGAAGTGGAGAACGCTGTGATGGTGGCGATCATCTGCGACCGTGGCGACCGTTATCTCTCTACCGGCATCTACGAAGACCCTGAACGGCTGTGAAGATATCTACTGTGCGTCTCGATAGCTGCGTTGGGCGGTGCTCGCTCCTTGCCTATTCAAACGATATGTCTCGTCGCTGCGCTCCGTCCGCCTTGCTCTCGGGCCGCTCGTCACGATCTCTTCAGAGCGTTCACCATGTCCCGGCGTAACACCGGTCTGCGCTTCCAGCCCAGCGGCGGAGCGCGGACCCCGCAAGTTCCCGTAGGCAAGAAGCAGCGGCTGGTCATCGAGCGCCTGGCCAACGACGGACGCGGCATCGCTTTCATCGAAGGACGCACCTGGTTCGTTGCCGGGGCGCTGCCCGAGGAAGAGGTGGAGGCCCGTGTTCTTGCCGCCCGCAGCCAGGTGGTGGAAGCCCGTGCCGAGCGCGTGCTGAGTGCCAGCCCGATACGTCTGGTGCCGCCCTGCGCCCATGCCGGCCAATGCGGTGGCTGCACCCTGCAGCACCTGCCCCATGTCGAGCAACTTGCCCTGAAACAGCGCACCCTGGCCGAGCAGCTGGCGCGCGTCGCCGACCTCCAGCCGCAGGAATGGGTGGCCCCACTTGTGGGGACCGATTTCGGTTATCGGCGCCGTGCTCGCATCGCTGTGCGCTGGGACGTCAAGGCGCGTCAGCTGGACGTCGGCTTCCGCGCGGCTTCCAGCCAGGCGATTGTGGGGATCAAGGATTGCCTGGTGCTGGTACAGCCCTTGCAGTCGTTGATGCGTGCGTTGCCTCACGTGCTCAAGGGGATGGAAAAGCCGCAGGTAGTTGGCCACGTGGAGTTGTTCCACGGCACCGCGTCGGCATTGCTGCTGCGTCATACCCAGCCCCTGGGCGAGGCCGACCTGCAGCGCCTGCGCGAATTCTGCGCGGCGCACCAGGCTCAGCTCTGGCTGCACGGCGAAGGCGAACCCCATCCGGATCAGCCGGGCGCGCGCCTCGGCTTTCGCCTGGAGCAGTGGAGTCTGGAGCTTGAATATCGCCCCGGTGACTTCGTTCAGGTGAATGAGGCGGTCAACGAGGCGATGGTGGCGCAGGCGCTAGACTGGATGAAACCGCAGCCGGGCGAGCGGGTGCTGGATCTGTTCTGCGGGCTCGGCAACTTCGCCCTGCCGCTGGCGCGCCAGGTGCGCGAGGTGGTGGCGGTGGAAGGTGTCGAGGCCATGGTGCAACGGGCGCGCGGCAATGCCGCCGCCAATGGCCTGGATAATGTGCACTTCTTCCAGGCCGACCTGTCGAACCCCTTGGCCGATGCGCCCTGGGCCCGGCAGGGTTTCGATGCCGTGTTGCTCGATCCGCCGCGTGACGGCGCATTCGAAGCCGTTCGGCAGATTGCTGCAACCGGTGCAAAACGAGTGGTCTATGTATCCTGCAACCCGTCGACCCTGGCGCGTGACAGTGCCGAACTGGTCAAGCAGGGATACCAGCTGAAGAAGGCCGGGATTCTCGACATGTTTCCTCAGACGGCCCATGTCGAGGCCATGGCGTTATTCGAGGCGGGCTAGGAAGCCCGCGTAATCCGACCGGCACGACAGAGGCTGGCGACAATTCGACGTGAGGGGTTCACGTCGTAGGGAAGGTAGGCAAGATGGTACAGGTGAGAGCGCAACAGCCGGTCAATACAGACGGCAGCATCAACCTCGAGGCGTGGCTGGACCATGTCATCAGCCTCGACCCGGTGCTCGATCGCGCGGTACTCAAAGAGGCATGCGAGTTCGCCCGCGACGCCGAGCAACAGGCCATCGCTGCGAAGAACAGCTGGGCCGAGGGTAATTCCAGTTTCCAGACGGGCCTCGAGATCGCCGAGATCCTCGCGGACCTGAAGCTGGATCAGGAATCCCTGGTAGCCGCGGTGATCTACCGCGGCGTGCGCGAGGGCAAGATCCAGCTGCAAGCCGTGCAGCAGCGCTTCGGCGCGGTGGTGGCCAGGCTGATCGAAGGCGTGCTGCGCATGGCCGCCATCAGTGCCAGTCTCAATCCCCGCCATTCCATGGTCCTGGGCACCCAGGCGCAGGTGGAGAACCTGCGCAAGATGCTGGTGGCCATGGTCGACGACGTGCGCGTCGCCCTGATCAAGCTGGCCGAGCGTACCTGCGCCATCCGTGAAGTGAAGAACGCCGACGAGGAGAAGCGCCACCGCGTGGCCCGCGAGGTGTTCGACATCTACGCGCCTCTCGCCCACCGCCTCGGTATCGGTCATATCAAATGGGAGCTGGAGGACCTGTCCTTCCGCTACCTGGAGCCGGACCAGTACAAGCAGATCGCCAAGCTGCTCCACGAGCGCCGCCTCGACCGCGAGCAGTACATCGCCGACGTGATGAAGCAGCTGCGCGAGGAACTGGCAGCAACCGGCGTCAAGGCCGACATCAGCGGCCGCGCCAAGCACATCTATTCCATCTGGCGGAAGATGCAGCGCAAGGGCCTGCAGTTCAGCCAGATCTACGACGTGCGCGCGGTACGGGTGCTGGTGCCCGAGTTGCGTGATTGCTATACCGCGCTGGGTATCGTGCACACCCTCTGGCGGCACATTCCCAAGGAATTCGACGACTACATCGCCAACCCCAAGGAGAACGGCTACCGCTCCCTGCACACGGCGGTGATCGGTCCGGACGGCAAGGTGCTGGAGGTGCAGATCCGCACCCACGCCATGCACGAGGAAGCCGAACTCGGGGTCTGCGCCCACTGGCGCTACAAGGGCACCGACGTCAAGTCGAGCTCCGACCATTACGAAGAAAAGATCGCCTGGCTGCGCCAGGTGCTCGAATGGCACGAGGAACTGGGCGATATCGGCGGCCTGGCCGAGCAGTTGCGGGTGGATATCGAGCCCGACCGGGTCTACGTCTTCACCCCCGATGGCCACGCCATCGACCTGCCCAAGGGCGCCACGCCGCTGGACTTCGCCTATCGCGTGCATACCGAGATCGGCCACAACTGCCGGGGCGCCAAGGTCAACGGCCGCATCGTGCCGCTGAACTATGGGCTGCAGACCGGCGAGCAGGTGGAGATCATCACTGGCAAGCAGGGCGCGCCCAGCCGCGACTGGCTCAACCCGAACCTGGGCTACATCACCACCTCCAGGGCGCGGGCGAAGATCGTCCACTGGTTCAAGCTGCAGGCCCGCGACCAGAACGTCGCCGCCGGCAAGGCCATGCTCGAGCGCGAACTGTCGCGCCTGGCGTTGCCGCCGGTGGATTTCGAGAGACTGGCCGAGAAGTGCAACCTGCGCACTGCCGAAGACATGCACGCGGCTCTGGGCGCCGGCGACCTGCGCCTGGCCCATGTGGTCAATTGCGCCCAGGCGCTGGTGGAGCCGGAGCGCGGTCACAGCGAGCAGTTGGAGCTGATCCCGCGCAAGGCCTCCCACTACAAGCCGGGCAAGCGCGGCGACGTGCAGATCCAGGGCGTGGGCAACCTGCTCACGCAGATGGCCGGCTGCTGCCAACCGCTGCCGGGAGACCCTATCGTGGGTTACATCACCCTCGGCCGTGGCGTCAGCATCCACCGCCAGGACTGCCCTTCGGCGCTGCAACTGGCCGGCCGCGAGCCGGAGCGGATGATCCAGGTCAGCTGGGGGCCGGTGCCGGTGCAGACCTATCCGGTGGACATCATCATCCGCGCCTACGACCGTTCCGGCCTGCTGCGTGACGTCTCCCAGGTGCTGCTCAACGAGCGCATCAACGTGCTGGCGGTGAACACCCGCTCGAACAAGGAAGACAACACCGCCGCCATGTTGCTGACCATCGAAATCCCTGGTCTGGATGCGCTGGGCCGCCTGTTGGCCAGGATTTCCCAGCTGCCGAATATCATCGAAGCCCGCCGCAACCGGGCTGCTTGATGTAGGTTGGTCCGAGCCTGCGAGGCCCAACGCCCATGTTGGGCTTCGCTCCGCTCTGCACCAACCTACTGATGATCCCTACAGGATTCCGTCATGTACCAACTCAACGACCTGCTGCACCTCATGGCCCGCTTGCGCGACCCGCAGTACGGCTGCCCCTGGGATCTCAAGCAGGACTACGCCAGCATCGTCCCGCACACGATCGAGGAAGCCTACGAGGTGGCCGACGCCATCGAGCGGGGCGACTTCGACCATCTGCCCGGTGAGCTCGGCGACCTGTTGTTCCAGGTGGTGTATTACAGCCAGCTGGCGAAGGAGGAGGGGCGCTTCGAGTTTGCCGGCGTGGTGGATGCCATCACCCGCAAGCTGGTCCGCCGCCATCCCCATGTCTTTCCCGACGGCGACCTCTACGGCGCCCCGGACATGGCCCGCCTGGAAGAAGCCGCGATCAAGCAGCGCTGGGAGGAGATCAAGGCCGAGGAGCGTGCCGAAAAGGCAGCCGCGCCCGAGCAGCTTTCCCTGCTGGACGACGTGCCCACGGCGCTGCCGGCCTTGAGCCGAGCCGCCAAGCTGCAGAAGCGTGCCGCCCAGGTGGGCTTCGACTGGCCCGAGGCGTTGCCTGTGATCGACAAGCTGCGCGAGGAGCTGGACGAGGTGCTGGAGGCCATGAGCGAGAACGACCCGCAGGCCATCGCCGATGAGGTGGGTGACCTGCTGTTCGTGGTGGTCAACCTGGCCCGCCACCTCAAGGTCGATCCGGAAACCGCGTTACGCGGCGCCAATGGCAAGTTCGAGCGGCGCTTCCGCTTTATCGAACAGGCATTGCGCGAAGCGGGCCGTCCCATTGAAGATTGCACCCTGGAAGAACTGGATGCCCTCTGGGGCGAAGCCAAGAAGCAAGAAAAACTCAGCCTTGGCTGCTAGCAGGTAGATGTTCAACAGCCTGAAAATTCGAGAGACTGAATTCCTTTATGAGCCTTTCCCTCCGCGACCAGCTGCTGAAAGCCGGGCTGGTGAACGAAAAGCAGGTCAAGCAGGCCGGCAAGCAACAGCAGAAACAACAGCGCCTGGAGAAGAAAAACCAGGTCGAGAAGGATGACAGCCTGCGTCAGGCAGCCTTGCAGGCCCAGGCCGAGAAGGCCTCCCGCGACCAGGAGCTGAACCGTCAGCAGCAGGAAAAGGCTGACCAGAAGGCCCGGGCTGCGCAGATCAAGCAACTGATCGAAAGCTCCCGTCTGCCGAAGCTGACCACGGACGACTACTACAACTTCGTCGACGAGAAGAAGGTCAAGCGCCTGGCCGTCAACGCCATGATGCGCGACAAGTTGAGCCGCGGCTCCCTCGCCATCGTCCGCCACGGTGGCGGCTACGAGGTGATTCCGCGTGATGCGGCCCTGCGCATCCAGGAGCGCGATCCCCGTCGCGTCGTGTTGCTCAATACCCAGGTGGAAGAGCCGGATGCCGACGATCCGTACGCGGCCTACAAGGTGCCGGACGACCTGATGTGGTGATGTAAAGAAACCGGGCCTTGGCCCGGTTTTCTTTTGGGTGTCCCTGAGAGTCCTGTAGCAGCCTATGGCAGGACTTCGTCCTGCATGGCGAATGAATTCGCCCCTACAGCCCAGATGCACTCCGGGCACTCAGCAGATCTGATTTCCCAGCAGCACCCGCCCGAAACTGGCCCCTTCCGTCAGTGGCGTGATAGCCGTGATCTGGTCCAGCCGCAGGCGCTCCTGGCCGCCCTCGTTCTGCACAATGAGGAACTCCTCCTTGTCCGGCGTCGTCAGGGTGGTCATGGCTCGGGCATCGAGGCGGGCGCCGCCGGCCAGTTCGATATGCAGTTGGTAGCGATGCAGGCAGGCGATCTCGATGTAGTCGTAGAGGTCGCAGGAAAGCGGCAGGTATTCCTCAGACATGGCGGTTTCCTCTGCGGCGTGTCGGATGTTCAGCATAGGCGTTGTCGGCGTGCCCTGGCCTTCTCTCAAGTATCAGCCTGTTTCGCCTATCCGGGGCCCCACCTTGGTTCGGCAGGCTTTCCTGCGGGCACAAAAAACCGGGCGCTGGGCCCGGTTCTTCGTGGGGGGAGGTGTTACTCCGGCAGGCCCTGCACTGGCTTGCCGTTCACCGAGCCCTCTTTGAGCATGATCTGGTATTCCTTGCCGTCCTTCTCCACCTGGTGCAGGCGGACCAGCAGGAAGTCCCAGTCCTTGGCGAACCAGAGCACGGTCTTGCGGCTGCTCTGGGTGGGATCGCGCACGCGCTCGACCTTGATGGCATCCACCAGGCCGGCCTTGGTGCGCACGCGCTCCTCGCCCAGCACACGGAAGTCATAGGTCTCGACCTCGTCGCCGTCGATCACCTGGTAGCTCATGCTCTTCTTGCCGTCAGCGACGTCATGCTGGAGCACCAGCTGGTAGGTGGATTTGTCTTGCATGCCGCGGTTCAGGGGCAGACGCACCTGGTTGCCGCGGTCATTGCCGATGATCTGCTTCTGGGCCCAGTCGAAATCGAACTCCACCTGCTTGCTCTTGCCCAGGCCGCTACGGCTGAAGCGGTAGGTCAGGGGCAGGAAGGCATTGCTCTCGACGCGGAAGGTGCTCACTTCGCTCAGGCTGGCCACCAGCATGGAGGCTTCGAAGTCCAGTTCCCAACGGCCATTGTCGAGCTGTTTGAGGCTGCGACCGGCAGTGCCGCTGACGGGCAGCTGTTTCCAGTCGGCGGTGTAGCTGGCCTCGAAGGGTTTCAGCTCGGCCGCGACAGTGGGCAGGGTGAAAAGGGCGAGGAGCAACAACAAGGCACGACGCATTGGCGAATCTCCTAGTTACGCAGTTGTTGCCCCGAAGGGGGCAACGCTTGTCCATCCAGTTCGGCGCCGTTCTGGCCCAGACGCAGTCTGCCTTCGGCAAACCAGCGCATGGCCAGCGGATAAATGCGGTGTTCCTGTACATGAACCCGCTGTGCCAGGCTTTCCGGCGTGTCGTCCGACTCTACCGGGATCAAGGCCTGTACCACCAGAGGGCCGCCATCGAGTTCTTCGGTGACGAAGTGCACGCTGCAGCCATGCTCGGAATCGCCGGCTTCCAGCGCGCGCTGGTGGGTGTGCAGGCCCTTGTACTTCGGCAACAGCGAGGGATGAATGTTCAGCAGGCGCCCCTGATAGTGGCGCACGAAGCCGGGCGTGAGGATTCGCATGAATCCCGCCAACACCACCAGTTGTGGTTTGTAGGCATCAATGACTTCGATCAGGGCGGCGTCGAAGGCCTCGCGATCGGCGTAGGCCTTGTGGTCCAGTACGCGGGTATCGATGCCAGCCTTCCGGGCCCGCTCCAGCCCGAAGGCATCAGCACGGTTGGAAATCACCGCGCTGATACGGGCCGGATGGTCGTCGCCGGTGATGCTGTCGATCAGCGCCTGCAGGTTGCTGCCGGAGCCGGAGATCAGCACCACCACATCACAGCGTGCAGCCATCAGTGGCTCTTCAGATTGTTCAGTACGACGCGCTGGGCACCTTCGGCGGCCGCGGCGATTTCACCGATGACCCAGGGCTGCTCGCCAGCGGCGCGCAGGACCTTGAGCGCGGCTTCGGCCTGCTCAGGTGCAACGCAGATGACCATGCCCACGCCGCAGTTCAGTACGCGGTGCATTTCGGTTTCGTCGACGTTGCCTTGTTCCTGCAGCCAGTCGAAGACCGCCGGACGCTGCCAGCTGGCGACATCGATCACGGCCTGGGCGTTGTCCGGCAGGACGCGCGGGATGTTGTCCAGCAGGCCGCCGCCAGTGATGTGGGCCATGGCCTTCACCGCGCCGGTTTCCTTGATCAGCTGCAGCAGCGGCTTGACGTAGATGCGGGTCGGGGCCATCAGCAAATCGGCCAGGGGCTTGCCGTCGAGTTGGACCTGCTCGATATCGACGCCGCTGACTTCGATGATCTTGCGGATCAGCGAGTAGCCGTTGGAGTGCGGACCGGAGGAGGGCAGGGCAATCAGGGTGTCGCCGGTACGAACTTTGGAACCGTCGATGATCTCGGCTTTTTCCACTACGCCGACACAGAAGCCGGCCAGGTCGTAGTCTTCGCCTTCGTACATGCCGGGCATTTCGGCAGTCTCGCCGCCCACCAGGGAGCAGCCGGCCAGTTCGCAGCCGGCGCCGATGCCGGTGACCACAGTGGCGGCCACGTCAACATTGAGCTTGCCGGTGGCGTAGTAGTCGAGGAAGAACAGCGGCTCGGCGCCGCAGACTACCAGGTCGTTCACGCACATGGCGACCAGATCCTGGCCGATGCTGTCGTGCTTGTTCAGGTTCAGTGCCAGACGCAGCTTGGTGCCGACGCCGTCGGTGCCGGACACCAGGACCGGCTGCTTGTAGCCGGCCGGGATCTCGCAGAGGGCGCCGAAGCCACCCAGGCCGCCCATCACTTCCGGGCGCGCGGTGCGCTTGGCCACGCCTTTGATGCGTTCGACCAGGGCTTCACCAGCGTCGATGTCTACACCGGCGTCCTTGTAGCTCAGGGAGGGTTGCTTGCTCATAAATCCAGGCCTATAGGGGGAAATTCGAGGATCGACCGGCAAGTCTGGCTGCCGGTTTGCGAAGGCGCGCGATTTTATCAGGCTTGCCCGGTAGCGGCCATCGGCAGCGGTCGGCCCCGGTGAAAAGAACCAGAAAACGCGCGCGTTGCCCCGGGGCAGACGGCTGATTAAGGTATAGCCCTTCGATTGCGGCCTATGCTGCACCTGTTTTCTTACAGAGATTCCGCCATGCGCCTGCTCGCTCAAGCTGTACTGCTCTGCCTGACGTTGTTCGGCCTTTCGGTCCAGGCCGAGACGGTCAACAACCTCTATCAGGTTCGTGAACCTGTCACTTCGCAGCAGCCGGAGGAGCGCAGCCAGGCCCTGGTGCGCGCCCTGGAAACCCTGGTGCTGCGCCTGTCCGGGGACGCCAAGGCCGCCCAGAGCCCAGCTCTGGAAGCGGTGCGCAAGGACCCGCAGCAGCTCATCAGCCAGTACGGCTATGAAGGGCAGGTGCTGGTGGTGGACTTCGACCCCATCACCACCGAGCGCACCCTGCGCCAGGCCGGTATCCCGCTGTGGAGCCCCAATCGCCCGGCCATCCTGGCCTGGTGGCTGAACCATTCCGGTGAGGGCAGCAACAATCTGGTGGGCGACGGCCAGGAAGCCGCGACGCCTCTGCGTCAGGCGGCACAGAACCGCGGCCTGCCGCTGCGTCTGCCGATCGCGGACCTCAATGAGCAGTTGCTGGCGACGCCCGAGCAACTGACGTCCGCCCAACCCGGTGCGCTGACCCAGGCTTCCGAGCGCTACGGCGCTGACGCCCTGCTGGCGGTTGATGCCAGCGAGGCCGACGGCAAGTGGCAGGCGCAATGGCGCCTGTGGCTGGGCGACAGCCGCGAGCAGGGCACCGCTGAAGGCGCAGACAACGCTGCGCTGGCTGATGCCGTGATGTCTGCGGTGAGCCAGCGCCTGGCAACGCGCTTCGTGGTGGCACCCGGCGCTGGACAGAACCTGGAGCTGGAAGTGCAGGGCGCCAATCTGGCCCGCTATGCCGAGCTGTCGCGCCTGCTGGAACCCTTCGGTGCCCGCCTGCTCAAGGTCGAGGGTGACCGCCTGGAGTACCAGGTCAACGCCAGCCCCGAACAGCTGCGCGCCCAACTGGCCCTGGCCGGGCTCCAGGAGGCGCCGCCCGAGGCCCCGGCCGCTCCGGCTCCTGCCGCTGATCCCCAGGCCGCTCCGGCGCCCCAGGTAGTGCCGCGCAACAACGTGCTGCGTTTCCGCTGGTAGCGGGCGTAAACTGGCGGCCTACCCGAAACGGGGATGCCATGCACCAGTTGCCCAACCTGTTGACTCTGCTGCGCCTGGCACTGGTTTTTCCCATTGCCGGGCTGCTGCTGTCCGATCGGTATGGCCAGGCGCTGGTGCTGTTTGCCATCGCAGGAGGCTCCGATGCCCTGGACGGTTTCCTTGCCCGGCGTTTCGGCTGGATCAGCCGCTTCGGTTCGCTGTTCGACCCCCTGGCTGACAAGCTTTTGCTGGTGACCAGCTTCATCTGCCTGACCATTACCCAGGTACTGCCGCTGTGGCTGACGCTTGTGGTGTTCCTGCGCGACCTGGTGATCCTGCTGGGAGCCGGACTATTTCGCGTGATGGCCGGACCGGCGGAGTTCTCACCGAGCCGGCTGGGCAAGTTGACTACGCTGCTGCAGATGCTGCTGGTCCTCTGCCTGCTGCTGGAACTGAGCCTGTTGCCGGCCCTGGCGTCGCTGTGCTGGCCGCTGAGCTGGCTGGTGATGGTGGTGACGTTGTGCAGTGGGGCCCAGTACGTCTGGGATTGGGGACGGAAATATCGCTACGCAAGAATGAGGGCCTGACATGACCGATTCGCGCCGCTGGCTCTGGCTGGGCGGCTTCCTGTTTCTGGGGTGGCTGATCTATCAGCTGCATCCCGTTCTCTCGCCCTTTCTGGTGGGTATGCTGCTCGCCTACCTTGGCGACCCCCTGGTGGACCGCCTGGAGCGGCTGGGCTTGTCGCGCACCTGGGGCGTGGTGCTGGTATTCGGTTTGTTCGGCCTGATCCTCCTGGCGCTGCTGCTGGTGCTGCTGCCCATGCTCGGCCGCCAACTGTTCCGCCTCTACGAAGTGGCGCCGCAGATGCTCGACTGGTTGCAGCAAAGCGCGCTGCCCTGGGCCCAGGCGCAAATTGGCCTACCCGGTGACTTCTGGCGCGTCGACAGGCTCAAGGCGGTGATCACCGGCCATCTCGGCCAGACCACCGATATCGCCGGCACCCTGCTGGCGAGTGTCACAGCATCCGGCCTGGCGCTGCTGGGCTGGTTGGGCAACCTGTTGCTGATCCCCGTGGTGGGCTTCTACCTGCTGCGTGACTGGGACCTGATGGTGGCCAAACTCCGTGGCCTGCTGCCGCGCAACCGCGAATCCTATGTGGTCGGGCTGGTGGGGGAGTGCCATGAAGTGCTGGGCGCCTTCCTGCGTGGCCAGTTGCTGGTGATGCTGGCGCTGGGGTTGATCTACGCCGTTGGCCTGATGCTGGTAGGGCTGGACCTGGGCTTGCTGATCGGCCTGCTGGCGGGGCTGGCCAGCATCGTGCCGTACATGGGCTTCGTGGTTGGTTTTGGTGCCGCACTGGTTGCTGCGCTCTTTCAGTTCGGCGGTTTCGAACTCTATCCGCTGATCGGCGTCGTAGCCGTGTTCAGTGCGGGGCAGTTGCTCGAAGGCATGCTGCTCACCCCGCTCCTGGTGGGCGATCGCATTGGACTTCACCCAGTGGCGGTGATCTTTGCGATACTTGCTGGCGGCCAGCTGTTTGGCTTCACCGGCGTGCTGTTGGCCTTGCCTGTGGCAGCGATCATCATGGTTTTGCTGCGCCATGCGCATGATTTCTATAAACTTTCCGACCTTTACGGACAGTCGAGTAGCGGTCCCGACGACCCTCCCAGTACGGCATGACACCGATCCAGCTTCCCCTGAGTGTGCGTCTGCGTGACGACGCCACCTTCGCCAACTTCTATCCCGGCGCCAACGCCGCGGCCCTCGGCTATGTCGAGCGCCTGTGCGAGCCCGATGCCGGCTGGACCGAGAGCCTGATCTACCTCTGGGGCGGTGAGGGTGCGGGACGCAGCCACCTGCTCCAGGCCGCTTGCCTGCGTTTCGAGCAGCGCGACGAGCAGGCCATCTACCTGCCCATGGACGAACTGGTGCACTACGGCCCGGAAGTCTTCGACAACCTGGAGCAGTGCGAGCTGGTGTGCCTGGACGACCTGCATGCCTTGGCAGGGCGCCCGGAGTGGGAGGAAGGGCTGTTCCACCTGTTCAACCGCCTGCGCGATGCTGGTCGCAAACTGCTGCTTTCGGCCAGCAAGTCGCCTCGCGAACTCGGGATCAAGCTGCCTGACCTGAAGTCTCGCCTGACCCTGGCGCTGGTGTTCCAGCTGCACGCGCTGTCCGACGAGGACAAGCTCCGCGCCCTGCAACTGCGTGCGTCGCGTCGTGGCCTGCACCTGACCGACGAAGTGGGGCGCTTCATCCTCACCCGTGGTCCGCGCAGCATGAACCTGCTGTTCGACCTGCTGGACATCCTCGATCAGGCCTCGCTCCAGGCTCAGCGCAAGCTGACCATTCCGTTCCTCAAGGAAATTTTCGGCTGGTAGCCCGCATTTCCAGTCAGTCGCCCAATGAAAAAGCCCGGATCGAAGTCCGGGCTTTTTCATTGCTGGGCGGGAATCACTCCCCGGCGAGCTTGCGGTTGTACTGGAAGCGCCAGCGCGTATAGAGCAGCGCCGCGCAGAACAGCAGCAGGCTGAGGCCGGCTTCCAGCCAGCCGAACAGGCTACGCGCGGGGTCGATGGCGGCGAGGACGCCCTGGATGAAGTAGAGGTTCACCACAAAGCACGCCCAGGCGTGCGCGCGGGCGTTGCCGAGGATCATGCCGGGGGCGAGCAGCGCCAGGGGGACCAGCAGGATGGCCAGGACCACCCAGGTTCGTGCGCCGTGGAGGTCGGCGAAGAACAGGGTATTTACCGTCAGCAGCACGGCCAGGGCGATGAAGCTCGCCAGGCTGACGACCCGGCTGACCGACATGCGCGGCGCCAGCCAGTCCAGTTCCGGCAGTTTCTTGGGTTCTTTAGCCACGCGGGGCCTCCAGGCGTTGGGCGGTTTGCGCCAGGCGCTGGCCCAGTGCGCGGCACAGGGCAATCTCGTGTTCGTCCAGCGGACGCTTGCCATCGGCGCCAGCGTGGTGGCTGGCGCCATAGGGCGTGCCGCCGCCGCGGGTTTCCAGCAGTGCCGGTTCGCTGTAGGGCAGGCCGGTGACCAGCATGCCGTGGTGCATCAGCGGCAGCAGCATCGACAGCAGGGTGGTCTCCTGGCCGCCATGCAGGCTGGCGGTGGAGGTGAATACCGCGGCTGGCTTGCCCACCAGTTCGCCGGTGAGCCAGAGGCTGCTGGTGCCGTCGAGGAAGTACTTCAGGGGCGCGGCCATGTTGCCGAAGCGGGTGGGGCTGCCCATGACCAGGCCGGCGCAGTGGCGCAGGTCGTCCAGGGTCGCGTAGAGGGCACCATCGGCGGGGATGTCCGGGGCGACTGCTTCGCATTCGGTCGACACCGCCGGCACTGTGCGCAGGCGCGCTTCAAGGCCGGTCAGCTCGACGCCACGGGCGATCTGCCGGGCCATTTCGGCGGTGGCGCCGTGGCGGCTGTAGTAGAGGACCAGGATGTAGGGCGCGCTCAAGGCAGGATCTCCAGTACCTTCTCCGGCGGACGACCGACCACGGCCTTGTCACCGACGATCAGGATGGGACGTTCGATCAGCTTGGGGTGGGCGGTCATGGCGGCGATCAGTTGCTCTTCCGAGAGGCTGGCGTCGTCCAGGCCAAGGGCCTTGTACTCGTCTTCGCCGGTGCGCAGCAGCTGGCGGGCGGTCAGCCCCAGCTTGGCCAGCAGGTCCCGCAGTTCGGCGGCACTGGGCGGGGTTTCAAGGTAGCGCACGATGGTGGGGGCCAGGCCGCGGGCTTCCAGCAGTTCCAGGGCACCACGGGACTTGGAGCAGCGCGGGTTGTGGTAGAGGGTCAGTTCAGTCATGTCGGGGGTCGCATGGGCTTGGTCGAGGCAGCTATTCTAACCGCGTCGTGGTGCCCGCCTGAACCGTGCGCCGCGCTTGCGGTCTGCTGAGCCGGGCCGGGTCGATCAGAATCAAGGAGATGGAATGCGCCAACGCCTCACCGACGTCGTCGAATTCTGGCGCTTCCTGCTACAGCGGTTCATTGCCGATCGTGGCACCAATAGCGCTGCGGCCCTGACCTACACCAGCCTGTTCGCCGTGGTGCCGATGATGACGGTGACCTTCACTATGCTCTCGGCCATACCGGCTTTCCAGGGCACGGGCGAGCAGATCCAGAGCTTCATCTTCCACAACTTCGTCCCGTCCACCGGGGAAACCCTGCAGGAGTACCTGCGTGGCTTCACGGTGCAGGCGCGGCACCTGACGTGGGTCGGTGTCGGCCTTCTGGTGGTGACCGCCTTCATGATGCTGGTGACCATCGAAAAGGCCTTCAACACCATCTGGCGGGTGCGTCAGCCGCGCCGGGGCGTCTCCAGCTTCCTGCTCTACTGGGCGATCCTCAGTCTCGGTCCGCTGCTCTTGGGCGCCGGTTTCGCCGTCAGCACCTACATCACCTCGCTATCGCTGATTTCCGGCCTGGATGCGCTGATTGGCGCCAAGACCCTGCTCAGCTTCACGCCTCTGTTTTCCAGCATCGCGGCTTTCACTCTGATCTATGCGGCGGTGCCCAATGCGCGGGTGCCGGTGCGCCATGCCCTGGCAGGTGGCGTCTTCACCGCATTGCTGTTCGAGGCGGCCAAGGCACTGTTCGGCCTCTATGTCAGCTTCTTCCCCGGCTACCAGCTGATTTATGGCGCCTTCGCGACGGTGCCGCTGTTTCTGCTGTGGATCTACCTGTCCTGGGTGATCGTGCTGTTCGGCGCCGAACTGGTGTGCAACCTTTCCACACCCTGGCACTGGCGTCGCCGCGCGCTGCCCCGCCTGCTGGTGCTGCTGGGCATCCTACGGGTGTTCCACGACCGCCAGATGCGCGGCATGCCGGTGCGCCACCTGGACGTGCAGCGGGCCGGCTGGCACCTGCCGGAGGATGAGTGGCTGGAAATGCTGGAACTGCTGGAAAGCCAGCACCTGGTCTGCCGTGCCAGTGGAGGTTCCTGGGTGCTCTGTCGTGATCTGAGCGGCTACAGTTTCCATCAATTGCTCGTCCATATGCCCTGGCCGCTGCCACGGCTGGGGCAGTTGCCCGAGCATCTGGACGAAGCGTGGTATCCGCCACTGCGCAAGGCGCTGGAGTTGCTTCAGGAAGAGCAGCAAGCCTTGTTCGGCGGCAGCCTGGCGCAATGGCTCAAGCCGGGAAACGACTGACGAAAATTGTCAGTCAGCCGGTGAGTGAACCAGGCGAACCCTGCTGCGGTCCATGCAACGGCAGGCCGCAGTGATTGGCATGTTTATGGCACTGACAAGGAAGAGGCCATCAAAACGATGGCCAGGGGATGGAAGCGATGGGTACCGCGAAAGACAAGCTGATTCATTTGCACGAGCGCGCACCGCAACGGGCGCTGGAGGGATTGAACCGGGTGACCGGGCTGAAATTCCGTCACTGGCCAGAATCCCTGGCCCCGCTGACTGTGCAAGAAGAGCAGGACGAATCCGAGCGGCCGGCCCTTGAGGGCAATCGCGCTCTACCTGGCTGAAACCGGTTTCAGGCGCGGACTTGGCGATTGGCCTGCTCGGCCAGCTCCACCGCTTGCACGAAGAGTTCTTCCACCAGCAGCCCCTTGATCGGAACGGCAGAGCGCAGGCGCACCTGCATTTGTTCGATCTTTTGCTTGAACGGCAAGCGGGCGACGCCCGACAGCAGGATCTTGCCCTTGGGGTTGAGCTTGCCGTGATCCACCGCAACCTCGCGGCGCTGGCTGCCATCCATGTAGGCCACCATCAGTGACACGGGCAGATCCGTCATGCCGGGCAGGTGCAGCCAGGCCGCCACATTGAAGTCCGCCACCCGACCGTCGAAGGCAGTGAGGGTGGAGCGGGCGACTTCGACGACACGGGCAGGAACCGGGCCGATCAGGCTGTCGTGCTGTTGCATGGGGCATCCAGGCTGGAAAGGGTACGTTCGTACCGGTGGTATTCAATTATAAGCAGCCAATCCCATGCGAACTGTGCGCCTTGGCCGCCGGCTGGCGTGACCCGCCTCGCAGTTTGACCACTCAGGCAAGCTGCAGGGGATAGCGAGCCACCAATGAGGTGCGGAGGTTGGGGGCCGGTAGCGGGACGATGGCCTGATTGTGGACGCTGGCCAGTTGCAGCCAGAGATTTTCCCCTTCAACGAACTGCTTGCCCGGTAGCCAGAGACCGTGATGCCAGCCATTGCCGGGCTCGGGCGTGCTTTGCAGGACGCCGGGGTGTGTCTGGGCGCTGGGGGCTCGGCGCAGCCAGACCGGGCGGGGCAGGCCCTTGAGGTAGCGCACGCCGAGGTGCAGGCCCTCGGTGTTCTGGTAACGCCAGCGCACCAGCGCGAGGACCGGCGTGCTCTGGGTCTGCACCAGCACCAGTTGACCCACCGGTAACTGGTTCGCGAGGTTGTCATGGCAGAGCAGGCGGGCGCCGCCCGGGCTGGCATCGAGCATCTGCGCGCCGCTGCGACCTGGGTGTTGCGTCAGTAGGTCAGCATGGATGGAGCTCAGGCCCACCACCAGCTGGCAGCTTCCGGACTGTTCGGTACGGGGGTGGCGGCGTTGCTGTCGTCCCAGCCAGTGTTGGCGGACCCTCTCCAGGAGCTCGTGCTCGCTCTCGCTGCGCAGGGGCGAGGGTTCATGCAGGGCGATCAGCAGGGCACCCAATTCAAAGCGGCGCAGGTAGGTATTGGCGCCATCGGGGTGCTGCTCCAGCGGCAGACAGGGCTGGGACTCGGTCAGGTCGACGGTCGGGCTGCCGTTCTCGTCGTCCTCGTCCCACGGCAGCAGCCGCGCAAGGCCGGCGATCGGCGCCAGGGCGCCGAAGAGAAGCGGGCATTCGCCTTCGCTCAGGTGGAAGGGATTGCTCAGGGCAAGCAACAGCATCTGCTGGTAGAGCCCCCGCAGAGTATTGGCCGGCGTGGGGCGGAAGGCGGCGGCAACCAGTTCGTCCAGGCACTGCTGGTGCTCGCCGATCCAGTACAGCAGATGGCTGTCGCGCCAGAGCCCTGGGTCTGGCTCCTGATAGAGCTGGTAGTGGCGCAACTGGGTCTGGGCGAGGAAGTGCTGGGCCATGTACAGGCACCAGGCCAGGTGCGGGCGTGACGGTTGGTGACCCTGGAGAATCTGCAGCAACAGGCGTTTGAAGCCGCAGGCCAGTTCGTCGCAGAGCTTGACGAAGAGGTCGGATGGCACCGCCCGGTCCTGAGCAGCCTGGGCGTAGTGGCGGAACTCCTCGCTGAAACTTTGCAGCACGCGCTGCCTTTCGAGTAAGGTCAGAGCGCTGCGGTTGAACCTGAACACATGAGCCAGGACCTGCTGCAGGGCACTATCCTGAGGGAGTTGGCGCGCTTGTGCGAGGAGCGTCGGCACGCTTGCCAGTGGAGTGCTGTTCTCTTCCAGGATGTCCGGCACTTCCAAGCGCAAGGCATCCAGCGTCATATCAACCCCGCGTACACGAGGACCGAATGCATGGGATCGCGACTCCAGGCTGTAATAGGGGTGTTCGCTCTGATGGGGGCCGGCCTGCTCCTGGCCAGCTGCTCGGACGACGTGGGCGTCGATCAGCATGGACAGAAGGTAACGGTTGAGCGCCTCGAAGGCCAGTGGCTGGTCATCAATTACTGGGCCGAATGGTGCGCGCCCTGCCGCACGGAAATCCCTGAACTGAACGCCTTCGCAGAGCAACAGAAGGGCAAGGGCGTGAAAGTGCTTGGCGTCAATTTCGACGGACTGCAGGGCAATGAGCTTGGCCAGGCCACGCAGAAGATGGGCATCCAGTTCACCGTACTGGCGGAGGACCCCTCCAAGCGATACGACCTGCCCAGGAGCGAGGCATTGCCTGTCACTTACATCATCGATGCCCAGGGGAAACTGCGGGAGCGCCTGATGGGTGAGCAAACCGCCGCCGGCCTGACCGCCCGCCTCGAAGAACTGCGCAAGGGGGGCTAGGGGTATGGCGAGAATCTGTCTGCACGGCTACGTGAGTGGCAAGGTCCAGGGTGTCTATTACCGCCAGTCAACCCAGGAACAGGCCGACCGCCTGGATCTGGATGGCTGGGTACGCAACCTGGCGGATGGCCGGGTCGAGGTACTTCTGGAGGGCGAGGAAGACGCTGTGCGCGAATTGGCCGGCTGGCTTGAACAGGGGCCTGCCGAGGCGAAGGTGACCGGCGTTGAGCTTCAGGAGCAACCGCTGCAGGGAATTACCGGCTTCATCGTGCGGCGCTGATGCCGCGAGGTGGGAGCGAGACGCGCTCGCTCCCGGCTCCACTCAGTCTGAATCGCCCGGGTCGGCTGCCAGGCGCCCGGCATCCTTCATCAGCGACTGGAGAAACTCCTGCTGCAGTTCCGGATCGTTGCGGGTCAGCTCGATCAGGCTCTGCTCCAGTTCGCTGGCTTCTTCTTCCAGGCCTAGTTCCGACAGGCGCTTGACGCGATGGACCCACTGCGGGACTTCATCGTCCTCCAGGTCTTCGAAGATCAGCGAATGGGCTTCCGCCAGCTTTCCGCGCAGGGTGTGGCTGATGCCCAGGGTGGCGTCGGCTCGAGCGCTGTCCGTGGGATCCTCGACGCTCAGCTGCAACTTGCCGATGCGGCTGACGTCCTGATCGGCAAAGGGGCCGTCCAGCAGATTGAGACGCAGGATGCCATTGCGATCGGTGAGCAGCTCATGGGTATGGTTGCCCAGCTTGACCAGCACCGGACGCTCCGCCCAGGGCGTGCTGGAGTATTCCATGCGCTTGTCCATCTGCTTCTCGTCGAGGCTGGCCAGGTTCTGTTCGGAACGGCCGTTGGACTCGACGTTCATTGCCGGGTTGAGGCCGGCGAAGCCATAGCTGATCCAGTCCTTGGTGGCGGTGTCTGGCAGGCTGCCGAGCAGTACCACATTGAGCACATTGGCGCCGACGCCAGCGACCACTGCTACCGCACCCAGCGGAACCTCGTAGAGTTCCCGCCAGGGCTGGTAGGGGGTGTAGCGGTCGTAGTGACGGCTGACCTCGAACTCGGTGACTTCGAAGGTCTTCTGCTCGTTGATGCGGACGCGTCGCTGCGGCAGTTCCAGGACCTGGGGATCACCCACCTCGATCTGCAGGCTGTGATTGAGCAATTTGCGCTCGACTCGCTCCTCGTGCTCGCTGCGTTGCGGCAAATGGTTGGCACAACCGCTGACGAAGAGGGCGCCGCACAAGGCGGCGCCGGCCAGGTAATGGGAACTGCGCTTGGACATTTTCTCGATCAGCGATTCACGCGGGCAGTGATGAAGGACAGAACCTCAGTGACCGCTACAGCCTGGTTGTCGGTCTCGCGGCGGTTCTTGTATTCCAGGTTGCCTTCGGCCAGGCCACGCTCGCTCACCACGATGCGGTGCGGAATGCCGATCAGCTCCATGTCGGCGAACTTCACGCCGGGGCTGGTCTTCTTGTCACGGTCATCCAGCAGCACGTCGACGCCTGCAGCGCGCAGTTCAGCGTAGAGCTTGTCGGTCGCTTCCTTGACGGCCGGGGTCTCGTACTTGAGCGGCACCAGGGCGACCTGGAAGGGCGCCAGGGCTTCCGGCCAGAGGATGCCGCGCTCGTCATAGTTCTGCTCGATAGCTGCAGCCACCACGCGGGATACGCCGATGCCGTAGCAGCCCATGATCAGGGTCACCGGCTTGCCTTGCTCGCTCAGCACGCTCAGCTTCATGGCTTCGCTGTACTTGGTGCCCAGCTGGAAGATGTGGCCCACTTCGATGCCGCGCTTGATCACCAGGGTGCCCTTGCCGTCCGGGCTCGGGTCGCCGGCGACCACATTGCGCAGGTCGGCGACTTCCGGCAGCGGCAGGTCGCGCTCCCAGTTCACGCCGAAGTAGTGCTTGTCGTCGATGTTGGCGCCGATGGCGAAGTCGCTCATCAGGGCGACGGAACGGTCGACTATGCAAGCCAGCGGCAGATTCAGCGGGCCGAGCGAGCCAGCTCCGGCACCAATGGCTTGGCGTAGTTCGGCTTCGCTGGCGAACACCAGCGGGTTGGCAATCTGGGGCAGGTTGGCAGCCTTGATTTCGTTCAGTTCGTGGTCGCCACGAATGATCAGCGCCACCAGGGTGCCTTCCTCGGCGCCGTGGACCACCAGGGTCTTGATGGTCTTCTCGATCGCCAGACCGAAGTTTTCCACCAGGTCGGCGATGGTCTTGGTGTTCGGGGTGTCGACCAGCTTCAGCTCCTGGCTCGGTGCGGGACGCTCGGTCTCGCGGGGCAGGGCTTCGGCCTTTTCCACGTTGGCGGCGTAATCGGAGCTATCGCTGAAGGCGATGTCGTCTTCACCGGACTCGGCCAGCACGTGGAACTCGTGGGAGCCGGTGCCGCCGATGGAGCCGGTGTCGGCCAGTACGGGGCGGAAATCCAGGCCCAGGCGGCTGAACACATTGCAGTACGCCTGGTGCATGCGGTCGTAGGTTTCCTGCAGCGATTCCTGGTTCATATGGAAGGAGTAGGCATCCTTCATCACGAACTCGCGGCCCCGCATCAGGCCGAAGCGCGGACGGATCTCGTCACGGAACTTGGTCTGGATCTGGTAGAAGTTCAGCGGCAGCTGCTTGTAGCTATTCAGCTCGTTGCGCGCCATGTCGGTGATGACTTCTTCGTGGGTCGGGCCGACGCAGAAATCGCGCTCGTGGCGATCCTTCAGACGCAGCAGCTCAGGGCCGTACTGCTGCCAACGACCGGACTCCTGCCACAGTTCGGCAGGCTGCACGGCGGGCATCAATACTTCCAGCGCACCAGCGGCGTTCATCTCTTCGCGGACCACCGCCTCGACCTTGCGCAGAACACGCAGGCCCATTGGCAGCCAGGTGTAGAGGCCGGAAGCGAGCTTGCGGATCATGCCGGCGCGCAGCAGCAACTGGTGGCTGATCACCACGGCATCGGTGGGGGTTTCCTTGAGGGTAGACAGCAGGTACTGACTGGTACGCATGTTTGGCCGTTTTGTCGGTTGCGATGGGTTTGAATGGCTCGGCATTGTACGGCGCTGATCAAGTGGCGTACAGGATTGTGGTCCGGCAGGGCGAGGAGGGCGACGTAGTGAGTCTGACAGCGGAGCAGGTGGAGGCGCTCATTCGCAATGGTGTGCCAATGGCGGAAGACATTGACCTTCGGATCGAGCGGATGGACGAACGGGGAGCGCTGGCGCGGGTACCCTTCCAGCACAGATTGGTGCGACCGGGAGGAACCCTGTCCGGTCCGACAATCATGGCGCTGGCGGACGCCGCCATGTACGCGGTTGTGTTGGGTCGTCTGGGGAAAGTCGAAATGGCGGTGACGTCCAACTTGAATATCAACTTCCTGGCTCGACCAAAACCTGTGGATCTGCTTGCTGAGGCGAGGATTCTTAAACTCGGTCGTCGTCAGGCGGTATGTGAAGTTTCACTTTATTCACAAGGGGCGGAAGAGGATCTCGTTGCGCACGTGACCGGTACTTATGTATTGCCTCACTGAACGTGGTGAATGTTTTTTGAGCAGTAGTTGATTCATTTCCAAAAAAAGAAGCCCGGCATTCTCATGCCGGGCTTCCTTTTTGATGTATCGAAGTACCGATCCTGTGATTACAGGATGCTCAGCGGGTACTCGACGATCAGGCGGAACTCGTCGATATCGCCTTCGGCTTGATCGTCGTTGGCGCGGTGGAACGCCTGACGAGCGCGGAAGGACAGGTCTTTGGCTGCGCCTTCCTGGATTACGTATTTCAGGTCCAGGTTGGTTTCGCGGTGCTTGCCGTCGGCGCCTTGCAGGCCGGCGTAGCCGCCGTCCGGGTCAGCCTTGGTGCCGTCGATGTCGTCGCCGTAAACGTAGGTGGCCATGAAGGTCAGGCCCGGTACGCCGTAGGAAGCCATGTTCAGGGTGTAGCCAGCACGGTAGGACTGCTCGTTCGCGCCGTTGAAGTCGGAGTACTGCATGGAGTTGGACAGGAAGATCGAGTCACCGCCGACGTAGTCGAACGGAGTGTCACCGTCTACTTTCTGGTAGGCCAGCAGGAAGCTGTGCGCGCCAATTGTGTAGGTGGAGGCGATGCTGAAGGTGGTGTTGTCGATCTCGCCCTGCAGCTTCTTACCAGTGTCGTTGGTCTGGTAGATGTTGAAGTCGAAGTTCAGGCTCTGGTCGTCAGTGATCGGCAGGGTGTAGTTGGCGTTGCCGTAGTACTGGTTCCAGGTGTCTTCGAACTTGGCGCCGTACAGGGATACGCTCAGCTGGTCGTTGATGCCGTAGGCGCCACCGACGTAGTCCATGGTCTTGCCGACTTCATTGGCACCGTAGTTGATCAGCAGCTCGTCATCGCTGTTGGTGGAGTCACGGTTGTTGTAGGCGGTGAAGTGACCGGCTTCGAGAGCCAGGTTCTCGATTTCTTCGCTGCTCAGGTGGAAGCCGGTGGCGGTTTCCGGCAGCAGGCGGCTGTGGGAAGTGGCAAACACCGGTGCGGTGGTGCGCATTTCGCCGTATTTCAGCACGGTATTGGACAGGCGCAGCTTAACCGCACCACCCGCTTCACTGTAGTCGTCTTGCGGGCGACCGTCGGATCCGATCGGCAGCAGGCCAGTGCCGGTGCGACCACCGCCCGAATCCAGTTTGATGCCGAGGAAGCCATAGGCGTCAGCGCCGAAGCCGACAGTGCCTTGGGTGAAGCCCGACTCATAGAAGCCCATAATGCCGTGGGCCCACTCTTCGCGGTAACCCTTACGCTCATTGGCGGGTTTGAGTGCATTGCGACCGGAGTTGTTACGACCACCGTCGCGGAAGTCGCGATTGAAGTAGTAGTTCTTGTTAAGCAGATTCAGGCTGCTGTCTTCCAGGAAGCCCTTGGAATCGCTTTGGGCGCTGGCAAAAGCCAATTGAGTGGTACCGGCGGTCACGGCCAGAGCCAGTGCGCTCCACTTCATCACTTGCATTGTGATTGCTCCTTTGGTTTTGAAGATTCTCGCCGCTTTCTTTATTGATTGAAGGCGGTTCTTTCTTTTTGTGTCGGCGCTAACTTATAGCACGGCGACAATATTGGCGATAGTTGAAACCTAGTCCTTACGATTTCTTCACAGTGCTGTCGCAAATCGGGAAGAAGTGTGTCGCATATCTATAGGTTCGCTCTTGCATCCCTTCAACCCCTATGTATCCGAGGCACGGTGCGGGCGGGCGTCCATTGGATTCGTTCCCGTTCCTGCGTGTGACCTGGCAGCTCTTAAGCAACAAGCGTGCACATTCCTTGTGACAACCGGAAAAATTTACCTTGCCCGCCTGGTGCGCTCGTTCCAGCCCGTTCAACACCTGATTCCCGTGTGGTTGCAAGGGAGTAGCCACTGCCCTGAAATGAGGCATTTTGCGCGCTGGATGGCTATTGACAGGCATTGCTTGAACAGTTTTGGGAGGCCTCTGCCCCGCGTCGTGGCAGGCGGTGCGTAACCCGAGTGTGGCGGTAGGTAACGAAATGTTAATCGTGCGCGATCCTGGTGCGCGTCGTGACAGAGGCTTCCTCTATATAGGTGGCGCCAACGAGCGAGTTCCGCTCGCCACGAGCCTTGGCTATGCTGCGCGCCCCTGTGCCGGTCGTTCGGTCGGGGGTGCTAATCTCGAATTCCCTACAGTCGAACAGGAGAGGCCAGTATGTTCGCCCTGGACCCAAGACTTCAGCAGGACACCCTGCCCATCGGTGATTTTCCCCTGTGCCGGCTGCTGTTGATGAATGACGCCCAATACCCCTGGTTCATTCTCGTGCCGCGTCGCGAAGAGGTCAGCGAGCTGTTCCAGCTCGGTGCTGACGAGCAGCGCCAGCTCTGGCAGGAAACCACTTTCCTGGCCGAGACCCTCAAGGACACCTTCGGTGCCGACAAGATGAACGTCGCAACCCTGGGCAATGTGGTCAGCCAGTTGCACATGCACGTGATCGTGCGTCGCCGCGAGGACGCGGCCTGGCCGTCGCCGGTCTGGGGCCGTCATCCGGCGGTTGCCTACTCGCCCGAGCAAGTGGCCGCCATTCTCGCCAAGCTGCGTCTGGTGTTGGCCGATGATTTCCGCTTTGTGGAGGGTTGAGGCATGAGTCTGGAAATGCGAATCGCTGACCTGGAGAGCCGGCTGGCCTTCCAGGACGACACTATCCAGACGCTCAATGACATCCTGGTCGAGCAGCAGCGTCTGGTGGATCGCCTGCAACTCCAGGTGTCGGCTCTGGCCAGGCGTCAGGAAGAGCTCCTCAGCCAGTTCGGGTCGAACGAGGATGAGGCGCCGCCGCCTCACTATTGAGCACACAAGAAAAGCCCGCCAATTGGCGGGCTTTTTTTCATCTGCCTCAGCGTCGGCTGGGTAGCGCGGCAATCACATCTTCTGCCTGCAGGCCCTTGTCTCGCTGGATGACCGAGAACTCTACGCGCTGCCCTTCGATCAGCACGCGGTGGCCTTCCCCGCGAATGGCGCGGAAGTGCACGAAGATGTCATCCCCGGAGTCACGGGAGATGAAGCCGAAGCCCTTGGATGTGTTGAACCACTTCACCGTTCCGGTTTCGCGGTTGGACATGTCCTGGGGCAGCAGCGGCGCCTGGGTCACCTTGCGCAGGTTGATGGTCAGGTGCAGGGCAACGGCGAGGATCACGGTCAGAAGGCTGACGAGGATGGCTGGTTGAGCACCGATTTCGGGCATCGGCGCCAGGAGGATCAGCGTTTGCAAGATCACCGCCAGAACCAGCAGGGCTGAGACGAGGGTCTGCAGTTGGTTGTGCAGTCCCTTGGCCCAGGCCGGAACCACCGGTGCCAGCAGCAGGTTGAGCAGACCGAAGAAGGCCAGGTAAAGGGCTTCGGGTTGTTGCAGGTAGGGCAGGGCGTCGGCGCGCAGGCTAGGAATGAAGGACAGCAATAAAGCGGCAGCGCCCGTCAACAGATGGACGATTTTCAACATGTTCAATGGATTCACCTTGGAAACGGAATCTCAGACGGAAAGGAGCCGGTACATGCGGGATGAAAAGGGCATGGAGCCGGCCTATGCCGCAGGTCACAGGTCGACTTGCGGCACCGGCTGTATTTAACAGCAAAGGACAGGGCTACTCAAATCAAGCGGTTAGCGCTGCTTCAGGGGCTGCAGGATGCACCTGGTTGCGGCCATTGCGCTTGGCCTGGTAGAGGGCGTCGTCGGCTCGGGTGATGAGACTTTCGAGGGTGTCGCCGGGTTCCGCGAGGGCGAGGCCGAAGCTTGCGGTGATGGTATCGAGCACTTGGTCCGTGCGGCGGACCTTCACGCGCAGCGCCTGCATTTTATTGCGCAATTGCTCGGCGAAGGTGCGGGCTGTGTCCAGGTTCTGGCAGTCACGCAACAACACGCAGAATTCTTCCCCACCGTAACGACCCGCCATGCCGCGAGGTGGTAGCAGTTCCCGCAGTAGCTGGCCGACGTGCTGGAGCACGCGATCCCCGAGCGGATGGCCGAACTGGTCGTTGAATTGTTTGAAGTGGTCGATATCCAGCATTACCAGCGCGAGGCCTTCCTGGCCGTTCTTCAGGGACTGTTCCAGCAGGCGGGTGAAGGCCTGGCGGTTGAATACCTGGGTCAGGCCATCCAGCGTGGCAGCCAGCTGTGCACGCTCCAACTGGTTGCGCAGGTGTTGGATTTCCGCTTGGGCGGCCTGCAGGCGATAGAGGAATTGCTCCTGCTGTTCCTGCATCAGTTGGGTGCTTTCCTGCAGGTGGTTCAGCACGCTGGGAAGGTCGTCGATGATGGGTTCGTGGAGTGCCGCCAGTCCGGCTGTCAGGCTGCTCTGGTACGCCTGGCTACCGCTGACGCTGCGGCTGACATCACCCTCGATATCATCCACCAGGTCGATGACCTGCTGCTGCCCCTGGCGCGCTTCCTCAAGCTCGCCACGGATGATGTACTCGCGAAACAGCTTGAGGGCCGAATCGGGGGGGAAGACGTCGAAATCGTTGGTGATCTTGTCCAGGCGGCGATTGAGGTCAGGCTCCATGCCCTTGCTGTAGGTGTACCAGAGGGCGTAATGCACCGGGTTCGGCGGAATGGAGTGCCGCACCATATGAGGAACGGCCTGCTTGAGCAGGTCGGCGGCCTCACGGGTTTCTTCGGGGAAAAGCTCAAGCAGCGACGGATGTTTCGGAGGCTGGCTCATGCACTTCACTGTGGAGGGATGTCGAATTGCCAGAGCATAGATCAGGCGGGCTGTCGCGCATAGCGAAAGGCCCGGTTTCCCGGGCCTTTTTGAAGCGCCTGAAGGTCAGGCGGCGAGCAGGCTGCGGAGCATCCACGCGGTTTTTTCGTGGACTTGCATGCGCTGGGTCAGCAAGTCAGCGGTGGGCTCGTCGCTGACCTTGTCCAGCAGCGGGAAAATGCCACGGGCAGTGCGGACTACCGCCTCCTGGCCTTGCACCAGTTGTTTGATCATGTCTTCGGCGGCCGGCACACCTTCTTCTTCCTTGATGGAGGACAGGCGGGCGTAGGCGGCGTAGGTGCCGGGGGCTGCGAAGCCCAGGGCGCGGATACGCTCGGCGATGGAGTCGACCGCCAGGGCGAGTTCGTTGTACTGGCCTTCGAACATCAGGTGCAGGGTGTTGAACATCGGCCCGGTGACGTTCCAGTGGAAATTGTGGGTCTTGAGATAGAGGGTGTAGGTGTCAGCCAGCAAGCGGGACAGGCCCTCTGCGATGGCTGCGCGATCCTGTTCCGCGATTCCGATGTTGATTTCCATACCAGTTCTCCTCTCGGTAGCTTGTGGCCCAGACCGGGCCCGTGATGGAAAAAGCCTAACACGGGCCGGGTACTGGTCAGCCTTGTCTTCTATCAATGAATGCAATGCTCAGAAGTTATTGGTCATCGCTGGCTTCATTTCTTATTTAGCAGTTTGCCCAGTAGCCGCGGGTAGCTGGCGGGCAGTAAACGCTGCAGGTGATCGAGGAAGCGGGCGTCGGCTCCGACCATGATGCGTGGCTGTCCGGCCTGCATGCCCTTGATGATGACCTGCGCCGCCTGCTGTGCCGAGGTGCGCGCCAGCTTGTCGAAATGGACGGCCGCCTTGGCTGCATCTGTCTTGCCATCGATGCCCCGATAGAAACGTGCCGAGCGGGCGATATTGGTGCGGATGCCGCCCGGGTGAACGCAGCTGACCTTGATGGCGGTGCCGCAGAGTTCCTGTCGCAGTGCTTCGGTGAAGCCTCGCACCGCAAACTTGCTGGCATTGTAGGCGCCCTGGGTGGGCATGCTGACGATGCCAAAGATGCTCGATACGTTGACGATATGCCCTTCGCCCTGGTTCAGCAGGTGAGGAAGGAAGGCCTTGGTGCCGTGGACCACGCCCCAGAAGTTGATGCCCATCAGCCATTCGAAATCGTCGTAGCGCAGCTCAGCGATGGTTTGGGAAACCGCCACGCCGGCATTGTTGATCACCAGGTCGGTTCGCCCGTGTCGGGCCATAACGCTGTCGGCGAAAGCGTGAACGGCCTCGCGATCGGAGACGTCCAGTGCGTGGGTGGAAAGTTGCAGGCCCGCGCGGCGCAGTGGCGTTGCGGTGGCTTCGAGACCGTCGGCGTCGATGTCGGCAAGGGCCAGATGGCAACCCATGTCTGCCAACTGATGGGCAAGGGCGCGGCCGATGCCGGACCCCGCTCCCGTGATGACTGCGACTTTCCCTGCAAGCGATTGCATCTCCACTCCTTCCTTGTGTGTCACGTGTCCGTCCGTCGGGCAAGTGCAGGCGAGCTTAGACACTGCCCTGTGGCCCAGCAAGCGAACCCGCGCTCAGTCGGCGCGTGAGCGCTGCGGGGCGGGCGGCTGCGCGGTGACAATTTACGCTATATAATCCCGCTCTTTGCCGCGAACCCCGGCCTGTCCGGCAGGGGGTTGCACCTCCGCCGGATGCTCCGTCGCCTCAGGGCGGGCGGACGAATTCACGACTCAAGAGAAGCGAAACACGACCATGATGCGCAGCCACTATTGCGGCCAACTGAACGAGAGCCTGGACGGCCAGGAAGTCACCCTCTGCGGTTGGGTACACCGCCGCCGCGACCACGGCGGGGTCATTTTCCTCGATATCCGTGACCGCGAAGGCCTGGCCCAGGTGGTGTTCGACCCGGATCGCGAAGAAACCTTCGCCCGTGCCGACCGTGTCCGCAGCGAGTTCGTGGTCAAGATCACCGGCAAAGTCCGCCTGCGTCCGGAAGGCGCGCGCAACGCCAACATGGCCTCCGGCGCCATCGAGGTGCTGGGCTACGAGCTGGAAGTCCTCAACCAGGCTGAAACTCCGCCGTTCCCGCTGGACGAATACTCCGACGTGGGCGAAGAAACCCGCCTGCGCTACCGCTTCATCGACCTGCGTCGCCCGGAAATGGCTGCCAAGCTGAAGCTGCGCGCGCGCATCACCAGCAGCATCCGCCGCTACCTGGACGAGAACGGTTTCCTTGACGTGGAAACCCCGATCCTGGGTCGCCCGACTCCGGAAGGCGCACGCGACTACCTGGTGCCGAGCCGCACCTACCCGGGCCACTTCTTCGCCCTGCCGCAGTCGCCCCAGCTGTTCAAACAGCTGCTGATGGTGGCCGGCTTCGACCGCTACTACCAGATTGCCAAGTGCTTCCGCGACGAAGACCTGCGTGCCGACCGCCAGCCGGAATTCACCCAGATCGACATCGAGACCAGCTTCCTGGAAGAAAGCGACATCATCGAAATCACCGAGAAGATGGTGCGTCAGCTGTTCAAGGAAGTGCTGGACGTCGAGTTCGACGAGTTCCCGCACATGCCGTTCGAAGAAGCCATGCGCCGCTACGGCTCCGACAAGCCGGACCTGCGTATCCCGCTGGAACTGGTCGATGTAGCCGACCAACTGAAGGGCGTGGAATTCAAGGTGTTCTCTGGTCCGGCCAACGATCCGAAAGGCCGTGTCGCAGCCCTGCGCGTGCCGGGCGCCGCGTCCATGCCGCGCAGCCAGATCGACGATTACACCAAGTTCGTCGGCATCTACGGTGCCAAGGGCTTGGCCTACATCAAGGTCAACGAGCGCGCCAAGGGCGTCGAAGGCCTGCAGTCGCCGATCGTCAAGTTCATTCCCGAAGAGAACCTCAATGTGATCCTCGACCGCGTTGGCGCGGTTGATGGCGACATCGTGTTCTTCGGCGCCGACAAGGCCAAGATCGTCTGCGACGCCCTGGGCGCCCTGCGTATCAAGGTCGGCCATGATCTCAAGCTGCTCACCAAGGAGTGGGCGCCGATGTGGGTCGTGGACTTCCCGATGTTCGAAGAGAACGATGACGGCAGCCTGACTTCGCTGCACCACCCGTTCACCTCGCCCAAGTGCAGCCCGGCGGAGCTGGAGGCCAACCCGGCCAACGCTCTGTCCCGCGCCTATGACATGGTGCTCAACGGCACCGAGCTCGGCGGCGGTTCCATCCGTATCCACGACAAGTCCATGCAGCAGGCGGTGTTCCGCGTACTGGGCATCGATGATGCGGAGCAGGAAGAGAAGTTCGGCTTCCTCCTCGATGCGCTGAAGTACGGTGCACCGCCGCACGGTGGCCTGGCCTTCGGTCTGGACCGTCTGGTGATGCTGATGACCGGCGCTTCTTCGATTCGCGAAGTGATCGCCTTCCCGAAAACCCAGAGCGCTGGCGATGTCATGACCCAGGCACCGGGTACCGTGGACGCCAAGGCCCTGCGCGAGCTGAACATTCGCCTGCGCGAACAGGCCAAGGCCGAGTAATCAGAACCAACCCAAGACGGCGCCACAGGGCGCCGTCCGTTATAGAAAGTACGGAGTGAGTTATGGCTGGTCATTCCAAATGGGCCAACATCAAGCACCGCAAAGAACGCCAGGATGCCAAGCGCGGCAAGATCTTCACCAAGCTCATCCGTGAGCTGACCGTTGCTGCCAAGCATGGTGGCGGCAACCCGGCGGACAACCCGCGTCTGCGTCTGGCTGTGGACAAAGCGCTGACCGCGAACATGACCCGCGACACCATCGATCGCGCCATCGCCCGTGGTGCCGGCTCCAACGAAGCCGACAACATGGTCGAGCTCAGCTACGAAGGTTATGCGCCGAGTGGCGTGGCCATCATCATCGAAGCCATGACCGACAACCGCAACCGTACCGCGGCCGAAGTGCGTCATGCCTTCAGCAAGTGCGGTGGCAACCTGGGTACCGATGGTTCGGTGGCCTACATGTTCGACCGCAAGGGCCAGATCAGCTACGCCCCGGGCGTGAACGAAGAAGCCCTGATGGAAGCAGCCCTGGAAGCTGGCGCTGATGACGTCGTGGCTGACGAAGACGGCTCCGTCGAGGTCTACACCACCTTTGCTGACTTCCTCTCGGTGAACGAGGCCCTGACCGCCGCCGGTTTCAAGGGCGACGAGGCTGAAGTGGCGATGATCCCGTCGATCACTGCCCCCATCACCGATCTGGAAACCGCTCAGAAGGTGATGAAGCTGATCGACATGCTGGAAGACCTGGACGATGTCCAGAACGTCTACCACAACGCTGAGATATCTGACGAGATCATGGAGCAGCTCGGCTGAGAACCTGATCACGATCAGCTGCGCGTTGGCCCTGCGGCGTTAAAAACAGGCTCGGAATGCTCATTTACAGCTCGTAAACTCGAGTGCGAGCCCAGTCCGCTTCCTCTCCTGTTTTTGCCTTGCATGGCTCTAGCTCGCACGATCGTGACCAGATTCGAGTGCTGGCGTGATCCCGAAGCCGGAAGTCGCCCCGAGCGCTTCCGGCTTTTTTGTTGGCGGACGGCTCCGTATACTCGCGGCTGGATAAATAGACAGTGTGCTGGCCTTGCGTCGGCCTGTGGAGTTGGCGGCTGCATGACCCTGATTCTTGGTATCGACCCCGGTTCACGTATCACCGGTTACGGTGTGGTTCGTGACACCGGGCGTGGCTGCGAGTACATCGCCTCGGGCTGCATCCGTACTGGCGCTGGCGCGTTGCATGAACGCCTGCAGATCGTCTTTCGCGGCGTCAGCGAAGTCATTCGCTCCTATGGGCCGGTGACCATGGGCATCGAGCAGGTATTCATGGCGCGTAACGCCGATTCCGCACTCAAGCTGGGTCAGGCCCGTGGTGCTGCCATAGTCGCGGCCGCCGAGGCTGGACTGGAAATCGCCGAATACACTGCCAGCCAGGTCAAGCAGGCTATCGCCGGTACCGGCGGTGCCGACAAGCAGCAGGTGCAGATGATGGTGATGCACCTGCTCAAGCTGGTGCAGAAACCTCAGATCGACGCCTCGGACGCGCTGGCAATCGCCCTGTGCCACGCGCACCACCGGCAGAGCCTTATTCCCCATGGACTGGCCACCGCCAAGCGGCGCGGCGGTCGTCTCCGTTTGTAATCAATTCAAAGGACGCTATTCGTGATTGGACGCCTGCGCGGCAACCTGGCGGAAAAGCAACCGCCGCACCTGATTCTCGACGTCAACGGTGTTGGCTATGAGCTGGAAGTGCCCATGACCACCCTCTATCGCCTTCCTTCGGTGGGTGAGCCGGTGACCCTGCACACCCACCTGGTGGTGCGCGAGGATGCTCATTTGCTCTATGGCTTCTTCGAGAAGCGTGAGCGCGAGCTGTTCCGGGAACTGATCCGCCTTAACGGCGTTGGTCCGAAACTGGCCCTGGCGCTGATGTCCGGCCTGGAAGTGGATGAGCTGGTGCGCTGCGTGCAAGCGCAGGACACCTCTACCCTGGTGAAGATTCCGGGCGTCGGCAAGAAGACCGCTGAGCGCCTGCTGGTAGAGCTCAAGGATCGCTTCAAGGCCTGGGAAAGCATGCCGGCCATCGCCACCCTGGTGGTCGAACCCCGGGTTGGCGTGGCAGTCTCCAGTGCGGAGAATGACGCCCTGGCCGCGCTGATCGCCCTCGGCTTCAAGCCTCAGGAAGCCAGCCGCGCGGTCTCCGCTATCAAGGAAGACGGGCTGTCCAGTGAAGAAATGATCCGCCGCGCCCTGAAAGGAATGGTGTAAGTCCGCATGATCGAAGCCGACCGCCTCATCACTGCCAGCAGTCGCGACCGCGACGAGCAGCTGGACCGAGCCATTCGCCCGTTGCGGCTGGCCGACTACATCGGCCAGCCGGTGGTGCGCGAGCAGATGGAGCTGTTCATCCAGGCTGCCAAGGGGCGTAGCGAGGCCCTCGACCATACCCTGATCTTCGGCCCGCCTGGTTTGGGCAAGACGACCTTGGCGAACATCATCGCCAGCGAGATGGGCGTGGCCATCAAGAGCACCTCCGGACCGGTACTGGAGCGACCCGGCGATCTCGCGGCGCTGCTGACCAACCTGGAAGCCGGCGACGTGCTCTTCGTCGACGAAATCCACCGCCTCTCACCCATCGTCGAAGAGGTGCTCTACCCGGCGATGGAGGACTTCCAACTCGACATCATGATCGGTGAAGGCCCTGCGGCCCGTTCGATCAAGCTGGACCTGCCACCCTTCACGCTGGTGGGTGCCACCACCCGCGCCGGCATGCTGACCAACCCGCTGCGCGACCGCTTCGGCATCGTCCAGCGCCTGGAGTTCTACAGCACCCAGGACCTCGCCACCATCGTTGCGCGTTCCGCCGGCATCCTTGGCCTGCATATCGAGCCGGAAGGCGCCTTCGAGATCGCGCGTCGTGCGCGAGGTACGCCCCGTATCGCCAACCGGCTGTTGCGCCGGGTGCGAGATTTCGCCGAGGTTCGTGGCGAAGGCCACATCACCCGCATCATCGCTGACAAGGCGTTGAACCTGCTGGACGTCGATGAACGTGGCTTCGACCACCAGGACAGGCGTCTACTGCTGACGATGATCGACAAGTTCGATGGCGGTCCGGTGGGGATCGACAACCTGGCGGCGGCGATCAGCGAAGAACGCCACACGATCGAAGATGTTCTTGAGCCCTACCTGATCCAGCAGGGCTACATCATGCGGACGCCGAGGGGGAGGGTGGTCACCCGTCATGCCTACTTACACTTCGGGCTGAACCTGCCCAAACGTATGGCGGACAATCCGACCGCCGATCTGTTCGGTTCGGGTGACGATTAGACGCTTCCGTGGTCGAAGCGCTCGGCAGGGATGCAGTCATGAAAAAACAGTTGCCTGGCCGGATTGGCAACCTTAGGAGTAAGCACTAGAGTATGCGCGCGCAAAATGGGGCCCAGCCGTTCCAGCATCGCTGTCGTGTCTATTACGAAGACACCGATGCCGGCGGAATCGTCTACTACGTCAATTACCTCAAGTTCATGGAGCGGGCTCGAACCGAGCGTCTGCGCAGTCTGGGCTTTGCCCAGTCCGAGCTGGCCGGGGAGAACCTGCTGTTCGTCGTGCATTCGGCCGAGGCGCGCTATGTGGCGCCTGCGAAGCTGGACGACGAGCTGAACGTCAGTGCCGAGGTAATGGAGTTGAACCGTGCGAGCCTGCGTTTTCGTCAACAGGTCAGGCGCGCTTCCGATGATGCACTGCTATGCGAAGGGCAATTCCTGATTGCCTGTGTACGTGCCGACAGTTTGAAACCCCGGGCGATTCCCGAAGCGCTGCGTGAAGCCTTCGCCGCCGACCCGGGTCTATTCCCAGCAGGAGATTAAGCGTGGAAGCCAACGTCGTCGACCATACCTCCATGTGGAGCCTGATCAGCAACGCCAGTATCGTGGTGCAGCTGGTCATGCTGACCCTGGTGGCCGCATCGGTCACCTCCTGGATCATGATTTTCCAGCGCAGCAACATGCTGCGTGCCGCCAAGAAGTCCCTGGAGACTTTCGAAGAGCGCTTCTGGTCCGGTATCGACCTGTCCAAGCTGTACCGCCAGGCGGGCAGCAACCCGGACCCCGACTGCGGTGTGGAGCAGATCTTCCGTGCCGGCTTCAAGGAGTTCTCCCGTCTGCGCCAGCAGGCCGGCGTCGACCCGGACGCGGTGATGGAAGGTGTTGCCCGTGCCATGCGCGTGGCCATCTCCCGTGAGGAAGAGAAGCTCGAACAGAGCCTGCCGTTCCTCGCCACTGTCGGTTCCACCAGCCCGTACATCGGCCTGTTCGGTACCGTGTGGGGCATCATGAACTCCTTCCGCGGCCTGGCCCAGGTACAGCAGGCGACCCTGGCCACTGTGGCCCCCGGCATCGCCGAGGCTCTGATCGCCACTGCGATTGGTCTGTTCGCTGCGATCCCGGCCGTTATCGCCTACAACCGCTTCGCCGCTCGCGGTGAAACCCTTGTTGGCCGCTACTACACCTTCGCCGACGAGTTCCAGGCCATCCTGCACCGCAAGGTGCACACCAGCGACGAGTAAGTCGCCGGAACCCTGACAGGAAAGGTTTCAAGCAATGGCCAGAATCCGCCAAAAACGCAAACCGGTCGCCGAGATGAACGTCGTGCCTTACATCGACGTCATGCTCGTGCTGCTGGTGATCTTCATGGTCACCGCGCCCATGCTCAACCAGGGCGTCAAGGTCGACCTGCCGAAGGTCTCCAGCGAGGCCCTGCCGCAGGACAACAATGCCCGCGTCCTGACTATCTCCATCAAGGCCGACAAGTCCTACTACTGGAACATGGGCGAAGAGGTGCAGACCGACCAGACCCGCAAGAGCGAAACCTCGGTTTCCCTCGATCAGTTGGTCCAGGCGGCCTCCGGCATCATGGCCGAGAACAGCCGCCAGGGTAAGACCGTGCAGGTCTTCGTCCGTGGTGACAAGACGGTCGACTACGGCGCCGTGATGGCTGTGATGGGCGGTCTGCAGAAGGCTGGCGTGGCCAACGTCGGGCTGATCACCGAGGCGCCCTGATGCAGCAGCAGAGCGAACGCTCCTCCTCGGAAAGCTACTTCTGGCCGACCATCTGGGCCGTGTCCCTGCATGCCCTGATGTTCGGCATGCTGTTCGTCAGCTTCGCCTTCACCCCGGAATTGCCGCCTTCCCGGCCGATCGTGCAGGCCACCCTGTACCAGCTCAAATCCCAGAGCCAGGCCACTACCCAGACCAACCAGAAGATCGCCGGCGAGAAGAAGCAGACCACTGCTCCTCAGTATGAAACCGAGCAGCTGGAACAGAAGAAGGCTGAGGAACAGAAGGTAGCGGCGGCAGCCAAGGCGGCGGAACAAAAGAAAGCCGAGGAGGCTCGAAAGGCCGACGAAGCGGTGAAGAAGGCCGAGGAAGCCAAGCAGGTAGCTGAAGCCAAGAAAGCTGAAGAGGCGAAAAAGGTCGAAGAGAAGAAACAGGCCGATTTCGCCAAGAAGAAAGCCGAAGAGGAAGCCAAGAAAAAGGCGGCCGAAGAGGCGAAGAAGAAAGCCGCTGAAGAGGCCAAGAAAAAGGCCGCGGAAGAGGCGAAGAAGAAAGCGACAGCTGAGGCGGCGAAGAAGAAGGCCGCGGAAGAGGCCAAGAAGAAGGCTGCTGCTGACGCTGCGAGGAAGAAATCGGCAGACGAAGCCAAGCGCAAGGCTGCCGAGGACAAGAAAGCTGCGGCCCTGGCCGAGCTGCTGTCCGAGGATGTGGGTCACCAGCAGGCCCTGGCTGACGAGGTCGGTGACCAGGTCGCAGGCAGTCTCGATGACCTGATCATCAAGCTGGTCAGCGAGCAGTGGCGCCGTCCGCCATCGGCACGTAACGGCATGAGCGTAGAGGTACTGATCGAGATGCTGCCTGACGGCACCATCACCAACGCCAGTGTCACCCGCTCCAGCGGCGATGCGCCCTTCGACAGCTCGGCCGTTAGCGCGGTCCGCAGCGTTGGCCGCATCCCCGAAATGCAACAATTGGACCGCGCTACCTTTGACCAGATGTACAGGCAGCGCCGCATCATCTTCAAACCGGAGGATTTAGGTCTGTGAAAACCCTGATTCGTATCGTCCTGATCGGAGTCGCCATGCTGGCTGGCTCCGTCCAGGCCGCCGACCCGCTGGTGATCACCAGCGGTACCGACCGGGCGACCCCGATCGCCGTGGTGCCCTTTGGCTGGCAGGGCGGCACCGTGCTGCCCACCGACATTTCCGAAGTGGTGGGTAATGACCTGCGCAACTCCGGTTACTTCGAGCCGATCCCGCGCCAGAACATGATCAGCCTGCCGACCCAGGCCAGCGAAGTTATCTTTCGCGACTGGAAGGCCCTGGGCGCCCAGTACGTGCTGGTAGGTAGCGTCGTTCCGGCCGGTGGCCGCCTGCAGGTGCAATTCGCCCTGTTCAACGTCACCACCGAGCAGCAGGTCATGGCTGGCAATGTCAGCGGCTCCACCGACCAGCTGCGTGACATGGCGCACTACATCGCCGACCAGTCGTTCGAGAAGCTCACCGGCGTCAAGGGTGCGTTCTCCACCCGCATGCTCTACGTGACCGCAGAGCGCTTCTCGGTGAACAACACCCGTTACACCCTGCAGCGTTCCGACTATGACGGCCAGCGCGCCGTGACCCTGCTGCAATCCCGCGAGCCGATCCTGTCGCCGCGCTACGCGCCGGATGGCCGTCGTATTGCCTATGTGTCCTTCGAGCAGAAGCGTCCGCGCATCTTCGTCCAGCACATCGACACCGGCCGCCGCGAGCAGATCACCAACTTCGAAGGCCTGAACGGCGCTCCGGCCTGGTCGCCGGAGGGCAATCGCCTGGCGTTCGTGCTGTCCCGCGATGGCAACCCGGAGATCTACGTGATGGACCTGGGCAGCCGCCAGTTGCGTCGTGTGACCAACAACATGGCGATCGACACCGAGCCGTTCTGGGGCGCTGATGGCCAGACCATTTATTTCACCTCGGATCGTGCTGGCAAGCCGCAGATCTACAAGGCCAACATCAACGGTGGCGAGCCGCAGCGCGTAACCTTCGTGGGTAACTACAACGCCAACCCGAAACTTTCGGCTGACGAGAAGATGCTGGTGATGATCCACCGTCAGGACGGCTTCACCAACTTCAAGGTGGCCGCCCAGGATCTGACCCGCTCGGGCAGTGCTCCGCGCATCCTTTCCGGCACCAGCCTGGACGACTCTCCCACTGTTGCGCCTAATGGCACCATGCTAATCTACGCAACTCGCCAGCAGGGGGGCGGCGTGCTGATGCTCGTGTCTACAAACGGGCGCGTACGAGTCCCGATTCCCACAGTTCAGGGCGACATTCGCGAACCGTCCTGGTCGCCATACCTGAACTGAAGCGGTCCTTAAAAAATACCTTTGCTAAACACACCTGGGGTTCATTAGGAGTTACATGATGGAAATGCTGAAATTCGGCAAATTTGCCGCTCTCGCTCTGGCTATGGCCGTAGCTGTTGGTTGCTCGTCCAAAGGCGGCGAAGGCACTGGCGAAGGCGCCGTTGACCCGAACGCTGGCTACAACGCCGGTGGTAGCGGTGTAGATGGCAGCATGAGCGAAGAAGCCGCTCTGCGCGCTATCACCACCTTCTACTTCGAGTACGACAGCTCCGACCTGAAGCCGGAAGCCATGCGCGCTCTGGACGTACACGCCAAAGACCTGAAAGCCAACGGCAACCGCGTTGTCCTGGAAGGCCACACTGACGAGCGTGGTACCCGTGAGTACAACATGGCTCTGGGCGAGCGTCGTGCCAAGGCCGTTCAGCGCTACCTGGTTCTGCAGGGCGTTTCCCCGGCTCAGGCCGAACTGGTTTCCTACGGCGAAGAGCGTCCGGTTGCCACTGGCAACGACGAGCAGTCCTGGGCGCAAAACCGCCGCGTAGAACTGCGTAAGTAATTCGCTATGCGCAAGCCCAGTCGTGCTCTGACTTTCCTGGCCCTCTCCGGTCTGCCGTTCGCGGCGCTGGCTGAGGTTCCCGTGGTGGACAATGACGCCGGTTACGGCGGTAGTTATCCGCCGGCCGGTTACGGTACGACTGGCGCTGCCTACGCCGGGACAGGGGCCCCCGCGGCCCCCGTCTCCGCGCAGGGCGAGCTGTTCATGCAGCTCCAACAGATGCAGGAAGAGATCACTCGCCTGCGTGGCATGCTCGAGGAGCAGCAGTACGAAATCCAGCGCCTGAAGCAGGAAAGCCTGGAGCGTTACCAGGACCTCGATCGTCGCCTTTCCGGTGGTGCCGCCGCTGGCGCACCGGTAGCCCCGAATTCCCCTGCCGCTGGCGCTCCCGCTGCCAACGGCGCCCCCGCCGCTCCCGCGCAGCAACCGGCTGCCAGCAGCGAGCCGGGTGACCCCGCGAAGGAAAAGCTCTACTACGACGCTGCCTTCGACCTGATCAAGCAGAAGGACTTCGACAAGGCCAGCCAGGCCTTCAACGCCTTCCTGCGCAAGTACCCCAACAGCCAGTACGCCGGCAACGCGCAGTACTGGCTGGGCGAAGTGAACCTCGCCAAGGGTGACCTGCAAGGAGCCAGCCAGGCCTTTGCCCGTGTCGGCCAGGCCTACCCGCAGCACCCGAAGGTGCCGGACTCCCTGTACAAGCTGGCGGATGTCGAGCAGCGCCTGGGCAATACCGACAAGGCCAAGACCATCCTCCAGCAGGTCATCAGCCAGTTCCCGGGCAGCTCGGCCGCCCAACTGGCCCAGCGCGACCTGCAGCGTCTGCCCTGATCCCGGACCACCGATTCACGAAAACCCGCGCCAGTCGCGGGTTTTTTCGTTAGAATCGCCGACCTCCAATCTTCAATCCCGCAACGGAGGCGGATGGCCTGTTTAGCCGTCACGCCCGTGGCTGATATGCATCAAACCCTGCGAATTACCGAGATTTTCTACTCGTTGCAGGGGGAAACACGTACCGCCGGCCTGCCGACGGTCTTCGTGCGCCTGACCGGCTGCCCCCTGCGTTGTCAGTACTGCGACACCGCCTATGCCTTCAGTGGCGGTGAGCTCATGACGCTGGACGCCATCCTCGAACGCGTCGCTGGCTACAAGCCCCGCTACATCTGCGTCACCGGTGGTGAACCGCTGGCCCAGCCCAATTGCATCCCGCTGCTGCAGCGTCTGTGCGATGCCGGCTACGAGGTGTCCATCGAGACCAGCGGCGCCCTTGACGTGTCCGCGGTGGATCCGCGAGTGAGCAAGGTGGTCGACCTCAAGACCCCGGGCTCCGCCGAAGTCGGCCGCAACCGCTACGAGAACATTGCCCACCTGACGGCCAACGATCAGGTGAAGTTCGTCATCTGCTCCCGTGAGGACTATGACTGGGCTGTGTCCAAGCTGATCGAATACCGCCTGGATCAGCGTGCGGGTGAGGTGCTGTTCTCGCCCAGCCACAAGGAAGTCAGCGCCCGCGACCTGGCCGACTGGATCGTGGCCGACAACCTGCCCGTGCGCCTGCAACTGCAACTGCACAAGATCCTCTGGAACGACGAGCCAGGTCACTGATCCGGCACGATTTCACCTTGCCTGCCTGCGCATGGCGTGCGCGACAGGCTGATTTCGAGGGATATCCCATGAGCGAGAAGAAAGCGGTCATCCTGTTGTCCGGTGGCCTGGACTCGGCCACCGTGGTCGCCCTGGCCCGTGCCGAGGGCTACGCCTGCTACACCATGAGTTTCGATTACGGCCAGCGCCATCGCGCCGAGCTGCAGGCGGCGGAGCGTGTTGCCCGCCAACTGGGTGTGGTGGAGCACAAGGTGATCGGACTCAACCTCAACGGCATTGGTGGTTCGGCACTGACCGACACCTCCATCGACGTTCCCGAGAGCCCGACCGAAGGCATCCCGGTCACCTATGTGCCAGCGCGCAACACGGTGTTCCTGTCGCTGGCCCTGGGCTGGGCTGAGGTGCTCGGTGCGCGCGACATCTTCATCGGCGTCAACGCGGTGGATTACTCCGGCTACCCGGATTGCCGCCCTGAGTTCGTCGAGGCCTTCGAACGTATGGCCAACCTGGCCACCAAGGCTGGTGTTGAAGGGGACGGATTCCGCATCCAGGCGCCGCTGCAGAACCTGAGCAAGGCCGAGATTGTCCAGGCAGGCATCCGCCACGGCGTCGATTACGGCCTCACTGTTTCCTGCTATCAGGCGGATGACGAGGGACGTGCCTGCGGCAAATGCGACAGCTGCCGTCTGCGTGCAGCGGGCTTCGTTGCAGCTGGCGTCGAGGACCCAACTCGCTATCAGTAAAATTTTTTCACAGAGGTGTTGAATTCCTGAATAAAATCAGTATCATGCGCCTCGCGTTGGGTCGTTAGCTCAGTCGGTAGAGCAGTTGGCTTTTAACCAATTGGTCGTAGGTTCGAATCCTACACGACCCACCAAATTTGCAAGATCGAAAAGCCCACCTGGAATCAGGTGGGCTTTTTTGTTTCTACCGCCCTGGCATCGCCTGCGGTATTGCCTTCAAGCGTCGAGCGGCATGGTGATGGTCAGCGTCGTTCCGCCGCCCGGGGTGCTGGAAATACCAATTTCCCCGCCCAGCATGCCGATGCGTTCCTTCATGCCAGCCAGCCCGTAGGAATCCGCCTTGCGGCATTCCGGCATGCCGATGCCGTTGTCCCCGATGCGTAGCTGCAACCACTGATCGCCCTGTTTCAGCTCAACCTGTACCTGAGTTGCCTGTGCGTGCCGGGTGACGTTGGACAGCGCTTCCTGAACGATCCGGAATAGCGTGGTGGCCCGCTTGTCGTCCTGATCCGCGTGATAGTCGTCGCCCTGGACCTGCAGGGTGCAGGCGATGCCGGTGCGCTGGCGGAATTCTTCGAGCTGCCATTCGATGGCCGCTTGCAGACCCAGGTCGAGCACGGGTGGGCGCAGGTCATTGATGATCGCGCGCACGCTACGGATGGCGGTGTCGATGTGATTCATCGCGTCGCTGATCCTCTCCCTCAGATCCTCGGGCAGTATTTCCCCACGCTCCTGCAGCAAGGAAACATCCATCCGCAAGGCCAGGAGGCTCTGCCCTAGCTGGTCGTGCACCTCGCGAGCAATACGCTTGCGCTCTTCCTCCCTGATCTGCTCCTCGTAGTTGGCGAGGTCGCGCAATTGCCCCTTCGAATTGAGGAGTTCCTCAGCCTGCAGCGCCAGCTTGCGTTGCAGGTAGAAGAGATCGACGAATACACGGACCTTAGCGCGCAGCACTTCGGGCAGGATCGGCGAGAAGATGAAATCCACCGCCCCGGAGCCATAGCCGCGAATTCGCTCGGCATCCGAACCGACCTCCGCCGTGATGATGATGATGGGGGTGTGCGCCGATTTCGGCCGGCCATGGATGAGGCTCGCAGTCTCGAATCCATCCATCCCCGGCATCCGCGCATCCAGCAGGATGACGGCGAAATCACGTTGCAGCAGCAGGCGCAGGGCTTCGCGTCCCGAGGTGGCAGTGCTGATTTCCAGGCCCAGGTCCGCCACCACGGCCGCGAGTGCCGTGAGCTTGGCCGGGTTGTCATCCACCAACAGGATGGATGCCGGCACTCCGTCAGGTGGTGTCAGTTGGCGACGCTGGGCTCCCTCCCGGAATACGGGTGTTTCTCGCTGGTCGGTTCCCATGTCGGTTACCTGTGCTTACCTGTGGCTCGCAGGGTTTCAGCGATAGAGCCATTTGCGTATCAAAGACAGGAGCTGCTCGGTATTCACCGGTTTGCTCACGTAGTCCGACGCGCCGGCGTCGATGCACTTCTCCCGGTCGCCTTTCATCGCCTTGGCGGTCAGCGCAATCATGGGCAAAGCCTCGAACTGCTTATATCGACGTATCTGGCGCATGGTCTCGAAGCCATCCATCTCCGGCATCATGATGTCCATCAGCACGATGTCGATGTCCGGGTGCTGCTGCAGGCATTCAATGGCTGCACGACCGTTTTCCGCCGACATCACCTGCATATGATTGGACTCGAGCACGCTGGTCAGGGCGAAGATGTTTCGCACGTCGTCATCCACCACCAGGGCCTTGCGGCCCTCCAGGTTCTCCGAGGCCTTGTGCAACCGTTCCAGCACCCTGCGCTGTGGCTCGTGCAGACCGGAGGCTGCCCGGTGCAGGAACAGGGTCGCTTCATCGAGCATGCGCTCCAGCGACCGGACTTCCTTTATCACGCCACGATTGATTACTGCGCCCAGTCGCTTGCGCTCGGCTCGGCTGAGGGACTCTCCGCCGAAGACAATGATCGGCAGGTCACGAGTCGTGTCCTTCTCCAGCAATGCTTCGAGCAATTCGATCCCTTGGGCGCCGCTGGACTCCAGACCCACCACCACGCAGTCGAAGCGTTTCCGTGCCAGCCGCTTCAGAGCGTCCTCACCAACCCCCGCTTCCAACTGCACATTGCCGTCGCCGAGCAGTTCGAGAATGCGTGCGCGCTGGCCCTCGTCACTCTCGATAATCAGCAGGCTCCTGCCCTTGCGCTGGGAGTGTTTCACCAGTGCGGCGAGCGCCTGCCTGGCGTCGCTCTCCGACAGGGGTTTGACCTGGTAGCTAAAGGCGCCCAGGCGCCGGCCTTGTACCCGCTTGTCCTCGTTGGCGACGACCAGCACCGGAATGTGCCGGGTCGCGAGCTGGAGCTTGATCTGTTCGAGTACCAGCCAGCCGTCGATGTCGGGGACATCCAGGTCGAGGACGATGGCCGCCGGAGCGAAGCGCTCGATCAGTTCCATCGCGTCGGCGCCGCGCGGGCTGACCACGCCCTTGAAGCCCTGTTGGCGAGCGGTGGTGAGCCAGGTGGCGATGAGGAGCGCATCCGCGCCGAGAATCAGCAACACGCGGTCCCCGGGTTCTACGGACTCACGGTCATCGGTCGTCTGGGGCGCCTGGACCGGTTGCGGCGGTGGTGCCACGGAATCGGTGGTGTCCAGCGGCGCTTCGGGGAACTGCCGGCTCACCTCATGGGCCCGTACCGGAACGAACAGGGCAAAGCTGCTGCCCTTGCCGGTTTCGCTGTGGAGCAGCTTCAGCTCGCCGCCCAGCAGTCGTGCCAGTTCACGGCTGATCGACAGGCCGAGGCCCGTGCCGCCGTATTTGCGCGACGTGCCGGTATCGGCCTGCTGGAAGGCTTCGAAAATGATGCCCTGCTTGTCGGCGGAGATGCCGATGCCTGAGTCGGTGACCACGAACGCTACCGCCGAGCCCGCTTCATTCAGTTCGGCATGGTCCTCGCTCCAGCCGGAGATGGCGGGAGCGATGCTGAGGCTGACGCCTCCGCTATCGGTGAACTTGAAGGCATTGGACAGCAGGTTCTTGATCACCTGCAGCAGGCGCTTGTTGTCGGTCCAGATTCGGGAGGGCAGGGTGGGTGCCAGATCGATGGAGAAGGTCAGGCCGCGACTCTCCGCAACAGGGCGGAAGGTGCGTTCGAGCTGATGGTGCAGGTCGGAGAACAGGGTTTCGTCGAGCTCCAGGGTGACGGTGCCGGACTCGATCTTGGACAGGTAGAGAATCTCGTCGATCAGTTCCAAGAGATCCTTGCCCGCGCCGTGGATGGTCCGGGCGTATTCCACCTGCTTGTGCGTCAAGTTGCGTTCGGTGTTTTCGCTCAACTGCTGGGCCAGGATCAGCAGGCTGTTCAGGGGCGTCCGCAGCTCGTGGGACATGCTGGAGAGGAATTCGGACTTGTACCTGGACGTCCGCATCAGCTGCTCGGCTTTTTCCTCCAGCGACAGCTTGGTGGTCTCCACTTCGCGGTTCTTGCTCTCGACTTCGGCCTTTTGTTCTTCCAGCAGGCGCGCTTTGTATTCCAGCTCTTCGTTGGTCTGTTTCAGCTCTTCCTGCTGGCTTCGCAGCTCCTTGGCCAGCGACTGCGATTGGGCCAGCAGTTGCTCGGTGCGCATGTTGGCTTCGATGGTGTTGAGGACGATGCCGATGGATTCGGCGAGTTGTTCGAGGAAGTGCTGGTGAATGGTGCTGTAGGCGGTGAGCGAGGCCATTTCGACCACGGCCTTCACCTTGTCCTCGAAGAGAATCGGCAGCACGACAATGTTCCGCGGTGCGGCCGCGCCCAGGCCGGAGGAAATGGCCACGTAGCTGCTGGGAACCTCCGTCAGCAGAATCCGCCGTTTCTCGTAGGCGCACTGTCCCACCAGGCCTTCGCCGAGGCGCCATTCGTCGTTGACGTTGATGTTTTCCTTGAAGGCGTAGGTGGACAGTAGCTTGAGCTTTGGCGCCTCGGGCGGGGCCTCGGTCATCATGTAGAAGACGCCGTGCTGGGCCTCGATCAGCGGCGCCAGCTCGGACAGCACCAGGCTGGCGACGGCGTACAGATCGCGCTGGCCCTGGAGCAGGCGGGTGAATTTCGCCAGGTTCGCCTTCAGCCAGACCTGTTCCGCATTCTGCCGCGTGGTCTCGCGCAGGTTGCGGATCATCTCGTTGACGTTGTCCTTCAGCTCCGCCACTTCGCCCTTGGCTTCCACCTGCACTTCGCGGGTCAGATCGCCCTTGGTCACGGCGGTGGCCACGTCGGCGATGGCGCGCACCTGGCTGGTCAGGTTGGCGGCCAGTCCGTTGACGTTATCGGTGAGGTCGCGCCAAGTGCCGGAGGCGCCGGGCACGTTGGCCTGGCCCCCCAGCTTGCCCTCGACGCCCACTTCCCGTGCCACCGACGTGACCTGCTCGGAGAACAGCGCCAGGGTGTCGGTCATGTCGTTGATGGTGTCGGCCAGCTCGGCGATCTCGCCCTTGGCCTCCAGGGTGAGCTTCTTCTTCATGTCGCCGTTGGCCACCGCAGTCACTACCTTGGCGATGCCGCGCACCTGGTTGGTCAGGTTGGCGGCCATGAAATTCACGTTCTGGGTCAGGTCCTTCCAGGTTCCCGATACCCCGACCACCTGCGCCTGGCCGCCGAGCTTGCCCTCGCTGCCCACCTCGCGGGCCACCCGCGTCACCTCGTCGGCGAGGTTGGAGAGCTGGTCGACCATGGTGTTGATGGTGTTTTTCAGCTCGACGATCTCGCCCTTGGCTTCCACGCTGATCTTGCGGCCGAGATCGCCCTTGGCCACGGCCGTGGTCACGTCGGCGATGTTGCGTACCTGGTTGGTGAGGTTGGCGGCCATGCTGTTCACCGAGTCGGTGAGGGCCTTCCAGGTGCCGCCGACGCCCGTCACGGTGGCCTGGCCGCCCAGCTTGCCGTCGGTGCCCACTTCGCGGGCCACCCGCGTCACTTCGTCGGCGAAGGTGGAGAGCTGGTCGATCATGGTGTTGACGGTGTTCTTCAGTTCGAGGATCTCGCCCTTGGCTTCCACCGTGATCTTCTTGCCGAGGTCGCCCCGTGCCACGGCCGTGGTTACATCGGCGATGTTGCGCACCTGGTTGGTGAGGTTGGCGGCCATTCGGTTGACCGAGTCGGTCAGGTCGCTCCAGGTGCCGGAAACGCCCGGGACCTTGGCCTGACCACCGAGGATGCCTTCGGTGCCGACTTCACGCGCGACGCGAGTCACCTCGGCGGTGAAAGCGCCGAGGCGCGTCACCATGGTATTCACGGTCTCCGCCGATTTGAGGAACTGCCCTTTCAACTTCTGGCCGTCGAACTCCGTGGGCATCCGCTGGCGCAGGTCGCCGTCAGCCACCGAACCGATGACGCGGGTCATCTCGCTCATGGGGCTGATCAGGTCATTGGTGAGGGCATTGCTCGACTCGGCGATGGTGCGCCAGGAACCCCTGAGCATCGGCAGCTGGACGCGCTCGTGGACCTTGCCCTGCTTGCCCACCAGCCGTGCCACGCGTTCGAGCTCGCCGACGGTGTCGGCGGCCACGTCGATGATCTCGTTGAGCGTGTCGGCGACCTTGCCTGGCGTCCCTGTCCAGTCGTCCGGCATGCGCACCCTGAAATCGCCCTTGCGAAATGCCCTGAGGGTCGCGAGCAAGGTCGCCAGGTCCAGTGTTTCGGGTGGCGTCTCTCTAGCCATGGTCTGCTCCGCCAGGATCGATGTCGGACATGAATCCTTCTCCCGGAGCGTTTCGCGTCGGCAGGATGCGCTGGCGCCAGGGTGGAGCTGCCCCGGACTGGAACTCACCCGGGACGGTGCCCGTGTGCGCATCCTGAAAATATAGCTGCCGGGTAGGCTGGGCGCGGGGAGGGGCGTTTCCGCCGCCCGGCGGTGCTGCTTGCCGGGTACCGGCCGCAGGGATAGTGTGAAATGTCGGTAAAGCTGAATGTGCAGGGCAGAGCCTGCCTAGAGGCGTCAGATGAATGACCGCAGAACCAGGGTCCTCCTGGTGGACGACCACAGCATTGTGCGCAGCGGCGTGCGGCGCATGCTGGAGACTGCCGGCGAGATCGACGTCACCGGTGAAGCGGAATCCGCCCAGGAAGCGATGCGGCTGGTCCAGGCCCAGGAGTTCGATGTCGCAGTGGTGGACATCAGCCTGCCCGACAAAAGCGGCCTGCATCTGTTGCGCATGATGCGTACCGAGAAGCCCGGCATGGCGGTGCTGATGCTCAGCATGCACTCGATCGAGGCCTACGCCCTGCGCGCCATCAAGCAGGGCGCCTCGGGCTACCTCACCAAGGACATCTCGGCGTCCACCCTGGTCGATGCCGTGCGCAAGGCATCCCAGGGCGGCAAGCACGTCACCCCGGAACTGGCGGAAAAGCTCCTCAACGCCATTGGCAGCGGTGGCGCAGCCCCCCACGAATCCCTGTCGGACCGCGAGCTTGAAGTGCTGAAGCTGCTCGCATCGGGAGAGCGGATCGTCCGTATCGCCGAACTCCTGCACCTGAGCCCGAGCACCGTCACGACCTACCGCGCGCGCATCCTGGAAAAGACCGGGTTGGACAGCAACGCCAAGCTGGCGCGCTATGCCCTCGAGAATGGCCTGCTGACCTAAGGCTCAAACCTGGTCTTTCCCTTCAAGCGCAACGTCCTGTAGTCGAACCCCTACACGCCATTGGCCGATTCCACGACATCAGGTACGCGCTAACGACGATACCTGCATTTGTGCGGCTCCCGCATAGTTGCCCCCATTGCCGAATCCCATGACTGGTGGGGGTACATACCTTCGCCAGCAACCTTGAACAATTGATTCGGAATTACCGACACCGAAAGTGCCGGGTTCGTCCTCAGTCGCGCTGATACATGCGCCCGTGAAACTGTTCGGCACCAGGGTAGGGCCAGATGTGGGACGTCCAGCCTGGAACGAGTGCCGCAACTATGTCCAATGAACGAGCAAGCTGGAGGACGAACAATGGGTTACTGGCTGTGTGCCTTGCTGTGGGGTTTGGTGCTTTTGGAGGAAGTCCAGTGCATTCCAAGCCGGGAGTGGAAAGCCGACGGCATGAGCAAGGTGCTCCTGCTAAGGCGAACCAGGACCAGCAGCACCTATCTGCTTGCTCTGGTGGCGGGCGCACTGTGCTTGTCTGTCGAGTTTTCACTGATGCTGGGAAACCAGAGCGACTTTGACTTCGACCAGTTGGTCGCTCTGGCGAGTGTGATTTTTGGAGGGTATCTGGCCATGGTTTGCATGAAGGGACAGCGATAGGCCTGTTGTTTTGCAAGGCGGCCGCGCCCGGGGGAGCCCGGAACTGGTCGAGTTTCAGTTGGTGTTGATGTTGGGACTTCGGGAGTCCATGGGACTAAGCCAGCGCGGAGCGCGCCCGGTCAGGTGAAAGGAGTGGTACAGGCGTAGCTGGTCCAAGCCTGCCTTGTAGAGGCGGGCTTTTTATTGCCTGTTTTCAGGGCTGGAAAACAGCCAAATGCGAAGGAGAAATGTTACCAGGGAAGGGGACGGACGGTGATTGTCAGGGTTGTCCCGGAGCCGCCAAATCTGCGTTATGATCCGCGCCCCCGCTCCCGCTGGCGTCCGAGCCAGAAGGGGCAGGTGTACAATGTCTTTGCGCCACGCGCTCGCAGGTTCAGCTCCCATGACACAGCTTTCCGAACGCTTTCTGGTCCAGGCCCACCTTGCCGCCAAGCAGCCCAAACAGCTGACGGCCGAGGAGGAGGCACATTACCGTGCCGCCATTGCCGCCGAGCTGAAGGCGCGCGATGCCGTGCTGGTCGCCCATTACTACTGCGATCCGGTGATCCAGGCGCTGGCCGAGGAAACCGGAGGCTGCGTATCCGACTCCCTGGAAATGGCCCGTTTCGGCAACCAGCATTCGGCGCAGACCGTGGTCGTGGCCGGCGTGCGTTTCATGGGTGAGACCGCGAAGATCCTCAATCCGGAAAAACGCGTCCTGATGCCCACCCTGGAAGCCACCTGCTCCCTGGACCTGGGTTGCCCGGTCGATGAGTTCTCCGCGTTCTGCGACCAGCATCCCGAGCGCACTGTGGTTGTCTACGCAAACACCTCGGCGGCCGTGAAGGCCCGCGCCGACTGGGTGGTGACCTCCAGCTGCGCCCTGGAAATCGTCGAGAGCCTGATGGACAACGGCGAAACCATCATCTGGGCGCCGGACCAGCATCTGGGCCGCTACATCCAGCGTGAAACTGGCGCCGACATGCTGCTCTGGGACGGTGCCTGCATCGTGCACGAGGAGTTCAAGGCCAAGCAGCTGGAAGACATGAAGGCCCTGTACCCGGATGCCGCGGTACTGGTGCACCCGGAATCCCCCGAGGCGGTGATCGAACTGGCCGATGCGGTCGGTTCCACCAGTCAGTTGATCAAGGCCGCGCAGACCCTGCCGAACAAGACCTTCATCGTCGCCACCGACCGCGGCATCTTCTACAAGATGCAGCAGCTGTGCCCGGACAAGCAGTTCATCGAGGCACCCACCGCCGGCAACGGCGCGGCCTGCCGCAGTTGCGCCCATTGCCCGTGGATGGCGATGAACACTCTGGAGCGCACCTTGCAGTGCCTGCGTGAAGGCACCAACGAGATCTTCGTCGAACCGGCGCTGATCCCGCGGGCGGTGAAGCCGCTCAAACGCATGCTGGACTTCACCCAGGCCGCGCGCCTCAAGCAGGCCGGCAACGCCTGATTCCCGCCCAGAAAAAAGCCCGGACCAGTCCGGGCTTTTTCGTTTTCGGGGGCCTGATCAGCGCATCATCTGCTTGACCATCTGCTGCTCCTGGATCAGCTCCTGCTGGCGGGCGTCGATGCGTGCAGCTAGCGGGAAGTTGCTGCCGGCACGACGCTTGGCGAAGCCTAGCTGCTCGATCGCCTGGTCGAATTCGCCCACCAGGGCGAAGTATTCGGCGCGAGCCTGGTGCAGGCCGATGGTGTTGCCGGCCAGACCGCGGACTTCGGCCACCTGGTACCAGACATCCGGGTCGTTCGGTCGGCTCTTGAGCAGCCCGTCGAGCACCTTCTCGGCGTCTTTTGGCTTGCTCTGCTTGAGCAGCAGGTCGCTGCGCATCTGCTTCAGCGGGTAGTTGTTGGGGTATTGGGCGAGCAGGCGGTCGACGCGCTGCTGGGCTTCGGCCAGACGGTTGGCGGTGATGTCCAGATCCACCTGGCCCAGGTTGTACACAATCTCGTTCGGGGCCTTGGCCAGCAGAGGCGCCAGGTTATCCCGCGCCTGATTGAGCTGGCCGCCCTTGATCTGGGCGATGGCCAGACCATAGCGGGCCGCATCCAGTTTCGGGTCTTCGTCGAGCATCGCGCGGAAGCGCTTGGCGGCTATCCCCGGGGTTTCTTCGAACATCAGCTGCACGCGGGCGCGCATCAGCTGGTAGCGCAGGCTGTTCTCGACACCTCCGGGCGGCAATTGCTCGGCGCGGTTGCGGGTGTCGGCGATACGGTTCTCGGTCACCGGGTGGGTGAGGAGGAACTCTGGCGGCTTGGCGTCGTAGCGGTACTGACGCATCAGGCGCTCGAACATGCGAGGCATGGCGCGCGGGTCGTAGCCGGCCTTTTCCAGGTTGAGCAGACCGATTCGGTCGGCTTCCTGTTCGTTCTGCCGGGAGAAACGGCGCTGTTCCTGGATGGCCGCGGCCTGGGTGCCCAGGATTGCGGCCATGCCGGCATCCCCGGCACCGGCTGCGGCGGCGACGATACCCGCCAGCATTGCCGCCATCACCGGCACTTGCATGCGCTGCTGGGCCTCGACGCCACGGGCGAAGTGGCGTTGGGACAAGTGCGCCAGTTCGTGGGCCAGTACCGAAGCGTATTCGGCTTCGGTGGGTGCGTAGAGGAAGAGGCCGCCGTTGACGCCGATGATTCCGCCCGGTGCGGCGAATGCGTTCAACTGGGGGCTGTTGAGCAGGACGAATTCCAGGCGCCGGTCCTGCAGCTGGCTGGTCTCGGCCAGGCGATAGACGCTGGATTCCACGTAGTCCTTGAGCTGCGGGTCGTCGAGTTGCGGCACCTGGCCGCGCAGCAGACTCAGCCAGGCGCGGCCGAGTTGGTGTTCCTGTTCCGGGGAAACGATGGAAGAGCTGGAGTCCCCAAGCGAAGGCAGGTCGTCAGCCATGACGGGTGTAGCGAGGAAGCAGGCAAGCGTCAGCAGAGTAGGGCGCAGAAGATTCATGCACTGGGCTCGTTGGCGGCAAAGGCCTAAATGTAGCCTCCAGCAGCGCCGGCTGGCCAGCGGCGCTCTGCCTTCGGTATCCTAACCGTCCGCTCAAGTATTACCGCCCCGCGACCTTCCCGAGCGAGCCGCCAGGCACCTTTCCCGGAGAACCACCATGACTGACATCGCCAGTCGAGCCGAAGCCTTCGACGTCGAGCTGGATGCCAGCGGCCTCAATTGCCCCTTGCCGCTGCTCAAGGCCAAGCTCGAACTCAACCGGCTGCCCAGCGGCGCGGTGCTCAAGGTGATCGCCACCGATGCCGGCTCCCAGCGGGATTTCCGTGCCTTTGCACAACTGGCCGGGCACCAGTTGCTGCGAGAAGAGGTCGAAGACGGCGTATTCCGCTACTGGCTGCGAAAAGCCTGACAAAGGGCCCCCCACGGCGGGCCATCCAAGGAACTCTGATGCTCAAGGTGCTTCGCGACTGGGTCCAGCGCTACTTCTCGGATGAAGAAGCCGTGGTGCTGGCCGTGGTGCTGGTTCTCGGCTTCACCGCAGTCCTCACCCTCGGCAACATGCTCGCGCCGGTGCTGGCGGGAATGGTGCTGGCCTTCCTCATGCAGGGAGTGGTCAACCTGCTGGAGCGCCTGCGGCTGCCGCAGACCTTCGCGGTCTGGATCGTATTCACCCTCTTCATCAGCGCCCTGGCGCTGATCCTCGGCGTCCTGGTGCCGCTGCTCTGGCAGCAGGTCAGCACTCTGCTCCAGGAACTGCCGGGCATGCTCGCTGAATGGCAGTCGCTGCTGCTGCTCCTGCCCGAGCGCTACCCCCATGTCGTGACCGACGAGCAGGTGCTGAGGGCTATCGAAGTCACGCGCAACGAAGTGGCCAAGTTTGTCCAGTGGGCGCTGACCTTCTCCCTCTCCAGCCTGCCGCTGCTGGTCAACATCATGATCTACCTCGTGCTGGTGCCGATCCTGGTGTTCTTCTTCCTCAAGGACCGGGAGCTGATCGGGCGCTGGTTCAGTGGCTACCTGCCCAGCGAGCGCGGATTGATGACCCAGGTCTGGGAAGAGGTGAACATCCAGATCGCCAACTACATCCGCGGCAAGGTGATCGAAATCGTCATCTGCGGCGGGGTCACCTACGTGGCGTTCGTCTGGCTGGGGCTCAACTACGCAGCGCTGCTGGCCCTGCTGGTGGGGCTTTCGGTGGTGGTGCCTTATATCGGCGCTGTGGTGGTGACGGTGCCGGTGGCGCTGATCGCGCTGTTCCAGTGGGGCTGGAGCGACCAGTTCATCTACCTGATGGTGGTCTACACCGTGATCCAGACCCTGGACGGCAATGTGCTGGTGCCGCTGCTGTTCTCCGAGGCGGTGAACCTGCACCCAGTGGCGATCATCTGCGCCGTGCTGCTGTTCGGCGGGCTCTGGGGCTTCTGGGGTGTGTTCTTCGCCATTCCGCTGGCCACCCTGTTCAAGGCCGTACTGGACGCCTGGCCCCGCGCAGGCCCCGGGAATGTGGCCGCAGGGGGATAACCGGGACGATCGGGCTGTACCTATCCACAGCCCAATAAAAAGGCCGCAATCGCGGCCTTTTTCATTTGGGGGCTATCAGCCCTTGTTCAGCGCCTGGGCGGCGGCGAGCACCGCATCCACGTGGCCTGGGACTTTCACACCGCGCCATTCCTGGCGTAGCACACCGTCGGTGCCGATCAGGAAGGTGCTGCGGTCAACACCCATGTATTCCTTGCCGTAGAGCTTCTTCAGCTTGATCACGTCGAACAGCTGGCAGAGGGATTCGTCCTTGTCGGAGATCAGCTCGAAGGGGAACTCCTGCTTGCACTTGAAGTTCTCGTGGGACTTCATGCCATCGCGGGAGACGCCGAAGATCAGGGTGTTCGCCGCCAGGAAGGCCTGGTGCTGGTCGCGGAAGCCCTGGCCTTCGGTGGTGCAGCCGGGGGTGCTGTCCTTCGGATAGAAATACAGCACGACCTGCTTGCCCTTGAGGGCCGACAGGCTGACTTCCACGCCACTGGTGGCCTGGGCGGTGAAATCGGCGACGGGCTGGTTCAGGGAAACGGCCATGTTTCGGGGCTCCTCAGGGGTGTTGCGGACGCCAGGGCTCGATCAGGGCGTCCAGGTTCAGGGCGTCGGCGAAGTCCAGGAACTGGTCGCGCAGCCAACTGATCTGGGTGCCCGCGGGCAGGGTCACGGTGATGGTGGCATTAAGCATGGTGCTGCCGGTCTGCGGCGCCTGATAGGTATCGCAGGTGAGGTTTTCCAGTTCGACGCGGTGGTCGATGAAAAACTGGCACAGCTCGTTGAGGATGTCCGGGCGATAGGCGGCGCTGACGTAGGCCACGTAGGGCAGGGCCTGGGGGCGAATCTCCATGGCGTGGCTGCGGGTCATGTTGGCGGTGAAGCCATGGCGCTTGGAAAGGGCCGACACGCCCGACTCCAGGCGCGCCAGGCCATCCCAGCTGCCAGAGATCTGCAGCACCAGGGCACTGAATTCGCCGTGGCGGGTCAGGCGGCTGCTGACCACGGCGCAGCGGTTTTCCTGGCTGGCTCGGCACAGCACGTTGGTCAGCTCCATCGGGTTGCGGCCCAGGGCACTGATCAAGAGGAATTGTTCGCGGGGCGGGGTGGTGGACATGCAGCATTCCTAAAACGAGGGGAGGGCGGCCGGGGCCGCGCTGTTCAAACGGGGAAGGTTAGCGAAAAGCGCCGCCGAGGGAAATGCCGTAACCGCCTGACGGCGCTTGCGTTCACCTTGTGCAAGGCCAGAGCCGACAGTACCATTACGGCTCTCTTTTTCCGGCAGGAGCGGTTGCATGATTGCGGGCAGTATGGTGGCACTGGTTACGCCCATGGATGCGCAGGGTCAATTGGACTGGGACAGCCTTTCCAAGCTCGTTGACTTCCATCTTCAAGAGGGCACCAACGCCATAGTCGCCGTCGGCACCACGGGCGAATCCGCCACGCTGGATGTCACCGAGCATGTCGAAGTGATCCGCCGAGTGGTCGACCAGGTCAATGGCCGCATCCCGGTGATCGCCGGTACCGGTGGCAATTCCACTCGTGAGTCCGTCGAACTCACCGCTGCCGCCAAGCAAGTCGGTGCCGATGCCTGCCTGCTGGTGACCCCGTACTACAACAAGCCGACCCAGGAAGGCCTGTACCAGCACTTCCGCCACATCGCCGAATCCGTGGCCATCCCGCAGATCCTCTACAACGTACCGGGCCGCACCGTGTGCGACATGCTGCCGGAAACCGTCGAGCGCCTGTCGAAGATCAGCAACATCATCGGTATCAAGGAAGCCACCGGCGACCTGCAGCGCGGCCAGGAAGTACTGAACCGCGTCAGCAAGGATTTCCTCGTCTACTCCGGTGACGACGCCACTGCCGTCGAGCTGATGCTGATGGGCGGCAAGGGCAACATCTCGGTAACCGCCAACGTCGCTCCGCGCGCCATGGCCGATCTCTGCGCCGCCGCCATGCGTGGCGAGGCCGAAGCCGCCCGCGCCATCAACGACAAGCTGATGCCGCTGCACAAGGCGCTGTTCATCGAGTCCAACCCGATCCCCGTGAAGTTCGCCCTGCACGAAATGGGTCTGATCCCGGACGGCATCCGCCTGCCGCTGACCTGGCTCAGCCCGCGTTGCCACGAGCCTCTGCGTCAAGCCATGCGCCAGACCGGCGTACTGGCCTAATTCCAAGGAAACAATCCGCATGAAGCGACTGGCCGGACTCTCCGCACTCGCCCTGATCATTTCCAGCACCAGCGGTTGCGGCTGGCTCTGGGGCCAAGATGGCTACTTCCGCGACCGCGGCAGCGACTATCTCGAATCACGCCAGACTGCACCCATGCAGCTCCCGCCGAATGTCGACGCCAAGCGCCTCGACCCGCTGCTGCCGGTGCCGATGAACGTCGCCGACAGCCGCGCCGAAGGCGAATTCGACGTACCGCGCCCGCAGGCCCTCCAGGCCAAGGGCGAAGTCAGCGACTACAGCCTGCAGAAGAGCGGCGAATCCCGTTGGGTAGTTGCCCAGCGCGTACCGGCCGAAGTCTGGCCGGTAGCCCGCCAGTTCTTCGAGGACGGCGGCTTCCGCATCGCCGACGAGCGTCCGCAAACCGGCGAATTCAGCACTGACTGGCAGCGCCTCGACCAGCTCTCCGGTCCCCTGGCCCGTCGCCTGGGTAGCCGCGTCAGCGGTGTCGAGCCGGACAGCGAAATCCGTGCCCGTGTGCGTATCGAGCCGGGCGTGCAGCGCAACACCAGCGAAATCTTCGTCCTGACTACTTCCCGTCCGGCCGGCAGCTCTGCCGACACCGGCTGGCCGAGCCGTTCCGACAGCCCGAGCCTGGAAGCCGCACTGCTGGATGAAATGCTCGCCAGCATGGCGCGCAGCTCCGAACAGGGCGGTTCCGTGTCCCTGCTCGCCGCTCGCGACTTCGACGCCCCGAGCCGCGTAACCCTGTCCGAAGACGGCAACGGCAACCCCATGCTCAGCCTCGGCGCCGACTTCGACCGTTCCTGGTCCAGCGTCGGCCGCGCCCTGGAAACCGCCGACGTTCGCGTCGACGACCTCAACCGCAGCCTGGGCGTCTACTACATCAACCTCGCCGAAGGCGCGGTGAAGAAAGACGAGAAACCCGGTTTCTTCGCCAGCCTGTGGGGCAGCGACCCCAGCGAGGAAGAGATCGAAGCCCGCGCCGAGCGCTATCAGGTTCGCCTGACCCGCGTTGGCGAAAGCGTGCAGGTCACCGTGGAGAAGGACATCAACACCGTGGCTCCTGCTGAAGTGGCGCGCCGCGTGCTGACCCTGATCCAGGAAAACCTCGGCTAATAGCAAGAGGTACGCCGCACCGCGGCGGATCGTGGAAACAACAAGGCGAAACCCCCGGGTTTCGCCTGTTTCGTTTGATAAAGGCGGAAAACGACATGAGCACACCCACCACCCTCAGCCTGAAGAAGATCTACTCGGGTAAGGTCCGCGACCTTTACGAAATCGACGACAAGCGCATGCTGATGGTCGCCACTGATCGCCTTTCCGCGTTCGACGTGATCCTCGAGCAGCCGATTCCCGACAAGGGCAAGATCCTCACCGCGATCTCCAACTTCTGGTTCGACAAGCTCCAGGACGTCGTGCCCAACCACTTCACCGGCGACAAGGTCGAAGACGTGGTTCCGGCCGCCGAACTGCCGCTGGTGGAAGGCCGCGCCGTAGTCGCCAAGCGCCTGAAGCCCGTGGCCGTCGAAGCCATCGTGCGTGGCTACATCGTCGGCTCCGGCTGGAAGGAATACCAGAAGACCGGCACCGTCTGCGGCATCCAGCTGCCGGCCGGCCTGAAGGAAGCCTCCAAGCTCCCGCAGCCCATCTTCACTCCCTCGACCAAGGCCGCCGTTGGCGACCACGACGAGAACATCTCCTTCGAGCAGTGCGAAGCCATCATCGGCAAGGAACTGGCCGCCAAGGTCCGTGACACCGCCATCGCCCTGTACACCACCGCCGTCGAATACGCCGCCACCCGCGGCATCATCATCGCCGACACCAAGTTCGAATTCGGCATCGATGAAGATGGCACCCTGACCCTGATGGACGAAGTGCTGACCCCCGACTCCAGCCGCTTCTGGCCGGTGGAAAGCTACGTCGAAGGCAAGAACCCGCCGAGCTTCGACAAACAGTTCGTCCGCGACTGGCTGGAATCCACCGGCTGGAACAAGGAACCGCCGGCGCCCGCTGTGCCCGCCGAAGTCGCGCAGAAGACCGCCGACAAGTACCGCGAAGCCCTGACCAAGCTGACCTCCTGATCGCTCCACCCGGAATTCGCCCCTCCTTGTAGGGGCGAATTCATTCGCCAAGGATCGCGCCGCGATCCCTCTCGCACCGCAACCATCTGAAACCACGCGAAAAAATCTCCCCTACGGGCTTCGCCAATGGCCTTTCAGCTGGTATCATGCGCGCCGTTCGGGAAGATGCCGGAGTGGCCGAACGGGACGGATTCGAAATCCGTTGTGTCAGCAATGGCACCTAGGGTTCAAATCCCTATCTTCCCGCCATATCCAGAAAAGCCCCGCAGTCGAAAGACTGCGGGGCTTTTTGCTTTCGGGGGCTCAGGAGTTCGAGCACATCATGGCTGCATTGATCAGCCGGCCCTTGTCCTGCCAGGCATTACGTTGGAAGACGGAGAATTGTTTCTGTCCCTGGCCGTCGGAGAGTTCGACCAGCCCTGAAGCCTCGTTGGGGTCGGTGCTGCCGACGAAGAGGAGGGTCTTGCCGTTCTCTTCCGAGGTGAAAGTCTCGGCGTCGTGCCGAATGCCACCTTTCACGCAGTTCACGTAGTCGGAATTGGCCCGGCTGGTGATGCCGGACGTGCCGTCCCGGCTGCTTCTGATATCGGGGTTCTGCGCACAGCCTGTTGCGATCAGCAGGGTGGAAAGGATCAGGACACTGCCGCCGAGGAATGAAGCTGAAGGGTTGCCAGGGTGGTTTTTTTTCATGGCTGTTGCTCCAGGCTGGTGCATTTGGCTACCCGGCTTGTTGTCGGTTAGCCGTCGGGGCAGGGCGCCTGGGGGCGGAGGCCGTCGACGAAGGGGGCGGGAATCCTCCCCCGGTTGGCCGCTGCCTGTGCGGAACAAGTGTATGCCGGCATCGGGCGAACGAAAGGGCGCCGGTCTTGAAGAGGGCCGCTTGCGACGCTACGAGTGCCGTTCACCGGATTTCTCGTTCCCGGCTGGCGAGCTTGAGGTTGGTACGCTATTGCTAATCAAGTGCATCTGGAAACTTGATGCACCAGGAGCGATTCGTGATCGAACCGGTTTACTGGGCGGAGCTGCGCCGGCTCTCGCTCAATGTTTCTGCCGCGCACATCGCCATGGTGGCTTTTCTGGAAGAAGCAGCAGTCCCTTGGTCGGATGACCAGATGATGGAGTTCGAGCGGCTGTTGGTGGCTGAACGGATAGCCATCAGCGCGTACACGACCCTCTCTTCGTATATCGACGTGCGAACGTCGACGCCCGCCCGATTGCGGCTGGTGGCTGGCGAATAATCCACCCTAAACGGGCCGGGCTCTTCAGCAGCCTGGCTCGGCAATCGCCTCGATCAACCCCTCGTCATCGTTCTGAGCACTGTTCACCCGCGTGGAGACCGCATGCCCGGTGAAGTCATCGCGTGCCTGGGCGATGACGTGTTGCACGTGCTCGCCGGGCGTTTCGGGGGCCAGCCACAGCGCGAACTGTTCCGGCGGCAGTATCACCGGCATGCGCTGGTGGATGGTGCGAATGGCCGGTGCAGCTTCCCGTGTGAGGAGGGCGCACGACGTGATCGCCTGTCCGTCCGGGCCGGTCCAGGTGGCCCACATCGCGGCGATGGCCAGGAGCGGGTCATTCGGGCTGTAGAGGTAGTAAGGCTGGTGGACCAGGCGGCCGCTGGCGTTGCGAACCTGCTGATTCGGGTTCCACTCGTACCAGCCCTGGGCGGGCATCAGGCAGCGGTGGCTGCGCAGGCTCTGGCGCCACAGGGGCTTGCCGGCGGCCTCTTCACTGCGGGCGAAGAAGGACATGGTCGGTGGCTTCGTCTCCTTCCACCAGGAGGGGATCAGGCCCCAACGCGCCGACACCAGCTCCAGCTCCCCTTGTTGGTCCAGGCGCAGCATCGGCACCTGGCTGGTGGGGGCCACATTGAAGCTCTGGATCCAGCGACCCGAGTCCCGCGCGCCGATGTGCCAGTAGTCTTCGATGGCGCGATCGGAGGGACTGACGTAGCGGCCGCACATGGCTGGTTCCTGCATCGGGGAATGCCTTCAGCATAGAACCCGCACAGCTGCCATATGCGCTGGTGATATGAGGTGGCCATCTATTTGATGGCTATCCAGTGGCGTATCTCCGGCCATTTGCTGCGAAAAAGGCGACAAAGTGCACGTTTTTTACACGTGCCCGAAAGAACCGAATGACCTTGCGCCAGTCTGTTCTCTCAGGCCTGCACCCGAGGATGCCGTACAGGACAGTGGCGCAATGCCACGGCAGGCCGCCTACAACCACTTCAAAAGGATTGAAGTCATGACCCACAAGAACAACGTCAGACGTGTTGTTGGTTCTCTGATTCTCGCCGCTTCCACTTCCACCCTTGCCGCCCCGGCGCCTGAAGGCGATGCCTTCGGCGATTACTGGAGTCCCGGCAAACCCAACCCCGCTCTCTGCAAATCACCGGTGCTGGTTGGCACGCCCGTGGGCCTGCCGCGATGTCTGCAGGCGAGCAATGTGATGCAGCGCCTGCAGGAGCTGCAGGACATCGCCACCCTCAACGATGGCAACCGCGCGGCTGGTTTGCCGGGCTACCAGGCCTCGATCGACTACGTGAAGCAGACCCTGGAGCACGCCGGTTACCAGGTGCGGGTGCAGCCGTTCCCCTTCACCGCCTACTTTCCCAAGGGGCCGGGCACCTTGCAGGCTTTGACGCCGCAACCGGCGGAATACGTCTGGGAGGAGGACTTCACCTACCTGTCGCAGACCGATGCCGGAGACGTCAGCGCCCCGGTGGTGCCGGTGGACCTGTCCCTCGGTGCCGGCAACACCTCCACCAGCGGTTGCGAGGCGGAGGATTTCGCCGGATTTCCCAGCGGCGCCATCGCCCTGGTCCAGCGCGGCAGCTGCAACTTCGAGCTGAAGGCGGAGAACGCCGCGGCGGCTGGTGCGGCGGGTGTGATCATCTTCAACCAGGGCAATACCGAGGAGCGCAAAGGTCTGGAAAACGTCACCCTGGGCGACACCTACGAGGGCGGCATCCCGGTGCTGTTCGCCACCTATGACAACGGCGTGGCCTGGTCCCAGACCCCCGGCCTGCAATTGCGCATGGTGGCGGACGTGATCCGCGAGAAGACGCAGACCTTCAACCTGGTGGCCGAAACCCGGCGCGGCGATCCGAAGAACGTAGTGATGGCCGGCGCGCACCTGGATTCGGTGTTCGAAGGCCCCGGCATCAACGACAACGGCTCGGGCAGCGCAGCGTTGCTGGAAATGGCCGTGCTGCTGCGCAAGGCGCATCCGCAGAACAAGGTGCGTTTCGCCTGGTGGGGCGCGGAGGAATCCGGGCTGGTGGGTTCGACCTTCTACGTCAACAGCCTGAGCGATGAGGAACGGAAGCAGATCAAGGCGTACCTGAACTTCGACATGATCGGTTCGCCGAACTTCGGCAACTTCATCTATGACGGCGACGGCTCTTCCTTTGGCCTGCAGGGCCCGCCCGGCTCGGCTGCCATCGAGCGTCTGTTCGAGGCCTACTTCAAGCTGCGTGGCGAGCCTGCCGAAGGCACCCAGATCGACTTCCGCTCCGACTATGCGCAGTTCTTCGAGGTGGGCATTCCCTTCGGCGGCCTGTTCACCGGCGCCGAAGACATCAAGAGCGAAGAGCAGGCGCAGAAGTACGGCGGCGCCGCCGGCCAGCCCTTCGATCCCTGCTACCACCAAGGCTGCGACAACACCGCCAACATTGACCTGAACGCGCTGGAGATCAACGGGGACGCCATGGCCTTCGCCACCAGTTGGCTGTCGCTGTCGACGAAGATTATCGACGACGAGATCGCCGCGGCCGCCGAGCAAGCGAAGGGTGCCAAGACCCTGCGTGTGCAGTCGGTGCGCCAGTCCGAGCGCTGGGGTAATCACTTCGTGAAATGACGGAAGGGCGGCGGGCCTGCGGAGTCTCGTGCTTTCGCAGGCCTTCCGTCTTTTCTGAATTGACCGTAGGAAGTCTCTGCGATTTACTGTATATAAATACAGTATTCGTAGGATTTCCCCTAATGGCCTTGATGATTGTTCCTGGCCCTTTCGGCAGCCCCGCCCCGGGGCTGCCGTTTTTCTCTTCTGGCAGTGAGTGGAGCTGATGGGCGCTGTCGTTGCCCTCGACGCCCTGCTCAATGAGCGGCGGGTCTGGAAAGGCCAGCCCGGCGCGCTGCCGTCCGATAGCGACCAACCCACCGGCCTTGCCGCCCTGGACCGGGTCCTGCCCGGCGGTGGCTGGCCTGAGGCTGCGCTCAGCGAAATCCTCGTTCCGGCCGCAGGCCTGGGCGAGCTGCGTCTGCTCTGGCCCACACTGGCACGGCTGACCGCCAGCGCTGAGCGCGTGGTGCTGGTGGCGCCGCCGCATATCCCTTATCCACAGGCCTGGCAGGCCGCCGGCGTTGACCTGCGTTGGCTGGCGCTGGTGGAGGCCAGCGGCCGCGATGCCCTCTGGGCGGCCGAACAATGCCTGCGTTCCGGCAGTTGCGCAGCGGTGCTGTGCTGGCCGCAACAGGCCGATGACCGCGCCCTGCGCCGCCTGCAGGTGGCTGCCGAAACCGGCCAGACCCTGGCCTTCGCCTACCGCCCGCTGGATGCCGCCCTGAACCCCTCGCCGGCGGCCTTGCGCATCGCCGTCGACGGCTGGCCGGCGCAGCTGCGGGTGCTCAAGTGCCGGGGTGGCCTGCCGCCCGCGGCGCCGATCGCCCTGTCCCGGTGATGCCGTCATGCGCTGGGCCTGCATATTGCTGCCGCAGTTGGCGCTGGATGGCGTGCTGCGCGTCCACCCCGACCCCGAAGCGCCCTTGGCGCTGGTGACGGGCACGCCCCAACGCCGCGTGTTGCGTGCCCTCAACCCGGCGGCCAAGGCCCTGGGACTGCGCCCCGGCCAGTCGCTGACCGCCGCCCACGTCCTGACCCGCGACTTCACCCTGGTGGAGTACGACCCGGCGCGGATCGAGCACTGGCAGCAACTGCTGGCCGCCTGGGCCTATCGCTTCAGTTCCCAGATCAGCCTGCGCTATCCGCGTTGCCTGCTGCTGGAGGTGGAATCCAGCTTCGCCCTGTTCGGCCCCTGGCCGCGCTTCGAGGCCCGGTTGCGGCGGGAGCTTACGGGCCTGGGTTTCCGCCATCGCATCGTCGCGGCGCCCAACCCGGCGGCGGCGCGGGTGCTGGCCAATGCCTACGATGGCCTGGCGGTGGCGAGCCAGGACGAATTGCGTGAAGCCCTCGGGCGCATGCCGGTGGATCGCGCCGGCCTGGCACGGGATTCCGCCACCGCCTTCGCCCGCATGGGCCTGCGCCACCTGGAGCAGGTGCTGGCGCTGCCCCGGGAGACGGTGGCCCGACGCTTCCCGGGAGACGTGTTGCAGCACCTCGATACCCTGCTGGGCGACCGCCCCCTGGCGCTGGAGTGCTATCGGCCGCCGGATGAGTTCGACCTGCGCATCGAGCTGAACTTCGAGGTGGAATCCCATCAGGCGCTGCTGTTCCCCCTGCGCCGTCTCACCGCTGACCTGGCCGCTTTCCTCGCCTGCCGTGACAGCGGCGTGCAGCGCTTCACTCTCCATCTGGAACACCGCGACCTGCCGGAAACCCGGGTGCCAGTGGGGCTGCTCAGCGCCGAGCGTGAGGCGACCATGCTCTTCGAACTGGCCCGTGGGCGCCTGGAGCAGTTGCAGGTTCCGGCCCCGGTGCGCGCCTTCCGTCTGCAGGCGCGGGACCTGCCGGCCTTCGTCCCGGAGCGGCGCGAGCTGTTCGACGAGCGCCCGCAGCAATCCCTGCCCTGGGAGCAATTGCGCGAACGCCTGCGGGCACGCCTGGGAGACGACGCGGTGCACGGTCTGGCTGCCCGTGCCGACCACCGTCCCGAATGCGCCTGGCAACTGGATGCGGAGGGCCCGCAGGCGCCGCTCCCGCCTGGTCCGCCCCGTCCCGGCTGGTTGTTGCGTGAACCCGTGCCCCTGCGGGAGTCGTCCGTCCGCATCCTCGCCGGCCCCGAACGCATCGAGTCCGGCTGGTGGGATGGCGGCGACGTGCGCCGCGACTACTACCTGGTGGAAACCCGCGGTGGCCAGCGTGGCTGGGCCTTCCGCACAGTGAACGGGGAGGGGCCGCTGCTGTTGCACGGCTGGTTCGCATGAACGCCTACGCCGAGCTGCACTGCCTGTCCAACTTCAGCTTCCAGCGCGGGGCCTCCAGCGCCGATGAGCTGTTCAAGCGTGCCAAGGAGCATGGCTACGCAGCCCTGGCGATCACCGACGAATGCACCCTGGCCGGCATCGTCCGCGCCTGGCAGGCCTCGAAGAAGAGCGAGCTGCCCCTGGTGATCGGCAGCGAAGTACGGGTTGAGGGCGGCCCGAAGCTGGTGCTGCTGGTGGAAAACCTGGCCGGCTACCAGCGCCTTTGCCGGCTCATCACCCAAGCCCGGCGGAGGGCGAAGAAGGGCGAGTACCGCTTGCTGCGTGATGACCTGACCGAACCCACGGATGGCCTGCTGGCCCTCTGGGTGCCGGACCGGGAAGACGACGGCCGCGAAGGTTCGTGGCTGCGCCAGTGTTTCCCCGAACGCCTGTGGCTGGCGGTGGAACTGCACCAGGGACCGGACGACACCGGCCGTCTGGAGCGCCTGCTGGCCCTGGCCGAGCGCGTCGGCATCCCGCCTGTGGCGACTGGCGATGTGCATATGCATGCCCGTGGCCGCCGCGCCCTGCAGGACTGCATGACCGCCGTGCGCCATCACTGCACGGTGGCCGAGGCCGGGCTGCGGTTGTTCCCCAATGGCGAGCGCCACCTGCGCCGCCGCGAGGCGCTGGCTGGCCTCTACCCGGCGCAGCTGCTGGCCGAATCGCTGCGCATCGCCCGCCGCTGCGAGTTCAGCCTGAGCCAGCTGGATTACCAGTACCCTCGCGAGCTGGTGCCGGACGGGCACAGCCCCAGCACCTGGCTGCGTGCCGCCACCGAGGAGGGGATGCTGCGACGCTGGCCCGACGGCGTGCCGGCCAAGGCGCGGGCGCTGGTGGAAAAGGAGCTCGCGCTGATCACCGAGCTGGGCTACGAGAGCTACTTCCTCACGGTGCACGACATAGTCGAGTTCGCCCGCCGTCAGAACATTCTCTGCCAGGGGCGCGGCTCGGCGGCCAACTCGGTGGTGTGCTTCGCCCTGGGCATCACCGAGCTGGACCCCTGCAGCACCACTGAACTCCTGTTCGAGCGCTTCATGTCAAAGGAGCGCAACGAACCGCCGGATATCGACGTCGACTTCGAGCACGAGCGCCGCGAGGAGGTCATCCAGTACGTATTCCGTCGCTACGGACGGGGCCGGGCGGCGCTAACGGCGGTGGTCAACACCTACCACGGCGCCGGCGCGGTACGTGATGTGGCCAAGTCTCTCGGCCTGCCGCCGGACCAGGTCAACGCCCTGGCCGATTGCTGCGGCGGCTGGAGCGACCAGGGGCCTTCGGCGGAGCGTCTGCGGGAGGTGGGTTTCGACCCGGAAAGCCCGGTGCTGCGCCGGGTAGTGGCTCTTACCAACGAGCTGATCGGCTTTCCCCGCCACCTGTCCCAGCACCCCGGCGGCTTCGTGATTTCAGAAGCACCGCTGGACAGCCTGGTGCCGGTGGAAAACGCCACCATGGCCGAGCGCACCGTCATCCAGTGGGACAAGGACGACCTCGATCTGGTGGGGCTGCTGAAAGTGGACGTGCTGGCGCTGGGCATGCTCAGCGCGCTGCGCCGCTGCTTCGCCCTGATCGAGCGCTATCGCGGCATCCAGTGGACCATCGCCACCTTGCCCAAGGAGGACGAGGCCACTTACGACATGATCGGCCGCGCCGACACCATCGGCGTATTCCAGATCGAGTCACGGGCGCAGATGTCCATGCTGCCGCGCCTGAAGCCCAGGGAGTTCTACGACCTGGTGATCCAGGTCGCCATCGTCCGTCCGGGGCCGATCCAGGGGAACATGGTCCATCCCTACCTGCGACGGCGTAAGGGCGAGGAGAAGGTGACCTATCCCAAGGACGAGCTGATCCCGGTGTTCAAGCGCACCCTGGGCGTGCCGCTGTTCCAGGAGCAGGTGATGCAGCTGGCCATAGTCGCCGCCGACTACACGCCCGGCGAAGCGGACGAACTGCGCCGCAACATGGCCGCCTGGAAGCGTCATGGCGGCCTGGAGCACCACCGTCAGCGGCTGACGTCGCGGATGCTCGCCAAGGGCTATGAACTGGACTTCATCGAGCGGATCTTCGAGCAGATCAAGGGCTTCGGCAGCTACGGATTCCCCGAATCCCACGCCGCCAGTTTCGCCCTGCTCACCTATGCCAGTTGTTGGCTGAAATGCCACGAGCCGGCCGCCTATGCCTGCGCCCTGATCAACAGCTGGCCGATGGGGTTCTACAGCCCCGACCAGGTACTGCAGGACGCGCGCCGCCACAGGATCGAGGTGCGTCCGGTGGATGTGCGTCATTCCGACTGGGATTGCTCCCTGGAGCCGGCGGGAGAGGAGGGTGAGCCAGCCATTCGCCTGGGACTGCGGATGGTGCGGGGCTTTCGCGAGGACGATGCCAGGCGCATGGAGGCCGTGCGGCAGGCCGCCCCCTTCAGCAGCGTCGCCGACCTGGTCCAGCGCGCCCATCTGGACGCCCGCGCCCGCGAACTGTTGGCCGACTCCGGCGCCCTGCGCGGCTTGGCCGGGCATCGTCACCGGGCGCGCTGGGCGGTCGCCGGGGTGGAGGTCCAGGCACCGCTCTTCGCCGGCCTGCCGGAGCAGGAAGAAATGCAGGTGGCCTTGCCGTTGCCCAGCGTGGGGGAAGACATGCTCACCGACTACGCCACCCTGGGCACCACCCTCGGGCCGCACCCCGTTTCCCTGTTGCGCGCGGCCTTGCACAAGCGGCGCTGCCGCAGCTCGCGGGAGCTGCTGGCGGTGGATCACGGACGGAACGTCAGCGTTGCCGGCCTGGTGGTCGGGCGCCAGCGTCCGCAGACCGCCAGCGGGGTGATCTTCGTCACCCTGGAAGACGAACACGGCATGGTCAATGTGGTGGTCTGGCACGACCTGGCCGAACGCCAGCGCCGGGTACTGGTGGGCTCCCAGCTATTGCAGGTGGACGGTCGCCTGGAGTCGGTGGACGGTGTTCGCCACCTCATCGCCCGCCGCCTGCACGACCTGACGTCGCTGCTGTCGGGGCTGGATGTGAGAAGTAGGGATTTCCACTAGATCGAAGAAGATCGCTACCGTATTACAGAAATTCCTGTGGGAGCGATTTGCCTTTGAGCTGACCATCGAGGTCGCCGTTTTTTCTGTAGGGGCGAATTCATTCGCCAACCGGGCTGCAGGTCCGGCCTTGACCTCTTTAGGGCAGCTGCGCTGCCCATGGCGATTGAAATCGCCCCTACAACGGGGTGTTCCGCAGGCCATTCTTTTGTGGGGGCGAATTCATTCGCGATTGAAATCGCTCCCACAGGGGAAAAGGCGATGGGTATCGCAAGCTCAACCCATCCTACAAACGCTCAATTCGCCAAAAATGCCGACGCATTGGTGGATTTTGTAGGGGCGAATTCATTCGCCAAGGGGCGCAAAGCGCCCCCGGCTCAACAAGAGGTTCAGTGCGGAGCAACCGGTGCGTTCTTCGTCTTGTGCCGTCGGAACGAGCGGGAAGAGTGGGGAGGCGAAGGCCGGCTGTGATGGTGGTGGTGATGGTGGGAGATCCTGAGCATGGCCCACAGCAACGCGACCGCTGCCAGCAGCCAGCCCATGATCATCAGGGCTATGAAAATTTCGGGACCCATTGCGAACCGCCTCTGGCGCCGAAGTGGAGGGCGCACGTCATGAGTCTAGCCGGGTCAGTGTGACGGCCAATTGAAGCCGGCTGCCTTTGGTCGGCTGGCACACTGAAATCAGACGAGGTGCGCCTGCTAACCACACTCCTGGGCCATGTTGCGCTTGGCCTTCTCGGTCGGCGCATTGCGGTACTGCTCGGTCCAGAACTGGCACTTGGCATCGTTCAGCCGACGCTGTTCCTCCAGCCGTTCCTGGCGCTCGTTGTCCGCGCGCTGGGCGGCGTTGTAGTTCTCCTCGTACTTCTGCAGGCGCTCTTCGCCCGTGCTCGGTGGCAGGGGCGCCGGCTCCGGTTCCGCTTGCGGCGGCGCAGGCGGCGGGATGAAAACCTCGGCCACCGGGGCTTTGTTGTCGGCCGTGTAGAGCTGGTAACCGAAGTAGGTGGTCAGGCCGATGGCAATGAAACCGAGCCAGACCCCCAGGGCGACGCTGAGGGTCAGGACCAGGGGATTGAAGCTGATGCGCAGGATGCGACGTGGGCGAGCCATGGAGCCTCCAAAACGGTGTGGCGGCAGGTATTCAGTGTACCTCCAGCACCTCGAAGGTCTGCTGGCCATTGCCGATGGTCAGGGTCACCTCGGCGCCTTCGGCCTTGCCCAGCAGCGCCTGGCCCAGGGGCGAACGCGGGCTGATCACGGTGATTTCCTCGCCTTCCTCGACCACTTTCAGGCCGGCGGCCTCGGGGCCGAGGAACAACCGCTGTTCGCTGCCATCCTCGGCTGCCAGCAGCACCAGGGCGCTGAGCTGGATACCGCGCGCGGGGTCGAAGGGGCGCAGGTTGAGGCTCTCGAACATCCCCAGTGCCTGTTTGATTTCCGCGGCACGGCGCGCCTGGCCGGTGGCCAGGTAGGAGGCTTCCAGGCCGAGGGTGTCGTACTTGTTCTCGGCGATGTTTTCCTCGTGGGTAGCCGCCTCGTAGGCGGTCTGCGCCGCGCGTTGCAGCAATTGCAGGTCGGCGGCGAGCTTGTCGAGGATCAGGCGATGGATGCGGGCTTTGTCCATGGGGCAGCAAGGGTCGAAGGGCCGGATTGGGCATTCTAAAAGCCTTCCCGCGTGGGAGGAAAACGGGTTCGTACAAGAGGGGGACGAACTTGTGCACAGTGTTGGCGCAGGAGGACGTTCGTACCAGCTTGCGGAGAGTGCCCGGAGCGCTTTTTTCGTGCCATTCGTCGCCGTCTGGAACGCCCGTGCAACACAGGTTCCAGGCGCATTTCAGAGCAAAATGCCCCGTAACGGGGCGGGTAGGGGCTTGACAGTTTCAAGTTGTGCACAGTTGCGATGCAGCCTCGCAAAGGGCTGATGAAATGTCCCGTAAACGCTTGATTCTCAGAGATGATTTCGTAACTACATGAAAAATAAGGAATTTTATAATTGGTGAAAAAATCATCAGTTTGAGCGGAGCCCACGAGCCATGAGCACTCGGTGACGTTTCGAGCATCTTCTCAACAGAGTTATCCACAGGTTCTGTGGATTTGTCCTGAGCACTTGCTCTAGAACGCCATCTGCGGCAATTGCAAGACTTTACCTGCCACAAAAAAGGAGTAGAGTTGCGCGCCTTTCCGGCCACCTGCCCCTTTTCATGAAGTTCCGCGTCCCCGCTGAGTCTGTTTCCAGCCAGAAAACCCTGCCCACCCGCGTTGCCCTCTGGCTGCTGGACAGCCCGCGCCTGGGCCAGGCGCAGAGCGTGAAGCGGATCGCTGGCAAGTTGCTCAAGCAGCCGGCACGGGAAGGCGTGGTCGTGGCGCAAAGCCGCCTGGGCCAGATGCTCTGCCGCGACTGCGGCAACCAGCGTGACCGCCGCATCGGCCTGGACATGCTGCGCCAGGCCGCCCGCGCCGGCGACCGCCGCGCACAGCTTGAATTGGGGCGCCTGTGCAGCCAGCCCCGCGTCAACGAACCGGAGCAGGCCCGCCACTGGCTGGAACAGGCCGCTTCCCAGGGTTCCCACGAGGCCAAGCGCCTGCTCAGCCGCCTCCCTCAGCATTCCTGATCGCGCCGCGCGCCGCTGGGTATACTCCCGGCATTCCAGCGCGGAGCCGCTCATGCCCCTAGATATCCCCAACCTGTTGATCGGCCTGCTGGCCGCCGCCGTACCCCTGCTGGGCCTGGCCTGGCAGCAGCAGCGCAAGCTCACTGCCCTGCAAACCGAACAGACCCTGCTCGAAGAGCGCCTGGCCAATGCCCAACTGGCCCAGGATGGCCTCATCGTCCAGCTGGACGACAGTCGCGAGGAAAATCGCGAGCTCAACCACCTGAACGCTGCCCAACAGGCCGAACTGGCAGCCCTGCGCCGCGAGGCCGAGCTGCTCGGCGTCGAGCGCCAGAGTGCCCGGGAAGCCTTGCTGGCCTGGAACCAGGAACGTGAACGCAAGGATGCCGAGTTGCGTCGCCTGGATGCCGACCGTGCCAGCCTGGAAGCCGAACTGCGGGAGCAGCGCGAATCCCACGAACAGCGTATGACCGACCTGCAGGCGGCCCGCGACGACCTGCGGGCGCAGTTCGCCGAACTGGCGGGGAAGATCTTCGACGAGCGCGAGCAGCGCTTCGCCGAAACCAGCCAGCAGCGCCTTGGCCAGTTGCTCGACCCCCTCAAGGAGCGCATCCAGGCCTTCGAGAAGCGGGTGGAAGAAAGCTATCAACAGGAAGCCCGCGAGCGCTTCTCCCTGGGCAAGGAACTGGAGCGCCTGCAACAGCTCAACCAGCGTCTGGGCGATGAAGCCACCAACCTGACCCGTGCCCTGAAAGGCCAGAAGACCCAGGGCAACTGGGGCGAGCTGGTGTTGGAGCGGGTGCTGGAACACGCCGGCCTGGAGAAGGGGCGCGAATACCAGACCCAGGTCAGCCTGAAGAGTGCCGAGGGCGAGCGATTCCAGCCCGACGTACTGATCCAGCTGCCGGGGGACAAGCAGGTGGTGGTGGACGCCAAGGTCAGCCTCACCGCTTACCAGGCGCTTATCGCCGCCGACGACGAAGCCGCCCGCAGCCAGGCCCTGAAGCAACACGTGCTGTCCTTGCGCAGCCACCTCAAGGGCCTGTCGGTGAAGGACTACCAGCGCCTGGAAGGGCTGCACAGCCTGGACTTCGTGCTGCTGTTCGTGCCCATCGAAGCCGCCTTCGCCGCTGCCCTGCAAGCTGATCCGGGGTTGTTCCAGGAAGCGTTCGAGCAGCACATCGTGATCGTCAGCCCGACCACCCTGCTGGCCACCCTGCGGGTGATCGACAGCCTCTGGCGCCAGGAGCGGCAGAGCCAGAACGCCCGCGAGATCGCAGAGCGCGCTGGTGCGCTGTACGACAAGTTCGTCGCCTTCGTCCAGGACCTGGATGAGATGGGCAGCCGCCTGCAACAGTTGGACAAGGCCTACGCCAACGCCCGCAACAAGCTGGTGGATGGCCGTGGCAACCTCATCGGCCGGGTGGAAAACCTCAAGCTGCTCGGCGCCCGCGCCAGCAAGAGCCTGCCCAACGACCTGTTGGAAAGGGCGGCGGGTCTGCCGTTGCTGGATGAGCAGTTCGAGGGGTGAGTGTGTAGGGCAGGCCTGCGGTCTGCTTGGCGAATGAATTCGCCCCTACAGGAATGTGCCAGGCCAGCGTCCTGCACGGACAGCCCCCTCTCCCTCTGGGAGAGGTTTGGGGTGAGGGCGACGGATTTCTCGGCTAAACCTTTCCCCCACCGCGCATAAATTCACCCCACCAGCAGGTCAGCGTGGGCTAAAGCCCACCAAGGCTGCTTGGCGATTGAAATCGCCCCCACAGGAAAGGTGTCTGCCGGTTGGCACGGAGTAACCGGCGCGAGGCACCCCTCTCCTCTTCAGGGAGAGGGGCTGGGGGTGAGGGTAGTGGAGCCCACGCGGAACTCCCGGCTACACATTCCTATCGCGAATGCATTCCCCCACAAGTTCAACCCGCCGCCTCCGCCGCAGCCCGCTGTGCGGCAGGGGAGCTGGCGAGGTAATCCAGCGCCACCTGCAAATTGCCTTCGGTACGAGGGTGGAAGTCCGGCCGGAAGTAGCGCATGACCGCGACGCCGATGCTGCCCATGGGCGGCAGCAGGCCGCGCTTGCCCAGGGCGCGCCAGAGGCGGAGGAAGCCCCAGTGGTAGCGGGTGGACGGGTCCTGGCGCATCAGCGTGTGCATGGACTGGCTGAACAGGAAGATCAGCGCACCGCTGGCCACCAGCATGTAGAACCAGCGCATCAGCAGGCTGCCTTTCAGGTGAACGTGCAGGTCGTGGGCCACGCAGCGGTGTTCCACCTCCTCGGCGCCGTGCCAGCGCAGCAGGTCGAGCATCACCGGGTCGGCGTCGTCCAGGCTGCGGGTTGTGATGATCCAGTTGCCCAGCACGCAGGTGAAATGCTCCACGGCAGCAATCAGGCCAACCCGCTGGCGCAGCCACCAGGGCTGTAGCCAGCGGGTGAAGGTGTTTTCGCCCAGGGGGTAGTCGCACAGCACCTTCTCGAACAGCCAGTAGATGCCCTTGGTGAAGGGCGTCGGGTCGATGCCGTGGCGTTCCAGATAGGGGGTGAGCGCGCTGTCGTGGGCGCGGGCGTGTTGCGCTTCCTGGCGCACGAAACCGCGCACGTCCTCGCGTAGCTGCTCATCGGTAATCAGCGGCAGGGCCTTGTTGTAGACCCGGCAGAACCAGAATTCCCCGGCCGGCAGGATCAGGTGCAGGGTGTTCATGATGTGCGAGGCCTCCGGCTCGCCGGGTACCCAGTGCAGCGGCGTGTCGGCGAAGTCGAAGCGCACCTTGCGCTGTTCCAGGCGGTGATGCTCTTGGCTCATGGACAGGTCCTCAGGCAGACAGGTTGAGGCGCGCCAACAGGCGCGACAGCCAGGGGGCGAAGCGCCATTGGGCGACGCTGAGGTGGGCTTCGCTGCCCACGGCCTGCACCGGCTTGTTGCGCTCCACCGCATCGGCGATGCGGCGGGCGACGGTTTCGGCGGTGAGGTTGCGGCGCTGGTAGAGGCGCTGCACCTTGGCCTTGCGTTTGGCTTCGGCTTCCCCGTCCAGGCCGTTGAAGCGGGTGGCCTGGATGATTCCGGTGTTGACCAGCCCCGGGCAGATCGCGGTAACGCCGATGCCCTTGCCGGCCAGTTCGGCACGCAGGCATTCGCTGAGCATCAGCACCGCGGCCTTGCTGGTGGCATAGGCGGCGTAGTTGCGCGAGGGCACGAAGGCCGCCGCCGAGGCAACGTTGACGATATGCCCGCCCTTGCCGGCCTCCAGCATCTGCCGGGCGAACAGCCGGCAGCCGTCGATCACGCTCCACAGGTTGACCCGCAGCAGGCGTTCCCAGTCCTCGGGACGGGTGTCGAGCATGGCGCCGGCCATGCCGATGCCGGCGTTGTTGACCACCAGGTCCGGGCTGCCGAACTCGTCCCGCACCCAGTCGGCGAAGGCTTCCATCTGCGCGCTGTCGCTGACGTCCAGCTGCCTGGCCCAGGCTTCCGCGCCCAGGGCCCTGGCCAGCTCCGCGCTACGCTCGGCGGCGGCCAGGTCGATATCGGCGGCCAGCACATTGGCGCCGCGCTCGGCGAACTCCAGCAGCGTGGCGCGACCGATACCGCCGCCGGCGCCGGTCACCAGCACCAGCTTGCCGGCGAAGCTGCCGCTGCCGGGGCGCACCTTGGCCAGTCGCAGGGCGCGGCTGGCGTCGCCTCCTTCCAGGTGATCGACGAACTCGCGAATCCAGCCGGCCAGGCGACTCGGATCGGCCATCAGTTGCCAGTGGCCGGCGGCCACCTCGCGGCGCCACAGGCGCGGCACCCAGCGATCGAGATCCTGGAACAACTGCGGACGGACGAAGCGGTCGCGGGTGGGCACGATCAGTTGCACCGGCACCTCGGTTGGGCGCTGGCGCGGGCGGAACAGGCTGGCGATGAAGTTGGCGCGGTACAGCTTGACCCCGTGCTGGCCATCGGACGCCTGGGTCGGATTGGGGCGTGATTCGCGTACGCCTTCCAGCCGCCGCAGCAGGGTCGGCCAGGCGCGGGCCAGTCCGGCGCGCCAGAGCAGTTCCGGCACCAGCGGGGTATGGAAGAAGCCGATGTACCAGGAGCTGACCAGTTGGCCGATGACCTGGCCGAACGCACGCGGGCGCTTCTCCTTCAGACGCGCACGCATCCAGTGGCCGACATGATCGAGGCAGGGGCCGGAAATCGTGGTGTAGGAGGCCAGCAGCGGCTGGAGGCGGGGTTCGGTCACCGCTTCCCAGGACTGGATAGAGCCCCAGTCGTGGGCCACCAGATGCACCGGGCGATCAGGGCTGACGGCCTTGATCACCGCTTCCAGGTCCTTGGCCAGCTTCTCCAGCCGGTAGTCGCGGGTCTTGCGCGGAATGTCCGAGGCGCCGGCGCCACGCACGTCGTAGGCGATGATCTGGCAGTCGGCGGCCAGCTCGCGGATCAGCGGCAACCAGACCTCGTGGTTATCGGGGTAGCCGTGGACCAGCAGCAGTGTCGGGCCGGCGGCATTGCCCCAGCGGTAGGCGGCCAGTTCGACACCATCGCCCTTCACGGCGAAGCGCTGGGGTTCCAGCATCAGTGGCGCGTTCATGCAGCCACCTGCTTGCCCTGCTGGCGGGCCTGCCAGCGGCGCACGTGGGGCAGGTCGTCATCCAGCCAGAAGGCGCCGTCCTCGGTCACCACCAGCAGTTCTTCGAACTTGGCGCCGACGCCGCGGAAACCCAGGTGCGGTTCCACCGCCCAGAGGCCAGGGGTTGGCGGATGTTCCGAGCGGCTGTTGCTCGACCACAGGGGCGACCAGCCTTCGCGGCGGCCGGTGATCAATGCGTTGCGGGTCAGGGTGTAGATGTTGCGCACGCCGAAGCGGGCGATGGACAGGCCCTGCTTGCGCTCGCCGAGCTTTTCCACCCGATGGGCCAGCACCTCGAACGGATAGGCCTTGTGCCGGGGCAGGGTGCCCTGGCGGGCGCAGAGGTTGTCCACCGCCTGGCTGACCCTGGCCAGCGGCTGGCGCTGCTGCACGAGGTCGAGGATCAGTTGGCGATGCTCCATCAGGTCGTCCATCAGGCGCTCGACCACGAGGTTGCTGCCCAGGGCACCGGAGTAGCCGATATCCGCCGTGTAGGCGCCCAGGGTCGGCGCGCAATCGAGGATGTACGGCATGCCTTCCTCCAGGCGCTGCTTGCCGGGGTAGAAGGCCAGGTTGAATCCGCCCAGGTGACGCAGCCCGTCGAATCCCTTGAAGGCGGTGCGAGGACCGAACCAGGCGAAAGGCTGATGGAACCAGTCGCGCACACCGTGATCCTGCAACCAGCTCTTCATCAGGGCGGCGGCTTCCTTTTCGCTGATGCCGGGCTTCAGTTCGGCGGCGATGGCTTGTGCGCAGCGATAGGCCAGTTGCTGCACATTGCGGAACTCGGACAGATCTTGGGCACTGAGGGCAGGGGCAGGCATGGGAATCTCCGTGTTGTGACTGTTACATCAGTCAATGTCACGGTCATTCTTGAACAGGGATTCCCGCCCTTGCCATAGCGCCCCGGTGCCTGGCGCCGCCGCTGTTACCGCGTTACCGAGTGGTTACAGGCCGCGAAATAGAGCCTCTGCGGCGAAGTTTTGCCATCGCCGCGAACGCCGTCACACGACAAGTCCAGCCAATGGTTGGGCCAATCCGGGGGCTGTTGTTGGCGGAAGAGGGGCGGCGATATGATCCGGCCCATGAAAAATGTCCCCTCCTTTCTCAGCAAGCTCCTCAACCAGGCCGCCGAGCCTCCGGTAGTGCCGGACGCCGAATACACGGTGGACGAACTGGCCCTTGAGGCCGGAACCACGGTACGCAACCTGCGCGCCTATCAGGACCGCGGCCTGCTGCCGCCACCGGAGCGGCGCGGAAGGGTGGGCATCTACAACGGCGAGCACCTGGCGCGGTTGCGGCTGATCGGCCAGTTGCTGGAGCGCGGCTACAGCATCGCCAGCATCCGCGAACTGCTGGAAGCCTGGGAACAGGGCCAGGACCTGGCACACGTGCTGGGACTGGAGCAGGCCATCGTCGGCGCCTGGAACCTGGTGGAACCTACTCGCCTGGGCTTCGACGAAGTGCAGGCGCTGTTCGGCGCCGACCTCACCGACGACAACATGGACCGCGCCCGCGAGCTGGGCCTGATCGAATTCGCCGGTGACCATTTGCGGGTGCTCAATCCACGCGTGTTCAGCGCCGGGGTCCAGCTCTACCGCTCCGGGATTCCGCTGGACGTGCTGCTTGCCCAGTTCGTCGCGATCCGCCGCCAGGTGGAGCCGGTGTCCGCCGGCATCGTGCGGATGATCGTCGAGCATCTGGTCAACCCGCTGCTGTCCAACAGCCTGCCCCATGTCAGCGAACTGGACGACCTCAATCGCCAGTTGCTGGCGCTGCGTCCGTTGGTGGAACAGGTGGTGGACAGCGAGTTGGCGCGAGGGCTGCAACTCTCGGCCAACCAGGAACTGGGCGAGCGCGTTGGCGAGCTGCTGAAAGGCTTCCTCAAGCGCTGAATCCCTAGACCATCAGCAAGGCCACCGTACCGGCCAGCAGGCCGCCGGCGATGAAGGGGAAGGTGCGCAGCGCCAGCCCTTTGCCGCCGATCACCACGATCAGTCCCGCCTTGACCAGGCTGTTACTCAGCACCGCCAGGAAGATGCCACGTACGGCCACTTCCGCCCCCAGTTCACGGTTCGCGCCCCGCGCCAGGGACAGGGTGATGGCGTCGACGTCCGTCAGTCCCGAGAGCAGCGAGACCAGGTAGACGCCCACGTCCCCCAGGTAACGCCGGGCGGCCTCTACCAGCAGCAGGATCAACGCCAGCAGGGCAGCGAAGCGCAGGGCAGGGCCCAACTCGAAGGGGTTCTTCAGCGGCGGCTCGGCATTGGGCGATTCGCGGTTGGCCGCGACTCGCCAGAAAAACAGTGCCCCTGCTGCATAGACCAGCGCCGCGATACCCAGCGGCCAGGCCAGGCGTGACAGCAGGGCCGGGTTCACCAGCCCTACCTCCAGCAGCACGCGGGGAAACATCAGCGCCGACGTAGCCAGCAGGCCGGCCGCCAGCAGCGGGCGCAGGGCCCGGTGTTCCTGCAGGTGGGACAGGGTGATGGTCATGGCGGTGGAGGACACGGTGCCGCCGAGCAAGGCGGTGAGCAGCAATCCGCGCTGGGTGCCCACCAGGCGGATGGCGAAATAGGCGGCGAAGCCCAGCGCGGCGATCAGCACCACCATCCACCAGGTGGCATAAGGATTGAACACTTCCCACGGGCCGTAGCCTTTGTTGGGCAGGATCGGCAGCAGCACCACCGAGATGAACAACAGCTTGAGGGCGGCCAGCAGCTCCTCCTCGCTGAGTCGTTGCAGGGCGTGGTTCAGCGCGTCCTTGAGGCTCAGCAGCAGCGCAACCACCACGGCACCGGCGCCGGACAGCACATGGTGGCCGGCAACCGCCAGGCTGCCGAGGAGGAAGGTGATCAGCAATGCCAGTTCGGTGGAGAGCCCGAGGTCGCCGATATACACCAGCTCGCCAAAGTAGGAGGCGATGACCAGCACGGCGAAGCAGGCGAAGATCGCCACCCACACCGCCGTGCCGAACTGCTCGCCAAGGAAGGAGGCGAATCCGCCGAGCAGTCCGGTGAGACCGAACGAGCGGATGCCGGCAACCAGTCGCAGCGCTTCCTTGTTGCGCTCGCGCCAGCCACGCTCGGCGCCGATCAACAGGCCGACGGCAAGGGCGCTGGCGAAATCGAGCAGGACTTCCGTGGCCTCAGGCATGGCGCTTCCTTTCGGTGGGAATGGAAGCAGTCTAGACGGCGGCACGAACCTGTAGGTTGTGGCTGAGCTACGCGAAGCCCAACATTTTCCGGGCGCCGTTCCTTTGATTCGCTGCGCACGCCGATGCGGTGCGCGCAGTGTTCAGCCGGTATACATGGGTAACGCTTGTCGGGAGACATGGGTAACGGGTTGATGGTCATGGCTTGGGTTGCCTGAGATCAATCTGGCGCACGGTCTTACGGATGAACACCACGTCGAAGACGCCGTCGGTCGTGGTCGGACGGATGGCAACCCGCTCTCCCGCCAGGCCGCCGCCGACAAACAGGCTCCGGCCATTGAAGCGGACCTGCCCGATGCGTCCGACCTTGAGCACCCGATCGCCCGGGTCGTACTCGATCTCCGGCAAGTGCTCAGGGTAGCTGCGC